>JBBDZC010000011.1:0-23026 GCA_040900375.1 Candidatus Anderseniibacteriota bacterium | reverse complement strand
TGCGGGGGCGGAAGGAATCGAACCCTCTCTAATCGCTTTGGAGGCGATTGTCATACCGGTAGACCACACCCCCCATACGTCTTATCATAGCGACTGGCTGATTTTTGACTACCCCGCACCGAATTTATTCTGGTGCGGGGTTCCGCTCGACACTGATCTGCCTCGCTTCACTTCTTCGCCTTCTCTTTGTGGGTGACGTGCTGGCGGCACTTGCTGCAGAACTTTTTTAGTTCAAGCTTCGCCGCATTTTGCAGGCGGAGATTGCGCCGCGTATGGTAGTTGAAAGACTTGCAGGCGGTACACTGTAAGCGAATAAGGCTGTCTTGGCTCATAGGTTATCTGGTTAGCGGATTAGTTTCGAGCAAGCGGTAGGCTCAAACTATGTACTATATCGCCATATTTTACAAGAGAGGCTTTAAGGCCGCGCTGATTTGAGGATCCACTGTTGTAGACTCTCTTCCCATTCATAAAAGCGAAGAGGAGCAGGATCCTGTAAGCCGCCGCCCTGCACTTTTTTCCACTCGGCTTGCACTGCCTGGTAACGGGCCTTAATTGACCATTCAGCATGTATAATATCGCGCACCGCAATGAGAATGCGTCGTTCATCCTCATTCTGCGTGACGTAGTCAACGTACACTGTATTTACTTGTTCAGTCATAATTAAACGTTTGGGCTGCACCTCGTTGTTGCCCACAATGCGACCAAGTTGTTGATCAATAAAGGCGACCAATTCGGCATCGTCAAATTCTGACATACTGCCGGCGACCAAAGATTCCTTAACGGTTTCCACCGCCTGAAGATGGATAATTTTAAGATCACCTTGGGCGACACGCAGCGCTCCTTCATGGGTTAGCTGGCCGCTGGGGAGATGCAGGGAGTAGAGCTGTGGTTGCTTGGCAACCGTGGCGGCAATAAAGGCGATGTATTCTCCTTGCACGTTACTCTGGGCCGAATGCAGCGTACCGTTTTGCCGAGCGACATGGCGGTGGACAGCATTCTGGAGGCGCCACAAGGTAAAACCGTGGGTGTCCTGTACGGCGTAGAGAAGGCTGCCATCTTCCAGCCACTGAACATACGGTATACGGCCTCGGACAGAAAGTTGCTGGATGTCGCCCGTGGCCGCAGCAACCACGAGCTGCCCGCCAGTAAACAAATTTTCGTGGGCGTAGGCAAGCATGTCACCGGAGGCAGTAATATCCATTACCCCGGTCGCGGCCACATCCCGTAATTTTTCCCAGGGCAGGTGTTTAAACTCTACTTTAACAGAGGTTGGCTGGAGACGAGCAATAATGAGTTCGATCATTTCCCCGGGTTTATCCTGCGGTCCATTGTCAGCTAAAAACCAGAGCAGACTTGAAGAACGATTCCACCGCACGGGAGTAAGTATATCCGGCCGATAGAGCTTTTCGGCCAGCAGGCGGATGCCGTCTTTGGCCGCATCATAAAACCACAGCTCTGTTAAATTAACTTTGGGCTGATCAATGTTGTCAAGAAAAAAAGCCAGGTGCTGACCGTTAGGACTAATATGTAAGCCCCGGGGCGTGGTGAGCGGCGTATCTTCAATAATGGGTACGGTGTGGTTGGTGGTAGGCTCCACCTTTTGCAAAATGGTACGCTGACGCCGCAACTGCTCATCTTCGTATTCGTGGTAATAAAACCACGATGTACCATCAAAGACCGCTTCCCCGGTGAGCGTGGGTGGGGCCGCTTTGATATCACACGATTTCTGCTCACACACTAAGACCTGTCTGCCCTCTCCCCCCTGATGAATAAGAGTCATGGTCAGTGTTGCTTGGTTAGTCTGATCCCGGATGCTGACAATCGGAGTTTCTGGAATATCTTGGAAACTTTTCTGGTCAACCCAAAACCACGTGGCCAAGCCGGCCACCATCAATATCAGCAGCACCAGTACTTTTAGCATTAGATTCCTCATCCTTAGCAGTGTACTGGAGACAAGAGTCGGTGGCGAAATTTGTTAGTTGCAGTGAGCCGATGACCAGGATTGAACTGGTGACCTACTCCTTCGCGTATACCCTCATTTCCTTCATTAAAAATTTATAGAGGGGCTAGACTGTATCTTATCGCTTTTTTAAGCGACTCCCTTGTCAGTCGTTCGGGCCCCATTATGAGCAGGGCCACGGTCTTGGCCTCACTGTAAGGCTATTAACCGTTATTCGGGATGCAATTCTGACATTACTGTCAGAAAGGGCAGGGCTTGCGGCCCACCATGGAGTTGCTCTACCACTGAGCTACATCGGCAAGATATTAAAAAGATCGCAGCCTCGCCAAAGCTCGTAAGCCTCGGTGGGCCGTAGTGCAAAAATTAACGGCTTTCGAGTACTTTGTCGAGTTCTTCTTTTTTCGCCGCTATGTCTGACCGGACGAAGTGTTTTCGGACTGGTGCCAGCAGAGCAATCAATTCTCGGGCGACGGCTGCTTTAAGGTCCAGCGGGTGAACTTCCCCGGCGGCATAGGCTGCTTCCAGTTCTTGGTAGGTAGTAAATTCACGGTTTCCCCCATGTTTTTCTTCTCGCTCGATTACCAGGGGCACCGGGCGATCCCAAAACAAGATAAGCTTGGTCCAGTTAAGCACAGGGTTTTTAACTATGTCCTTTTCGGGACAGAATGCTTTATTGATTTTGGTTTTAATCTCTTCCGGCGAATCATGCACAAACAAAGCACTGCCAGGTTTTGATTTGCTCATTTTTCCTTCAGGATCATCAAGGGCCGGCAGGAGATGGTGGAGCAAAACGATGGGCTTGGATTGATCAGGGGTAATTTTTTCCGCCACATCACGCATAATGGCGTAGGCTTTGCGCTGATCCATGCCGGCATGAGCAATATCCACAGATTGGTAAAAAACGTCTGCTACCTGCATCGCGGGATACAAAAGTTTCGCTCCTTCCACTTCCCCGCTTGCCTCGCGCCCCATGATGCTCATACTCCGCATGAGACGAGACTGCGTCGTGTTATTTAGTCCAGTTACGACTATCCCCCAATACTCCATCGGATCTTCCGCATACTGTTCACTGGCTAGCTTGAAGGCAACTTTGTCAGGATCTGCGCCCACCGCCTGGAGGCAGGCAGTGATAGCTTCTTTGAAGTATCCCTGGCCAATGCGCGCGGCGGTTTCTTTAGTACCATCAAGCTTGTCGTTAATTGCCGTATGCCAATCAGCCAGCCATACTGTGCACTTTACGCCTAAGTCTTGTAAGTCTTTTATCACTAAGGCACTCATAATTCCCTGACCAATATGGACATAGCCCGAGATTTCGAAGCCAATATAGTGGGTTAAGGCCTCGCCTGATTCCAGTCGTGCCGTAAATTCCTCGGGGGTAATGACTTCAGCCGTCTGTTCCAGCAGCCGCTTGATTATTTCATCCCTTTTCTGCATAAATGCATAGTACAATAAATGTCACAATAGGCCAGCTTAGCTCAGTGGTAGAGCAACAGTTTTGTAAACTGTAGGTCGTCGGTTCGAATCCGACAGCTGGCTCCAACTATCTCTTTTACGATATTCTTTACTAGTAAGAAGATAGTAATTTCCGGCGGTGGCAGAGCGGCTGATGCGCGGGTCTGTAAAACCCGTTTAGGTAGGTTCGACTCCTACCCGCCGGACGTATGTCAGATATCATTTTGATTAACACACCTATTAGTGCTCAGCAATTGAAAGAAATTGCTGCGCAGCGCTTTGGTGATTTAGTAAAAGCCGTTGTGGACATTGAGAAAAAAACAATGGCCGTAGGCGGCGAACTGCATGCCGACGCAGAAGCATTTATGCTTGATCACGGCTCAGTGCAAACTAACTTATGGGGTATTAATATTTATCCCAACTTACCAATGCCTGAAATGATAGAATTCGACTCCATGATTAATATTCGACCAAGTGTGGGCAATCCCTCTCGCAATGTAGAAGACGAGGAAATAAGAAAGAAAATCTTGTTCATAGTAACTTCGCTGATCACGCAATAAATCCAAATATGGAATGGGAAAAAATGTCATTAGCAGAGCAGTTGGGCAATGTCGGCAGCGATTATGAACGAGCACTACGGTGGAAAGAAAAAAATCAGCCGCTGCTGTTCAAGAATGCTGCTGCACGCACCCTTGAACAACTAGATAGGACATTAACGAATCCAAAACTTTTACCTGTCAGGCGCCGTGAAATTGCGCGACTTCGAGATGAAGTATGCTCCGTTTTATTTGAGAATGAAAAAGCGACCCAGTCCTCTCGTGGCTTACAGAAATACTTTCTGTCCATGGCTACCTTAGCCAGAAACAAAAAGGGCATGTAAAACCCGTTTAGGTAGGTTCGACTCCTACCCGCCGGACTCGAGAACAGGTCACGTACGTGACTATTATTAAGAAGCCTCCTTGTACTTCGAAGAACTCTGAGGCATGTGCCAGCAGGCACTGGACCGAAGAGCTACCTTTTAAGCAGCGGGGTGACTTCGTTTCTGGACGGAATTGAGATTGGAACCGAGGCAAGAAAAAGCCGCATGGAGTATGCCATGCGGTGTGTTTGTGTATTTTGCTCTGAGTGGGAATGCACTAGTTGTGTGGTCGAGCACGACTGGCTCGCGCGACCGCTTCCGTGGGTGTGATGGGAACATCTATGACCTGACTTACATCAACGCCAAAGCGTTGTGCCGCGTTGCGAACTTCCGTGAGAAATGCGTGGCCCCTTTTGCCCGTGCTGACATACAGCTCATGGGTGCAGATACTCAACATGCGTTGCCCAAACATGACTACCATGTTCTGAGCAAAGCAGGTGACGAGCTCATCGGTAAGTTGCATTTGTCTGGTTTTTTGCCAGCGTGCTTCGTCAAGCAGGTCTCTATACTCATCCATCCAGATTTGCCCTTCCACGATTTCTGTCTCGCGCACTGCGTCAAAGAAGTCGCCGAAGGTTTTGTATGTATCAGTCATTGCTAATTTTCTCCCAATTGAAAATGTGCACTAGTCCGTAAGATTAACGGTATTGCATGGCTTGGTGCTGTCAATGAGTGCTGGTCCCAAACTATCTCTGCCAACCGAATTTAGACAGCTTCCCTCCCCAGGCTCCCATCATAAATCCCCGCAAACGCCTGTATTTCATCCTTGATTTGGTTCCAATTCTCTCTTACCTTTTGGATAGAAGTTTACCCTGTTCTTTACGAGAGGAGAATAACCCGTGGCAATAATCACACAGTGCAGTGAATGCGGAGATCAAGTTACAGCCTCATTGAATGACTACCATCCCCTATGCGAAAAATGCAAACGGAAACATGGCTGGAAGCCGTGGGAGGAAATGACGCTTGAAGAGAAAGTAGAAGACTTGAACAGGAGACTGAAAGGAACAGAATCTCACCATGCCCTGATTGGTTAACACTCCCGTGCTCGTGGCAACTCACCACGGGCTTTTTATTTCCGAATCTTTGCTGGCCAGAGAACGCTCGTAAACTCCTTTTCTCTTACCTTTTGGACGTAAAAACTTGACGCTGTTCAAACATGACGTACTGTAATCGCAGGCGGAAAAACCTGACCTTTCCCAACCACAAGGGAGGATAAAGCCATGAAGGTGATAGATGTGATACTCACTAGGCGCGCGGATGCCTGGTGGCTCGACTACCTGGCGTACCTTGCGTCTACGCCACGAAATTGGGTTGAGCGTAAGCTCGAACCACTGACCCAGACACCAGGTTCACGTATCCACGTCGTAGACGTCTCGACACCAGAAGAAGAAGGGGTGGCGGATGGCTACCCCACAGCCGGCCTAACACTATGGTGGACAATCCTCTGCCTGGATGGAGCACCGGAGCGGATGAGGCATCAGATTGAAGCCTGTGGGCAGTCCCGAAATGTAGCTCACGACATGCTTGCACCTGCCGAAGATCAATTCCGCTCTCTCATTGCCACAGCGATGGACGAATTACCAGTGAAGCCAGCGGCCCAGGTGCTCGGCAATTGGCGAGATGGCGCGATTCTAGGGTATGAGACGCGTGAGTCGGCGATTGATATCGTTGTTGCCGTAGGAGACGCCTGCGCTCAATTAAACGCCGCCCTGCGCCTGCCATGGACCTGGCAATTTCACTCGCGTGCCAGCATCGGACCTTCTCTACGGACAGCGTTTTCAGGATTGCTTCGCGCTCATCGAGATCAACTATCCTGCGTGATCGCAAGCACAGCGGGTCCTCACGGAGCCGAATTAATGAAGCTGGGTCTAGCCCCGGCGTAACCTCCTCCTATCCTTTGTGTTCGTTGTAGCCCACCGCCATGGTCCATCAACTGCGGCGGTTTTTTCTTTGGTTGTAAACCTCTATTGGCCAAAGAACACTCACATATACTCGCCAAGCGCTCTATTTCGCCCTTGATTTGGCTCCAATTCTCTCTTACCTTTTGGACCAAGTGAGATTTCTTAAGAAGAAAAAAGCCCCCAGATTCTCTCTGTGGGCACTATGGTTGTTTACTCCTCATTATTTGGCCAAGATACAATAAGGACAATTGTTGCCACCCGAGTACGAGACCATCTCTGTGTAAATCACATAATCACATTCAGGGTTAAGGCAGACATGACAGAAATTGTCGTGCGTTGCATCACCTGCCACACAAGAGTCAGCATAACAACATACCACCGTGTTTTGTTGGCATTGGGGGCAGAGAAGTTCTTCATGATCCACTGCAAACGATGAGATCGATGTAAGCCGCGCCATCGGTGGCACCTTGCGTTGCAACGTATCTTCTACCTCTTTCCAGTTTTTCATCTGGTACGGTTGCATTCTACTACCCTTTCTAGTGGGCTGGATTCGTGTTGATCAATGAGCAAAGGTGCATTATAGAAGAGGCCGTTAACATGCGTCAATGACCTTTTTAAGCAGTGCCAAACTACCGTAGAAACTTGATTTTTAAGCTAGGCTCACTACAATATCTGATGGCTTTGATTTTAGAGAAGACACTAGTATGAGCACCCCTACCCTTGTGGCGTTTACGACCGCCGATGGAATAACGTTACCTGGTCTGTTGTATCGGGCAAAGCGCCGCAAACGAGTGGCGATCTATCTGCATGGCAATGGAAGTTCGTCAGTATTTTACGACGAGCACACCCATCGCGCCGTGGCTGATGCGCTCACGAAACGCAACATCTCCTACCTTACCTTTAACAATCGCGGCGCTCATCTCATTAAGAAGCTCAATGTAGTGCAGCGTGGCCAGGTCAAGCGCAAGTGCTTCGGCATGGCGTATGAAAAAATTAGAGATTGTGTGCACGATATTGACGCGGCGATTGCCTTTCTCCGTCACGAGGGGTACCGGGAATTTTCATTGGTTGGCTCCTCCACCGGCGCCAACAAAATTTGTGTGTATGATCACTATAGACCAAAAAACCGCATCAGCACGTACATACTCCTGGCCGGCGGTGACGATACAGGCATCTACTATAATCTCTTAGGTAAAAAACCATTCAATAGACTCCTTAAGCAGGCCAAGCAGAAAATCCGGCAGCGGCAGGCCGAAAACATTATCCCCGAGATATTGCCAAAACCAATCTTCTCATATAGCGCTTTTTACGATATTGCCAATCCTGATGGTGACTATAACTGCTTCCCCTTTCTAGAGGTGCTGCGCCCTGTTAAACTTTCTCGTAAGCCCCTCTTTCGCTACTTCAAAGCGATTCGCAAGCCTAGCTTGGTTATCTACGGCGAAAAAGATGAATACACCTGGGGAGACACGCTAGCGATTGTTGCTATATTGCGCGAGCGGCAGCCCGAATTTACCTACAAAATCATTCCCGATGCTGACCACATGTTTGCCGGACACGAGCAGGAACTGGGCAAAATAATGGCCACCTGGCTAAGTAAACAATAGGAACAGAGGGCATGCTGCTTTTTTGATCCTTCCTCTACAAAAAGTGGTAGTGCTTATTGCCGCTGGTTCCAAAGTGTTCTAATCTTTGAGCATTCACTTCTTTCTTTAGCAACCGCTCTTTTCCAATAGACGCCCTACTCTTGAATCCTTCAGCTTTACGGAGAGGTTACATGACCAGTAAAATCTTCACTGTGCACCGACGCACTAACACTGGGGAGGTTTATATCTTTCGCTACAATAAAGAGAATCACAATGCAGTAGTGCGGGCCCTGGGCCAATGTGCTTCATCGCCCCACCTAAGCTTTACCTGGTATGATGCGGCTCTTCTCAACGTTGAGATTCGCAAGCAACTCCAAGAGAACCTGCTGCCGAACAATCGGTTAGTAGGATCTTAGCGCTAAGGCTAGAGTAAACATATTATTACAAACCCACAGGTACCATCTACACCCCAACGCTTTCATACAGCCGTTGGGGTGTTTTTTAATGGGGCTTGCACTTTTTGCTGCTTATGGTCGTCCAGGTGTTGCTGGCCTTGAGACCTGATCTTGTCTCACAGAATTCTGCGATGTGCCGGTGTTGGCAGGTGAACTTTCGGGTGATGTTCTTAAACCACTTGGTGTGTTGCCGCGCCCAGGGACACCTGCTGGCGCTCCAGGGGTACTTCCGCTTTCATTGCCAAATGGGATGGTTGGAATAGGGGCCCCTTGCTGGCGGAGTTGATTGAGGCGTTCCTCTACTGCCTCGCGCTGTTGTGCCGCTTGTTCTCTAACTGTCTGTTGCTGTTCACCAGATAGAGCATTAAGGGCTGCTTCTTGGCCTTGAGCACTCTGCGTCATCGCCCGCTCAATGGCTGGCTTGGCTTGTTCGGGAACTTTGGTATATACCTCGGCCAATACAGTCTGGTGAATGCTGGTTGCCTTGGTAACTAAATCAGTGAGGGCCGCCTCAATATCCTCTCCGTTGCGGGCAGCGGCGGCTAAGTTTGAAGCTGCGCCACTGATCAGCTCCCCATATTTATCTATCGCTTCTTCAGCCAATTCGTCCTCCTCTTTGTCGGCCATTTCACTGGCTTCGGCCAGGCGTTCTTCAGCTAAGCGGACTTGCTTGGCAGCTTTCGCTTCTCGGCCAAAGGTAAAGAAGAGGCCAATACCCTCACCCCACTTGTCGAGGAAATAGAAGGGGCTGTCGGGTGTGATGCCAGGGTCTTCAAGTTCTTCACTTTGCGCAAGGGCCGAAGGAACAATGACCAATGTGACTAAGAGAATGACAACACCGTATTTGATGCTATGCATACGACTCACACCTCCTCTCGATAATCCATGTCTTGATCCTACATTTATTTTGGCGAGCTGGAAAGTACAGAGAGAAAATTGGCTGGACTCGCCTTTTTTCTGGTATGTGCTATATATTAGTTGCTCATTGAAGTTATATGGTTGTTCTTTTTGCATACAGGAGGAGTTGTCATGAAGACTGTCTTCACGGTGGGACAGGCTGCCAAGATCTGCGGCGTTGTGCCTAGCACGATGAATAAGTGGTTCAATTCCGGGCGCATCAAAGGTTACCGTATTCCCGGCTCACAGCATCGTCGTATACCCCGAGAGTACCTGATCAGTTTTCTGAAAGAATACGGCATCCCTCTCGGTGACCTGGAGAATGAAGACAGAGTGATGGTCCTGCTTGTTGGCGTAGACGCGGCTATGATTGAGGCGATGACTACGACTCTCAAGAGCCAGTACTTTACGATTGACTATGCCACTGATGGCTTCTCGGCAGGTATCAAGGTGGAAGCGCTTCATCCTCACTGCCTCGTCGTTGACTACGCAATGGTGCACACTCAAGCGAGCCTTATCGTCCAGCGAGTGAGGCGAAATCCGCGATATGCAGATGTTCCCGTCGTCGGGCTTTTCAACGACAGGGCAGCCGCTACGGAAGTTGAGCGCGCGTCTTGTACCGAGATATTTCGCCGGCCTTTTGATACCGCCCTGCTGACTGAACGGGTACGGACACTCGCCAGTCAGCAAAAAGAAAAGAATGCTTGATCATGTGTTCTTTTGTTCTCCCCGTCCACACGTTTGGTGCGGACGGGATTTTTGTGCCAAAATTTTATATAAAAAAGAGAGCTGGGGAGACAGCTCTCGGGATTTAAGGGTAGAGTGACGTAATGTGCGTTTGGCGATCAACATGGATGTGGTCACGCTCTTTCACTTCGACGAAGAAGTGAATGCCTGCGAATCGAATAGGTTGCTTTCCCCGGATCCGAAAGCAAGAAATGATATGCGGACTACCCGTCCGTGATAGAAAAATACGATGTCCCCCTTCGGGTAAATCATCGAGCTGTTCTACTCCATGGAAAGTGAATTCCCAGAATCTTTCTCCAGTAAATACATCCTTCCGCCAATAATCATGGGGTAGATGTTGCCGCGAAATTTCCCAGGCATGGCCGATTGTGTAGGTCACAATACCGATCAGGAGAAACAATTCTAGCCTTTGCCACTTAGACATAGCATTTCCTTTCTCAAAAGAACTTGCTGTGCTTTTTCTTGTGCCTTACTTTAGCTTGAGATATCCTGAACAAGAATACAACTTCTACCACCACTTAGTAAGAATTGACTACCGCTTATTTCTCATTTACAAGTGAGGTAGGCTCTTTACGGTAATGATCTTTATACAAAATGAGGTGAGAGATGAAGCTCTGGAGTGAGATTTGGTACTCCTGGCTGCGACGGAGAACATATACCGCTCTCTGCGGCCACGAAACGCAACTAGTAGGATCAATGGCGGCGTGGGGAGAGACGCTTGATAATGTCAGACTGAACTTTAACAACGAGAGAAAGATCCCGTACTGTCACAATTGCTTAGCCACGATGGCGATTGCGTGCGCCTGGTGCAAAAAAGCGATCTTTCCTGGAGACCCGGTGACACTCTATATTCCTCGCGATAACAATTACCAGCTTCCCGAGGGGTCACGAGTCTACAGTCACGATCCCCTACAGGTTGTGGGGTGCCTGCGGTGGGAGTGTGCAGAGTCAGGAATAGATAGAGCGGGCTTTTGGTATCCTCCCGGTGAAGTGTTCAGAGTACTCTCACCGCTGGAGCTCGTCCTTAAGACCAAAGATGTGGTCGTCATCAACGACCTGGCGGATATGAAAGAAGCCACCGATATAGCTTAATTGCAACGGTCTCCCCTGACACCTTTTTGTTCTTACCCCTTTTTTGTAGCGCTACTCAATCAGCCTTTGATGGATATAGTCAGAGGCTTTTTTATTGCCTCCTATGAATACCTGCTGCCTGCGGCAGGGAAGATTGACATTTTATTATTTCTTCCCTATTATATAGTCGGCGTTGAAATCAACCCTTGTACTTTATTGGAGGTGTTGCATGCGCTCGCTCGCAGTGGTTGTTCTGACAGCGGCAGTGTGGTTTGGTGGTGCGGTAATTGCTCGCGCACACGGGTGGGGTAACTACTCGTACCGGCCACTGGTCCCCACCGTCTATCCCTGGCAAAGGTATAGCTACTATCACGGCTATAGCTATGCCCAACCTTACTACCCTGCGCTGACGCGCTGGAATTATCAGCCCCACTACTACCCGTATGCCTACGCGCGACCGGCGAGTATTCCGGTGTTTACTTTCGGCGGTGTTCAGCCAGCTTACCGCTCGGGCTGGCTCCAGCCAGCGTATCGTCCTCGCCACGCTCACTTGCAACGAGCATACGGCCGGTAACAACACTGTAGTAAGATGAGAGAGCACACCACGTGCCGCTGATACACATCAGCGGCTTTTTCTTTTTTCTATGGAATAAGGAAAAATTACAGCCTGCTCTAGATTTGACATTTTTTTCATATGTCCTATAATCATCTAATCCCGATTTGAGCTTATGGTGATAGTTCCTTAAGACTTTCTAAGGAATTGGACAGCTCTTTAAAATTCTTTTGCGGAGAAAGGAAGCAGCAATGATTATCCACTGTCCCTTGCAACACATTCAGCGTACACGCGCATGGCTGACCGTCTCTGACCGAAAACATTTTATCAGTGTTGACAATGGTGGCTTGGACGAGCTGTTGCGGAGAGTTCACTTGGAATTACAAGGATTTGCGGACAAGGCTTTTCGCACCGCGGCGGATCATGGCCTCCCCCTAGCGCAAATTGCGGTGCGGGCACCGGTGTTGGTGGATTCCACGACTTGGGGTGGGTATGCTGGTGACGATGAAAAGATTTGGCACCACGTGTACAACTTGATTGAGTTTCGCCAATGGTTTCGCAAGCAAATACCAAGCGTCAATCACTGCCTGCGGGTGGTTAATGCGCGCACTCCTCTGGGGTCATTTCTCATGAAGTTTCCCGCACAGCGGCACAGTCAGTGTCCGGCCCAGCTGCTGACAGCGTAGTTCTTATTTCGCAAGAGCTTTTTAGGTGACGACCAAAATTCTGGTCGTCTTTTTTATAAAAGTCACCACAGGCGGGACACCCGTGGTATCGGGGGACTTTTGTCTGTGGCGTGCCGGCTCCGCCGGGACAGTGACAAAGCCCTTCATCCTCGAGCTTACGCCCGAGGTCTTACGGGCTCTAGATAAACACGGACAAGGACCATTGACAGTGCAGCTTTCTTCTCGGTAGAATTGTTTGTTATGCAACCATCAGGAGTAATCATCACCGCCATTGTTTTAGCGCTCGTTTTAGCCGGCGCGCTGTGGTATTCCCTGACCCGGGAAGAAGGGGCCGAGTTAGTAGCGAGCCCCACGCCCACGCCTCTGGAAGAGCTTGCCCCCTTGCTCCCGCCAGAAGAACAACGGCCCGCTGCCGAGCCAGACTTAGATAGTACGACAACACTACCGGTAGCGACCTCGACTCAAGTAGCTGTGCCGCCAACAGCACAATCAGGAACGGGCGAGACTACACTGCTACTCGCGGCGGTAGCTCTGCTTGGTGGCGGATGGCACCTCCTCAAACGCCTGCGCCGCGCCGTTTAATGTAATTAGTACTGCTCGCAGCTGACGTACCCTTGCTTAGGCAGTCGTTTGAGCTTGAGCCGCATGCTGGGCTTTTTCGAGAGCTAAAGCTTCCATTTTTTCATGGATCGAATGCTGGAGGGCAGGGTTATCTAATTTTTCAGCAATACTTAGTAAATGGTCCAAGACGGCTTCATCGTGGGGGTCAGCTTCGTACGCGCGCTGGAGTGCTTCTAAGGCCCGGGTAAAACGTCCAGCACGATAGGCAGCATATCCTAAGCCAGCATAGGCCCCCTCTTCCGCGCGATTCCACTTCACGACTTGTTCAAATATTTCCATGGCATCGGCCCACGATTCTTTGCCTAAAGCTGCCCGCCCGAGCAACATGTAGGCACCCGTATCTTTAGGATGTTTGACAATATACGGCACCAAAACGTCTTCAGCTTGCTGGTAGTTCTGACTACTAATCGCTGCTACCGCTTCCCGCAGTGGACCAATCAGCGGCGGCGCTTTGATACGGGCGCGTTTCAGCAGGGATTTAGCAAAACCTTTTTCTGCAAATTGCTGCTTCACAGTGGGTGAACTTGGTGTAGATTCCACGGCGATAACTTGTTTTTCGGCAGGAGTGATCCCCTGCTCTTCGGGTTTCTCTGCTGAACCAGCGGGAGAAGTTCCTACCTGCTCTTCTTTTTTCTCCTTACTGACTAAACGAAATCGGGGCGCGGGAGTTACAGCAGGCACATCAGTATCTGCCACTTCCGGAACTGTTGCTTCCGCCGCGGGTGAGGAACGGAACAAGCGAACACGTGAGCGCAAAGAACCGAGACGACTCCTCGCTGGGGCATTAACGGTATCCCGATGGCGAAGAGTATCCCAGCGCGACGCAGTCTCTCCAGTCGTATCGAGCTTTCCTGTGACAGAAGTATCCTCACGTATAGGAGTAGAGGGCTCTGGAGCGGGAGAGAGAGTAGCGGCCTCGTGACGACGCTGGCGCCAGTGTTGCCAAGAAGTGCTCACCGTAGTCCGCGTTTGCCCAATCATGTTAAAGAAGAGGCCAGCACGGCTGCGGATAGCATGAACACTTTTTTGATTCGGTTGCAAGAACTGCGAGACGTCTGTATCGGGCGCTGTTCCCAGCGCCGAACTTAAGCCGGGTGTGTCGTGGCCGGTTGATTTAATTGAGGTATTAAATTGCTCGCGACGGATACGAATTACTACTCGACCAATAATAAGCAAAATTCCCCCTAATGAGAAGAAAAATATGATCGGTGATAGGATATCGTACAGCATGCCTAGGAACAACAACGAGCCTTAAACTTTCAAAGCGTATGTTGCATAAGGTTTAAATGAAAAGATTAAGAAGGATGAACATGATAGCAGGTGGTATGAAACTACAAGCGGTCAGTGTCGGTCGGGTTTGTTACTCTTCCAAAACAGGATATGAAAGCTTGTAACTTCATCCTATCAGTAAGTGAGTTTGCCGCCAAGTGATGGTAAGAGAAGTTGTATACAGGTTATCCCCTATTTCTCTTTGTTGAGCTACCAAGTGCATTTTTCCCCTCGTTAAAAAAGATGAGCGGGTGGATTACCAGCTCATCTTTTCCCTGACTACTTGAGGACTACGTTATCCCCTAGATCGAAAAACGCTTAAATTCTTTTACCGAGATGTTTTCTCCTAGAGTAGCTTGGGCTTCCTGAATAAGCTCACCCACCGTGCGACTCGGATCTTTAACGTAGGGTTGTGTGAGTAGAGCCTGCTCTTCGCGGAAGGTCTTGAGCTTGCCCGCAACTATTTTTTCCTGAATATTGGCAGGTTTGCTCGAGGCTTTAGCTTGCTCAAGGGCAATCGCTTCTTCGGCCGCTACCGCTTCTGGGGTAACATCTTCGGGCCGGACCACCGTGGGATCGGCTGCGGCAATGTGGAGGGCAAGGTTGCGCGCCAGCTCTTTAAAGGTCTCGTTACGCGCAACAAAATCTGTTTCGCACAAGAGGCTGATCATGACACCGACTTTGCTGTTGCTGTGAATATAAGTAGCAATCGTGCCCTCGCGCGTAGCGCGATCAGCCTTTTTAGTCGCAACGGCCTTACCCTTTTTGCGCAGGAGGGTAATGGCCTGATCAATATCACCCGCAGTTTCAGTAAGAGCAGTTTTAGCATCAACTACGCCCGCGCCCGTGCGCGCCCGCAATTCTTTAACTTGTTCCATAGTGACCATAATATTTTTCTCAATAATCAATAATTAGTACCAGTATACAAGATTAGGCGAGCGGCGCTTTAGCTTTCCGCTGGAGCGGCCACTTTTTCCTTAAGCTTTATACCTTGTTGTCCGCGCGCTAACATAATCGCTTGCGCGATACTACCTACCAGCAAGTCTAACGAGCGGACAGCATCATCATTAGCGGGAATGGGATAGTCAACTACATCGGGATCGGCGTTGGTATCAGTAATGCCAATGACAGGAATGCCCACGCGCTTAGCCTCACGGACCGCGAGCTTTTCATCATGTGAACCAACCACAAAGAGGGCAGCTGGTAAAGAGCGCAGCCCCATTATACCCTCAAGGACTTGCTCGAGGCGGTTAATTTCCTTGCGCATCACACTGCGTTCTTTTTTGGTCATCTTATCAAGCGCGCCTGTCTGCGAGCGAGACTTGAGTTCATCTAACTTCTCGATGCTTTTGAGGATGGTTGAGAAGTTCGTGAGGGTGCCGCCGAGCCAACGCTTGGTGACATAGGGCATCTCGACTGATTCTGCATGACGCCGGACAATCTCGCGTGCCTGTCGCTTGGTGCCGACAAAGAGAATCTCTTTGGTCGGCGTGGAAGCTAGTCGGTAGATATAATCCACGGCTCGCTGGAGCTGCTCTTTGGTTTTTTCTAAATCAATAATTGCCACACGGTTGCGTTGCTGGAAAACAAAGGGTTCCATTTTAGGATTTTTCTTGCTGCGTTCATGACCAAAATGAACACCGGCCTCGAGCATTTCGAGCAGCTCTGGGGTGGGCACAGATTTTTCGGGGTTAGTTTTTTGTATTGATTTGGTTACACTTTTTGTCATACGTTACGTTTCTCCTTAGTCCTTCCTTAAAGACCAACAGCGGTTCTCTTTAGATCCCTTATAAGCTTACTGTCTGCCAGGAACAAACAGGTAAGAGGAGCAAGGAAACTCTTGGGGGTACAGCCCGTTGTGGCTTAAGGTGTGAATTTATAAATGAATAGAGCCATCCTAGGGGAAAAGCTTAAGAAATGCAACTTTTAAAGAGCCTGCGGCCTTGCATAAATAGCGACTTGCCCGTACTATCGAAGCGGTACTTATTGGCCATCAGCTTATGAAAAAAGACATTCATCCCCCCTATCACGAGAAAGTTGCCGTAACCTGTGCCTGCGGGAATACTTTTAAAACTGGCTCTACGGCGAGCAAGCTCACTGTGGAAGTCTGCTCGGCGTGCCATCCCTTTTATACGGGTAAGACTAAATTAGTTGATGCGGCCGGCAGAGTTGATAAATTCCGGAAAAAGCTCCAGGAGGTAGCTGCCGTCAGTAAAAAGAAGCGGCTTAAGAAAACAGCGCACAAAAGCAAACGAAAGAACGTCGTCAAAATTGGTTAGGGGCTTTCGTTTAGTAGGTTTTCCTGCCAGCCTGTCCAAGCTGCTAGGCGCAGCAACCCCGGGCACGCTACTATATTAATGATGTCACTCCCCTCTCTCGCCCAACTTAAAACCGAGTTAGCCACCATCCAGGCGGCCATGTCTGACCCCGCCACGCTGCAGCGTGTCAGTAAAATGAAAGAGCTAGCACGAGAACTTAGTGAAAAACAAGAGCTGATTGGCGTGCTGGAAAAACTCGAGGCTGTCCAGCGGGAACAACAAGACGTAGCCGCGCTGCTTACTTCGAACAATCCTGATATGCGGTCTTTAGCTGCCGAAGACGCTAAGCGGCTTGAGCGCGAAGCAGCAGAGCTGACCGAACAGCTTAAAGAACTCTTGATCCTGAAGGATCCTCGGGATGCGCGGGATGTCATTCTGGAAATTCGGGCGGGGGCTGGCGGTGAAGAAGCGGCGCTCTTTGCCGCAGAACTGTTTCGCGCCTACACCCGCTACGCCGAGTTACATGGTTGGAAAATGCATACGGTCAGTTCTAGTTTGAGTGAACAAGGGGGTTTTAAAGAAATTATTGCTGAACTTTCCGGTAAAAATGTCTTTGGTACGATGAAGTATGAGCGCGGAGTTCACCGCGTACAGCGAGTGCCGACGACAGAAAAAATGGGGCGTATTCATACTTCGACTATAACCGTGGCGGTAATGCCACAAGCCGAGGAAATGGACATTGAGATTAAAAAAGAGGATTTGCGAATTGACACGTATCGCTCGGGCGGCGCGGGTGGGCAGCATGTCAATAAAACCAGCTCGGCTGTGCGTATTACTCACCTTCCCACAAACACGGTAGTGGCGGTGCAGGATGAGCGCAGTCAGCACAAGAATAAAGATAAAGCGCTGTCGATTCTCCGCTCACGCCTCTTGCAAGCTCAAGAAGAAGCCGCTCGGCGGCAGGAAGCACATGAGCGGCGCACGCAAGTGGGCACGGGCGATCGCTCGGAAAAAATTCGCACGTACAACTTCCCCCAGGATCGCATTACCGACCACCGTATTAAAGAATCATGGAGTAATATCCCCGCGGTTATGAACGGCGAGTGGGATCGTATCTTTAATGACTTGCGCCTAGCCGAGCGCGCCTTGCAGCTCAAAGCCTACACAGCCTCATAATTATGACGATTCGCGAGGCCTTACAGCAAGGATACCAAACTCTGGCTACTGCGTCTGATGCGCCAACAATTGACACGGAGCGGCTGCTACTCCATAGCCTCTCGATGTCAGAATCTAGCTGGCTTTTTAGCCACAGTGATGAATCGTTGCCGCAAGCGATCCAGCAAACTTTTAATGACATGCTGCAGCAGCGGGTGGTGGGCAAGCCGCTGGCGTATATTCTCGGCCGGTGGGAGTTTTATGGCCGTGAATTTATCGTTAATGAAAATGTGCTTATTCCCCGCCCTGCCACCGAGGTTTTAGTAGATCAGGCGCGGGCAACAATCCAAACCTTATATGAAAGGCGGCAGCGACCGCTGGTGGTTGCTGATATTGGCACTGGCAGTGGGTGCATCGCGGTGACTTTAGCCTGCGAACTACCACCCGAGATTCTGGAAAGAATATACGCGACCGACACTTCAGACGCCGCTTTAGCAGTGGCGGCTATTAATGCCCACCAGCACCGTGTCACCGAGCGGATTACTTTTTTATCCGGTGATATGCTGCAACCTCTCACCGACAAAAATATTGATCTGATCGTCAGTAATCCGCCGTACTTGCCCACTGCCGAGTTACAAAAATCACGACAGAGCAATGATCCTGAAAAAGTGGGACTGTATTTTGAGCCGCATGGTGCCCTTGATGGCGGCCGAGATGGTCAAAAATACACTAGTGTCCTCCACACTCTACCAGTACCCACCATCTACGAAACGAGCGGCGGTACGATTATCTACCAGTGAAGCTCCACGGACTCACGCCCGTGGCCTCTCTCGTCAAGGGACGCCGCCGCAGGCGGTGAGCGGAACCCCGCGAAGCCGAAAGCCCAGCTACCCCACTTCGCTCGCCGTTGGCGAGCTCCGCGGGGTACCCCATTCGCCTTCATCCACGGGCTCACGCCCGTGGCTTTCGGCGAAGTGGGGTAAAACCTTAATGAAAAAGCCTCTGGCAAGATACCAGAGGCAGAGTTTTAGTGTCGCCGTTTATTTTCTTCTTCTTGCAAGCCAGCATCCATAATGTCGAGCAAGCCGTAGCGATACGCAATAGACCCAATTGACTCGCGCCCCCAGGCACAACGAGGATCATTGCGACGGGCTAGGGGGGCGAGCGCTTGGTCAATCTCAGGCGGCGTACCCAAGGTCATCGCGTTAATGGGCAGTGGATGGGTGATGAAAGCGCCTGGCTTTAACAAAGACAGGTATTTTTCGTAAAAGACGTACGCTCCTTTGACCGCCTCATAGAGCTCTGGGCTGGCGAAACGCTCTTTCTGCAGCCGTGTCATGTAAATAACATCGGCCTCACGAATCGCCCGCTGGAAATCCTCTTCAATCTCATAGGCAATTCCATTTTCCTTGAGATAGCCTAAAATTCCTTCTTTAGGTGTGAGTTCAGGGTGAGAACAGAAAATGATGCGTATCCGATGTTTTGTTCCAAAGCGACCAAGCAGGTGGCACAGCGAATTGATCGTCCGGCTGTAGCGGGTGTCTCCCGCCATAATTATGGTGAGATTCTCTAACGGGTGGTGATTGATCCGGCGGCGCTCTCGGTAGATAGTCGCTAAATCTACGAGGGCCTGCGTGGGATGCTGGCCGGCGCCATCACCAGCGTTGATTACTGGTAGTGGTATACGCCGACAACCATCAGCGTTAGCATCCTCAATCACCTCCACCGCTTTGTGGGCGGCACCATCTTTTTTATTGCGAATAACGAAGAAGTCAGCCGAGCGCAGAAATCCCATGCCACCAACCTGGGTGATTGCCATCACTAAATCTTCAACTGTTTCCCCTTTCATTTCCGAGGAGAAATCGCCCAAAATGAGGCGTACATGGTACTCCAAGTACATACCAGCAGTGTAGAAGGTATCTTCGGTGCGCGTGCTCGGCTCATCGCGGTAGATCTTGAGAATCCGGGGCCGCTTCTCACTCAAGCGGGGCACCCTTCTACCCTCTACTAATGCATCACACACCGCTTGCATGTGTGCCATCATTGGCTCAAGGACATCAGGATAAAATTGCTGTGTTTCCAGTACGTGGGGCCACTGCTTCCAGCGAGGAATGTCCATTCACCTTCTCCATAATGGGTAATTCTGCTTGGCCCCCAAGCTTGCTCTTTTATAGATTGGCAAGGGGCGAAAGTACTAGGATTCACTATAGCGTTTTTTCCCTAGACACACAATTTGCCTTTAAGAGCTTGCCTACAAAAAAGAGATGCGCTTGCCGCACATCCCTTTTTCTTCAAAAACAATTTTGGCGTTAGGATTTTTCTTCAGGGATAGCTGGGGCCGCCGTCTCACCTTCGGCCGCCTCTTCCTCTTCCAGCTTCTCCTTCTTAATAGTTTCAACAGCTTCCACATCTTCTTTCGCTTCCTCCGAAAGTGACTCCAATTCTTGTTCAGAGCGTGGGGGCTGGACTAGCGCCACGACTTCATCAGCTTCATGGAACGAGGTGACACCCGCCGGCAAGACAACATCGCTGATATGGATAATAGATTCAAAATCTTTAAGGGCACTGATATCCACAGCAATATCGTGGGGCAAATCTTGGGGTAGAGCTTCAATATCGAGAGCGTCGAGACTCTTTAGTAGCACCCCACTTAAATCTTTAACGGCAGCTGATTCACCAACAAAGCGCAGCGGCACTTCCGCCCGGACTTTTTCATCCAGACGCACCTGGTAGAAATCAACATGGGTGATTAAATCCTTGAGCGGGTGGAACTGGACTTCGCGTACCAAGACGTTATGTTCAGTGTCCCCAACAGACAGATTGAGCAAGGTGGTATAGCCAGCCTCACTAAACATTTTCGTAAATTTCTTGGAATCAACCTGGACCGATAGGTTGCTAATACCGTGGCCATAGAGAACTCCGGGAATAAAGCCAGCTGCCCGGACTTGGGTGGGAGTTTTCTCTCGAACGTCGGCAGCTAGTTTTTGCTGTTTTGCCATACTGTAGAGCCTTTAAAATAAAGCAGAGGCACTGCTGCCTCGAAGAATTCTTCCTTAGGCCTGTGGGCTCCAGCGTAGGTTATTTCTTGAACTGCGTCAATGCCCTGATCGCCGTACTATTATTCTTTTCCAGAAGCTCATAGATAGAGAGCAGCTCGTTACTGGTGACGCTCTGGGAATCGACAAAACGTTTCGTATCATCCTCGGTCATATCGGTGACGAGACCCAGGCTCACAATGCCCAAACCAGACATCGCCACAATGGCAATAATCGAACTTTCACACTCGGAGCAGGTAACGTAGACCATAGTAGAATCCTCTTCTTCGCCAATAACCTTAGCGCCATCAAGATCATATTCGGCGCTGCAGAAGGGACATCGAGACACGAAATGTTGGTTGTTATCGAGCTCCATACTCCTTATATCATAGCTGAAAGTATACCCTTTGTCAATAAATCAAGGGGGTATTTATGTACACATATTGTTCTCATAAATAGCCTAGGTAGTGCTACGTAAAGTATGAAATTTCTACCGGCGGGGGTTGAACCCATTTACTGTGCACGTGCACAGATTCCACAATTGCTAGTAACAAAAATGTGCTCACGAGATTTGATCCGCCATAACTGACCAACGGTAAGGGAATACCAGTGACCGGCAGTAAGCCCATGTTCATGCCAACACTCACGACAAAACTTACGAATAGTACTAAGAATGATCCGACTGCTAATAACTGCCCAAATAGATCACGGGTTGAGCGAGCAATATGCAAAATACGCCACAGTAAGACCACATATAAGATAATCACCACACTGACCCCCACAAAACCCAGCTCTTCGCCAATACTGGCTAAGATAAAATCAGTGTGTTGTTCTGGTAAAAACTGCAGCTGTGATTGTGGCCCGTGTCCCAATCCCCGACCAGCGAGGCGACCAGAGCCCAACGCGACAATTGATTGCACAATGTTATATCCTGCGCCCAGTGGGTCGCTTGTTGGGTCGAGAAAAACGAGCAAGCGGTCCTTTTGGTATTCTACAAAAAGCCAACGCCAGGCGATGGCAATCGCGGCCACGCTCGCTATCCCCAAAGCACTGACTGCCCGCCAAGATAATCCCATAAAAACAATGAGCGCGACCCAGACTGCCAGCAGGAGTATAGCTACCCCAAGATCAGGTTCGAGCATAATTAAAGCTACCGGCAGGCCAACAATCACACTGGTGAATAGCAATGTCCATCGATCAAGTTGTCCACGACGGGCAATTAACCACGCAAGTATCACGACGAGGGTGACTTTCATAAACTCGGAGGGTTGAAGCTGTAAGCCAATTACGCTCAAGCGACTGGCCGTTCCCCGAATGACCTGCGCGGTAAGATAGACAATAACTAAACCCGCCAGGCCGACAACATAGAGAGTCGGAGCATACCGTGAAAAGGTATGATACGGGATGCGCGTGACCAGCAGCGCCGCACCGAGCGCACCAATAAATGCCGCCCCCTGGCGCATAAAACGGGAAGAAAATAAACCCTGTTGCGTATACGTTGCACTAAAGAGCATGGCGAGACCAATGCATACCAGCAGCAGCGCAGCTCCCACAAGGACCCAATCGAGTGAACGAATTACTTCACGTAATCGCATTATTAGCGCAGGCTACTTGGGTCACCAATCACCCGAATAATAGTTTCCTCTAAGAACACATTCGTTGAAAGCAGTGTGACAACCTTAGTTGTCGGCTGGATGGGAGCAGGCCACTGGACGGTAAACTCGCGTTGTTCTCCTACTTTTAGTTCGCCGAGAAATGTCTTGCCCACGCCGACTACCCGACCCTGGGCATCAGAAGCCAGGGCCGTAAGCTGCACCCGCTGAAAATCAAACGTGCCGTTATTACGCACAATTCCCTTTTGTTCTTCAATCGCCCGGTTCCCAACCTGCCGCGTGCCCCGCTCGCGCAAGAAAGCACCAAACACAGGTAACTCCAGGGTTTCAGGCAGCTCGGTAAACGAAGGTTCTGGTGGCACTTCGACCCGGACACTAAATTGCCGCGGTGCAACCGGAACGGCAAGAGCTACGGCATACTGCAAACTACCGGGTAAAAGATACGTAGTTTCCACGTGTCGCCTGATTTCTTCTCCCCGCTCGTTTACTACCACAAAGGTTACCGGGTACATTACCACACCCGCCCGGGTATTGGGATTACGCAGCCGGGCAATAAAATCGGCATTACCGTCGTGTGCGACGACATCAACTTGCTCTACTGCAATTGGCTGAAATAGGGCGCTGGGAGTAGGGGCAAGTTGTGGCCCGCGCAGTGTGGGTGAGGTAGCTATTACGATAAAGCCACCCGTAATGATCGCGAGAAAAAGTAGGAAACCGCCAGCATACGAAGCTTGTTTAACCACTCGAGCATACGCCATGTCCGTATCATAGCAGGAGCATGCTGGTAATGAAATTTCCCCCTACCCCTCCGGCACCAAGCGCCACCAGTCAATATGGAAGTTGCGGTC
>JBBDZC010000010.1:0-25902 GCA_040900375.1 Candidatus Anderseniibacteriota bacterium | reverse complement strand
CCCGCAAGATTTTATGACCTCTCAACCATCATTACACGCTAACGTGGGAGTAGGCGTCATCATACGAAAAGATGGAAAAATTCTGCTCATGAAAAGAACAGGTTCTCATGGAGAAGGCACGTGGTCTTGCCCAGGAGGACATATCGATTTTGGCGAAAGTTTGGAACAAACGGCAGTTAGAGAGACAAAAGAAGAAGTTGGCATCGATATTGTGGACGTCAAATTTAAGGCGATTACCAACGATGTCTTTCCAGATGACCAAAAGCATTACATTACTGTTTGGATGGAAGGATATTACTCAAGCGGAAATTCATCTATAAATTCAGCTAGGAAACTAACGGAAGTAGACTGGTTTGATTTAGACAATCTGCCGCAACCATTGTTTGTACCGCTTCAGAATTTAGTTGAGGGAAAATCCTACCCAAAAAATGTACTGAAATGAAAACGTTAGAGCGGGAAAAATCTTTTAAGCTCTGGGACCAGTGGTGGAATGAAATGCAGGATGAGTGGTTTAAGATTGAGGTTCTGCAAGATTATTCAGGTGAAGACAAAGGACCATCATTAGATGCTTGGCTGACGGGTGATAAAGAAAAATCAATTCAATTGATGGTAGATGATTATAACAAAGAGTGGGTAAAGATGTGCCAGAAATCACCAGCTGCAAAAAGACGCTTTCATGTAGTGAGAAAACCGTATACTCCATACCTTGAATGGGAAATTGAGTTATACAAGCGGGTAAATATTCCATTAGCTGGTGAAATTGTTCACTTGGTCCCTGCTGAAAAAGTAGAGCATTTAAATATCCCCGATGGAGATGTAATGATTTTTGACCAAAAAAGAGTTGCTCGGGCTTACTACACTCCAGAAGGCAAGGTTGAAAAGATGGATTTTTATGAAAAGAGCACGGATGATATTAGTAGTTTTCTGCATATACGGGCTGAATTACCCAAGCATGCGGCACTAGTAGTAACAACTAGAAAGTAGCCAATAACTCACTAACTTGGCGGAAAAATATTTCCGGACAGCGCAGCTTTTCAAGCCATCCAAAAGTTCTATAATCATTCCAGTAAGCCCGCAATTTTAGCTCTCAATAAGTAATAAAAATCTCTTCAGCGTAAGCTAAAGAGATTGAGAATAAATGACCCCACCTATCAACAACAATACGTGGATGGAAGGACTAATTATCCATGGTGATGGTAGAGGGCGAAAACTTGGCTTTCCTACAGCCAATATTCAGCTCAATGAGGATCCACCATCCGATGGGATTTATGCCTGCTGGGCTCGATTGTCTGATGGTGAGCTTTATCAAGCTGTGCTTCATGTTGGTCCTCGGCCCACCTTTCCTGGTGCCAGAAATTCTGTCGAATTACATTTACTCAATTTTCCTGACCAGGATCTGTATGGTCAAGCTACCTCCTTTCTTTGTGTACAAAAGATGAGGGAAGTTACCAAGTTTAATTCAAGTTCAGATCTATCTCTGGCGATACGGCACGATTGCGAAAAAGCACAGCAAATCTTAGAGAATTCCAAGTTTGATTAGCTGAGTCTCCAATCTTGTTACATCACGGAATAAATAAGCTTTAACCCCACATGCTTTCGCTCCAGCTATATTGGATCTCGAATCATCAATTAACAAAAGCTCTGATGGCTCACATCCTAGTTTAGTTATTACATGCTGATAAGCTTCTGGTGAAGGTTTTAAAGCACCTATCTTAAAAGAAAGAAAATGAGGTTTGAGCATTTTGAGAAAACTAATATTTTTCAGAGCTTGTCTGTAATGCAAGGGATTGGTGTTACTGAATAGAGTGGTGTGACAACGACTTGAAACTTGCTGTACAACATCCTCCATTCCCTCAATAGGTCCTCCACGCATTGCAAGGATAGCGCTTCGTATTTTCTTTTTTGAATATCTTCCCTCGAATAGCTCCTGAAGCTCAGCTATCATTTGGTTTGTTGTCAATTCTCCATGCTCATATGCTTGTGCGAATTGTGTGACCGAGTCCACATACTTTTTTTGTTCCGAAGGTTTTATTACAAGATTATCCCAAAACTTAGAAGATAGATCCTGTATAAGGACACCGACCAAATCAAAGAGTACGAATTTTGATTTTTTCGCCACACCCTACTCCTTTAAGAAAGATTGTACCGTGTTAAGTTGTCAAAAGAGCCACAATATGCAGAATATAGACAGAGATAAGGCATTATGTCAATATAAGCGTGTGGTTTCGAATTTCATAGCAGGTTCTCTAAAAAAGGATATTAATGTGACTACTCAGTTTAAAAGAGTGTGGATCCGTATTGCTGGTAATTCTAATCGTATTAAAGCTAATTTACCTGCACCACATTGGCGATACGAAATTGAAGGACAATCAGGTCAACATCTTATCACAGGCTGGAATTTATTAGGTGAAGCAACCTCTGATAACAATACTCAAGGTGTAAACCCAACAGCACAGGGTGTTGAATTTGGAGCTTGGGTGAAGTATTTTGGAGATATTGAAATTGATGATAAACAACACGCTACTATTACTCTTAGACCAGTTCCAAAATCAACGTGATTTCTAATCTTAAGCATCTCATGTGAGATGCTTTTTCCTATGTCGCGAATATTAATTCGACATTCAAAGATTTAATGCAGGAATAAAAAGACTTTTCCAGTTGGTCTTAATAATTTTCCAGACATGTTCCCTCCATCCCCGCCGCTATATCGGCTGTACCGTCAACTTGGTGATATTTGTGAGCTCTCCGGTAATAAGCATGCGTTGATTAGTTGTCCACAAAGGCCAACAGGCCATAAGTGTAACGGTGGGAATTGGTCGGTCGGATACCACGCGGTAGTCCGGAGCCGGGTGGATAATTTCTTTAGCGACTACCGTGTAGGTGTAACGCGCTCCTTGGTAATCTAAATGGATCACGTTGCCGGGCTCAATATCGTTAATTTTAAGAAAGGCAAAACGGTATTTGCCCTTCCACGGTTCACCGGTGCTGTGGGCCGAAATAAAGGTGTTACCTAACTGACCCGGTAAGATGCCATTAGGGTAGAGGGCCGCGCCCTGGTCCAGCGTCTTTAAGATGTCGGTATCTTCCAGAGTCGGACTTAAGGCTAGCGGTACATTAAGCGCCAACGACGGAATACGAATCCAACTGCCGGGGGCGACATTCTCGGGGGCAGAGAGTGGGGGAAAGGGTTGAACCGGCGCAATTGTGTCCACATCAATAAACGGCTCTGTCTGTTCTGGGGCCACTGGTAATTGGGGTTGGTAGTCTTTACCTGGAATCAGTACGTCAGCAAACACCGGAAAGAACATTAAAAGCAGAGTGCCGGCGCCAAAAAGGAAGAGGAAGGCCGACACAAAAGTACTGACAAAGAGGCGAAGATTACTGTAGTTCTGTCCTGCCATAGGTTGAGAGTGATAATTTGGCTTATCTAAAGTGAATATTTGAGGACTAGGTACGTTAACACAGATAAATAAATTAGTCAATATACGTCTTTTTCCTTCTCCTTTGCTACTATAACCATGAGTATAAGACGTATGTCATTCAAGTATTTTCTTATTTATTTCATTGCTGCGCTGTTACTCGTCGGCGTAATGGGTCTGCTGCTCTACATGAGCGGTTTTTATAGCGTGGCACCAGAGGGCGAGGCTCCGGAGACTTACTTTGTGGAAGAACCAGCCTCCCCGGATCCTACTTCTGCCCCCAGTCTTCCTTAAAATAAGCTCTTAGCAAAAATCCGCTTTTCTTTAAGAAAGCGGATTTATGGTCTGAAACGGATTAAACGTTACACGTCCTGCGGCTTAACCGTTGAGCGCTTATTGGCTTGGGTGCGCTTGGCAGCTTGGTCTAATAACCACATAACCTTCTTGTTCAGCTCGCCAACGAGCTCGCCTGACATCTTAACACCCTTACTTTTAAGGTAGCTGCGAACCTTGCTGGCTACTACTAATACTTCACCTTCCATGATAAACACCTCCTTCAGTACGTGTGCAATATAGTATCAACACAGGTGGATTTTACCACTGGCTTTTCAAATCCGCCAATTAAGCCTTTCCACATGGCTAAAAAGCCAAAATGAGAGTTGGGAGAACCGTCAAGACTGTATGTTTTTTGTTTTAGGCTGCATTTACCAGAAGAAAAGGACCGTCGCGAGCAAGAGTACGAGCGAAGCGTGGGCAATTAGTGCCGGATGTTGAATGCGAATACGAATCAAGATCGCGAGTATCAGCAGAATGAGAATAGCCGTAAAGATGGCAGCCGTGAGGTGTCGTGTCAGTTCTGACAGCCGCGCGGGGGGCTGCAAGTAGGCATGATCTGGCATTGAGGCAAATTGTGGTTGCAACGATAATTCTCCAAGCACGCTTGTATTGCCTATGTCATCAACCAGGGCAATAGCGATCGCTTGAGAGGTAATGGGGACGACAATAGGGTCAGACGCTTCATGAGTGGTGGTATCGCTGCCATAGCTTACACGCACCCACTCATAACTATCGCCGCGCAAGGTCAACAGAGCATGGGGATCATCAGTCGCAGGGAAGACAATAAATGATACGTTTTCTCGGGCTACCATTGGCCCCACGGTATCCTTAAGGAGCGCCAAGGGTTCTGATTCCTGACTTTGGTTGCCTCCGTAATCAGTGCTATAGGCTCTCACTGTGAGCGTCCCGTCAGGAAAATCATCTGTGGCCAGATCCCAGGTTGCTTCCCCTTGGGCCCCGAGCACCACGCGGCCGTAAGCCTGGCTGTTAATTAAAATATGAACAGTACTGCCTGGTTCCCCCGTAATTGTGAGCTCTCCGGTAGTGCTAATTATTGTACTACCAACCACCGCAATCCGCGGAATACGAGGAGGGGTAGTATCAGGTGGTGGTGTCGGTGCGCTGGTGGGCGGAGGCAGGGGTGAGGGAGAAGGCGAGGGTGTCGCGGCTTTGGTAGTCTGGGTCCTGGCAGCTGGCACGGGTGAGGGTGCTTGTTGCCCGGGCGGCAAACCAAACATGTGCACGACGATGGTTGAAGTTCCCCCTTGGAACTCCCCCGTCACTACCCCAATGCCGGTTTCCGTATACTGGGTGTGGAGCATATTCTCTTTATGGGTCGGGCTGGCTAGCCAGGCAGCCACCACATCCTCTGCTTCTATAAAATCAATTGCTAAATTTTCTCCCGCAATTTGGTAGGTGTAACCAACTTTACTCATCCAAAACCACGGCGTCACCCCCGTGGGAGAAATGTGGGCAAAATAGTCTTCCTGCAGCATATGCTGTCCCTTTTGTTGCGCGGCATTGGTAAGTTGGCTGTTAACGGTAAGTTCGCTTAAGTCTGCTTTCTTGCGTTCGTTATTGGTGAGCTGCACAATTCGGGCGGCGGTAATAGTGGAGAGATCAGCTGAAGCAGGGGTAAGTGCAACAATCCCTACCGCCAGCACCTTGGCCACAACAAGCAAGGTGGAAACGAACGCGAGCGGTCCATGGCGAAGTGCTAAAGGACGATAACCATTAGCTGGCTTGGGTATAACACAAAGACCAGCACCATGGAGACAACGTGCGGCGATGCCCATAGCTAGAATTATGAATTAAGAATCATAAATCACGAAATGCATCCGCCGCGCCGCTCTGGACTTAAAGTCCAGAGATGCTTTACTCTTTCTGCTATGAATATCGTACTGATGGCCGGCGGCGGCGGCACGCGGCTCTGGCCCCTGTCGCGCAAAAATCAACCGAAGCAATTCTTAAAATTGGGTGGTAGTGACACCTTGCTCGAACAAACCTATAAGCGGGCGTTAGCGTTAACTGCAACCGATAGTATTTTTATTGCCACCCTCAAAGATTACGAGGCTAAAGTTCGTCAATTACTGCCGACAGTGCCCCCTGAAAATATCTTTTTTGAACCCGAACGGCGAGACACTGCCCCGGCCCTCGCTGCCGTGGCTGTTCATCTGACGTTACGTCATAAAGGCGATGAACCGGCTGTCTTTATGTGGTCTGATCATGTATTTACTGCAGAAGCTGATTATCTCGAGGATGTAAAAAAAGTTCCCCTCATACTTAAAGATAATCCCGACGCAATTGTGATTTTAGGTCACGTGCCAACGTACCCAGAGACAGGCTTAGGTTATATCGAGGCCGGCGAGCTCGTCGATAATTTTGACGACGTCTTTCGAGTTAAGCAATTTAAAGAAAAGCCGGACCTTGCTACCGCTGAACAGTACATTGCCGCCGGTAACTTTTTTTGGAATATCGGATCCATTAGCCTTCAGCCAAAGTACTTACTGCAGGAATTGCGGGTGCATGAGCCCGCGTTAATGGCAGGTATTGATAAATTTAGTCAGGCGGTGGGTGCAGGAGACAAAGTCGCGGCTGCCGCCGCATATAGCAGTTTATCCCCCGTGGCAATTGATTATGCGCTGTTGGAGCGCGCGCCTCGTATTTTTGTGGTAACGGGAGATTATGGGTGGAGCGATGTTGGTAACTGGGCGGCCATTCAAGAGGTATTTGGCACGAGTGGCGATCATGTACCCCAAGGGCATCATGTGCACGTTGATGCCAAAGATAACTTCATTTACAACACCACCTCCAAAGCGGTGTCTTTAATCGACATGCACGATAGTATTGTGGTGGTCACGGATGATGCAGTATTGGTCACTACTAAGAAGAGTTCACATAAAGTTAAAGAGGTGGTGGCCAAGCTGGAAGCTGCGGGCCAGTCACACTACCTATGATCCAGATCGAGCAACCTTTGCGTTTTAGCCTGTTTGTTATCATTATCGTCGTGTTCATTCTCGGCACGTCGTGGTGGTTAGTAAGTGGCGGGAGTGTCATAAGACATAGTGGCGAAATTACTGTTGCGCCCGGCGATCCAGCCCAGCGCGTGTGGGAAGAGATGGTGGCGCAACGATTTACCCGGAGTACGTTGCCGTGGCGATACTATGCCTGGCGGGCAGAAGCTGCAGCCGCCATTCAAGCCGGCACCTACCAGCTTGAGGTGGGGGAGAGTGTCGCCGCAGTGATTGAGCGATTCAAGCGCGGAGAGACCCTCCCCGATGAATTATCAATAACTTATCCTGAAGGCTTTACCCTGGAACAGATGGCGGCACGTACGGCCGCTAAAAACATTAGCAGCGAAAGTGAGTTCAAGGAAAAAGCGGTGCCCCTTGGCTACGCTACCCAGTTTCCTTTTCTCCAAGACATACCGTCTGCCCGGACTACCTTAGAAGGCTACCTTTTTCCTGATACGTACCGTGTCTTTGATGATGATACGGCGCATGATGTTATTACTCGCATGTTAAGTAATTTCGAACAAAAGTTTACTGACGATCTCCGACGCGAAGCAGCAGCGTCTGGTCGCAGTCTCGATCAAATTGTTATTATGGCGAGTATTATTGAGCGCGAGGTTATCAGCGATGATGATATGGCACTTGTCTCGGGTGTTTTATGGAAACGGTTTGACGAAGATATAGGCCTGGACGCTGATGCCACCATACGCTATGCACTCAATGCCTGGGATAAGGCTCTCACTGTTACCGACCTGGCGCTTGATTCACCTTATAACACTCGTCGTTATCGTGGCCTTCCGCCTGGGCCGATCAGTAACCCCGGTCTGCGTGCTCTCGCCGCCGCCGTGCGGCCCGAAGAGTCAGAGTACTATTACTATCTTTCCGCTCCCACCGGCGAGACAATTTTTTCCCGAACTAACGACGAGCACAACGTTAATAAGGCTAAATATTTGCAATAGCCTATCCTCCTCCTTGCACGCGCCACCGTTTTGTGTCATACAAAAGCTAGTCATCCCGAGACCTAAGGCAGGGCTCTGCTTAAAGCCCATAAGTCTCCCGACCGCTTGCAAGCAAGCGCCTGGGGTCCTTAGCAGGAAGATATAACAGCATCATGCTGTGGGCGATATATTTTCACGGGTTTGACCCGTTTTTATTTTAGTCAATAAGCTAAAATTCATTGCAATAACCTATGGCCTTGACTCGACCCCAAAAAGAAGCAAAGGTGGCGCAGGCAGAGCAGGATCTATCAGATGCTGCTGCCGTTGTCTTTGTTACCTACAACGCTCTGACCGTCAACGACTTGGAAGAGCTGCGGGATAAACTTCACGCCGAGAACGCCGCTGTGCGCGTGCTTCCTAAGCGGTTGCTGCGCCTCGTGCTGCAGAAAACTGGCGTGGAATTTGATCCTCTCGTTCACGCCGGCCAAATTGCTGTTGTCTGGGGCAGCGACGCAGTGACCCCGGCCAAAGTGCTGCACACTTTTGCCAAGAATCACCCCCAGGTAGAACTTGTCGCCGGCACACTCGAAGGTAAATTACTCGCTCTGTCAGAGGTAAAAGCGTTAGCGCTCTTACCATCACATAGTGAGTTGCTCGCCCAGCTCGTCAGTACGTTGGTAAACCCTCTGCGTGGATTCCAAACCATTCTCCGCGGTGCCCAACGCCAAGCAGTCTATGTTCTCTCTGCCATTGCCGAGCAAAAATCTGCTCAATCGGCAGGCTCACTAAAATAACCTGAAACATTACACTTAAATTCCTAATCATTCATCCACTCTATGACCACAGAAGCAACCAAAGAAAAAGAAGACAAAAAATCAGTCACCATTCCCGCCAAGTTTAAAGATCTCGTTAAAACCATTGAGGAAATGTCCGTGCTGGAGCTTTCCGAACTAGTCAAAGTTTTGGAAGATAAGTTCGGGGTTTCAGCCGCTATGCCGGTAGCCGCGGCGCCCGCTGGCCCCGCGGGAGGAGAGACAGAACCAGTGGCCGAAAAGACCTCATTCACCGTTGAATTAACCGCGGCTGGCGACCAAAAAATTGCCGTTATTAAGGCCGTCCGAGAGGTAACCCAAATAGGTCTCAAGGATGCCAAGGATCTAGTAGAAAAAGCCCCCACCCCGGTAAAGGAGAACGTCCCGAAAGCTGAAGCGGAAGAAATTAAAAATAAAATCGAAGCCGCTGGCGGTAAAGTTGAACTCAAGTAACACTTAACTGTTAGCGCTAAAGCCGCCCCGTCTCGCTCGTGGGCGGCTTTTAGAATAAAAGTCACCACGGGCTTATGCCCGTGGTATCGGGGGACTTTTGTCTGTGGCGTGCCGGCTCCGCCGGGACAGTGACAAAGCCCTTCATCCTCGGGCTTACGCCCGAGATCTTACGGGCTCCAGATAAAAGTATCTTCTATCTCAAGACTAAGGGGAAGATAATTTCATGCTACACTGACAGCAGTTATATCCTTTGTTTGTCCCATGTATCTCGATTATTTTTATTGGCACTACGTAAGTGGACCACAGTGGCTCGCCACCTTTTTTATCAATATGCAGCGGGTGCTCTGGCAATTCTTTTCAGTCGAAATCATGGTCAAGACCCTGTTTGCCTACTGGCGGAAGGATAAAGTAAGTTTACGGGCGAGTACTTTAAGCGACATCGGACTGGCCCTGGCCTGGAACATGATCTCGCGGGTCATTGGCTTTATCGTCCGCGGGACGGTACTAGCTGCATGGCTGATAACGGCTATAGTTTTTGTCGGAGTCACGCTTGTAGTGCTCATTGTCTTTTTACTTGCCCCCGTCGTAATTATTATTGCCGCCGCCGCTGGTTTAGCCTTAGTGCTGCAGGGGTAAGCTATGGCCGTGACGTTTGATACCAGTCGCTACATTCGCCGTTACGCCGCTTTTCGCGCGTATACCCACTTAACCTCGCCGTGGCTTGTCTTAGGACTGGTAGTCAGCACGGTCCTTGCAACTCTCGCATGGATTGCTGTCGCCCTGTTGAGCCTCGAAGTAACCCTGGTGGGCGTTGCTTTACTCCTCACTAGTTTGAGCGCTGGCCTGTCTTTAATCTTTATCTTTGCCAGTACATATTTTCCTTATCTACCCCAAGAAAAACAACTTGCTGTTGTGGGCAAGGCTTCAGAAGATAAGAGTATTAATGTTGCCACCGTAGCTGAATTTAACCTACTAGGCACACTCGGTTCCTATACGCGTCCCGCTGCCACCACTACGTTGTCGGCTGCCGTAGCAGCCGTTCTCCAAACAACGCCCGCCCGCGCTTTCTTGGCTCGTTTGCAGTTGCCGACTGCCGCCACCCTACAAGCCCTCCAAGAAGTTGTTATGCCTTCGTTATCCTGGCCAATGTTTAGTGCAGGGATGCTCAATGTAGCTCACGAACTATCCGCGCCCCAAGTAATGATTGAACATGCCATAGCCACACTCTTACTCCAGCGTCCGCTTCAGCCATTTTTGCGTAGCCACGATCTCGAAACCAGCGATATTGTATTTGTAACACACTGGCTGACGAGCTTGCGTCTCTCCCGGGCGGCGCACAAACGCTGGTGGGATCCCGCTAATTTACTGCGTTTCACGGGCTTAGGTCTCTCGTGGACTTCTGGCTTCACGCCTTTTGTAGATCAGTTTTCACATTTTCCTCGCGGCAATCTGTGGGATCAGATTATTGTTGGCCGCGAACAGTATGTTGACCAGTTACTCACCACACTGGCTCGCCAACGACAGAGTAACGTACTCTTAGTCGGGCAGCCCGGTGTGGGGCGCTTAGGGGTCGTGAAAGAAATGGCTCGCCGGGTCAGAGCCAGTACCGCTCATCCGGCGCTCAATGGGCAGCGGGTAGTTTACATCCACATTGGCGAGATCTTAGCCCAAGGCACGTCGAGTGCAATGCAGCTAGCCATTGTTTCTCGCGTTTTGGCCGAGCTTGAACATGCGGGTAATGTCATCGCTGTCATTGACGGCTTAGGCAGTATTTTAGCCGAAGAGGGTGAAGTTCGCTTAAATCTCACCGAGGTTCTCTTGCCGTTCTTTTCCTCCCTGGCAGTGCGCGTGGTGGTTATTATTTCCAGTGAAGAGTATCACCTGCGGCTGAAAACTAACGAAGAGCTTATTCACTTTTTTGAAGTTATCAATATGGAAGCCATTTCGGCAGCCGCAGCTTTGCAGGTGTTGGCCTTTGCCACACCCTTACTGGAAAAAGAGACTGGCCTTACCTTGCCGTATAAAACATTACGCGCGATTACCGAAGGCACCGAGGCCATTTTGCCCCACATTCCCTTTCCCGAGCGCGCGTTTGACATCCTCGAAGAAGTTGTAGTGGTCGTGCAGGCGCAGAAAGCCCAAATTATAGAGCCGCAGCACATTGACACCCTCATTTCGCGCAAAGTTGGTGTGCCCATTGGTGAGATCCGGGCCACCGAGCGCCAGCACCTGTTAAGTTTAGAGTCGCTCATGCACCAACGCGTGGTTAATCAGCAGCGGGCCGTAGCCACGGTCGCCCGGGCGATGATCCGCGCTCGCGCCGGCGTCCGCAGTAAAGAGAGACCCATTGGCTCATTTCTCTTTCTCGGTCCAACTGGCGTAGGGAAAACTGAAACTGCGAAGACGCTCGCCGCGGCCTATTTTGGTTCTGAAGATTACCTCCTCCGATTAGACATGTCGGAATTTCAGACCGAGAATAGTATCGAAAATTTATTGGGCGGCAGCCGACACAACGTCGGTCGTCTGACGTCCCTGATTAGTGACCGCCCCTTTAGTGTGCTCTTGCTCGACGAATTTGAAAAAGCCCACCAGAGCATTCAACAGCTGTTCTTGCAAGTCTTTGACGAAGGGCGACTGACTGATGCGCGAGGACAAACTGTTTCCTTTAAACACGCCATTATTATTGCCACCAGCAATGCGGGGGCAGAGTTAATCCGCCGGGCGGTGAAAGCCGGACCATTGCCAGAAAATTTTGATGAACAATTGAGGGAACACATTCTCCAGCAGCAAATTTTTCGACCCGAGTTGCTTAACCGGTTTGATGGCGTGGTCACGTTTACACCCCTGTCACCCGACCACTTACGGGAAATAGCGATGCGGATGCTACGCAAGCTCAATAAGCGTCTCGATGCCGAACACGGCCTTACTGTTAATGTAACCGCCGAGTTGGTTGATTATCTCCTAGAACAAGGCTACGACCCCGAGTTCGGGGCGCGGCCCATGGCTCGGGCGATTCAAGACTCGATTGAATACGCAGTCGCGCAGAAAATCATCGAGGGAACAACCAGGCCGGGACAAAAACTCTCTCTTTCACCTGCGGTGCTGCGCGCGACACGAATCCCGTAAAAGAAAAAGGACGGCTTCATTCTTCTAAAGAGACAGCTACCACCCGCGTACCGTCGAGGACGTAGAGCGTCTTCTCGTCAGGGCTAATGTCAACATCCGCTACGTTAGGCGTGCTATCAAGAAAGAGCTGGCGCAGGAGCCCACCCTCGGCATCGAAAATAACGACGCGCTTATTCGTCGTATCGACAACGTAGATATTCTTGAGATTTTCTGACTTAAGGAGCTTAGTTGCGCTTGTCAGCGGCGGATCAACAGGCTCCGTCGTAAATTCTACGGGTTCGCCTTTGAGTAACTTTCGGATACTGCCATCGGTATGCAATGTGTAAATCAGGCCGTCGACCCCGATACTTTTGATCGTGTCCTTGGGAAATTGAGCTTGAGTTATCCAGGCAGTCCCCGAAGAATATCCGCGCAAAGTTTTGGTGTAGCTCATAATATTACCCATCGCCTTGTCATAAACATATAAACGTCCGCCATACGCCGCGAGCGCAATAATCTCGGCTTTGTTGTCAGTGAAAGAGATCTCCTGGTTTTGCAGAGTGTCTGTTTTAGCGTCAAAGAGTGCTACTCCCGGCGAGGATGTACCGTAAATGATCGTTTTATCCGCGGGAATTCCCGCAACAGTGGTGAAAAAGCCAATCCCTTCATTCGTTGTTGTGGCCACGGTGACCGTCCCGCTCTCGCTCATTTTTACAATCGTGTTGTTATCGGGATTAAAGGTATAGAAGTTTTGGGAAATAAACTGCAAACTCGTCGGCATCTTGCCCGAGAGTTCGCTGCTAAAATCGCCGATCACCCGCGTGGTGTCCGGCTGTGCCCGCACAACTTTTTGGAGACGGTCGTTAAGTTGGGTGATGGTGGATTTGAGCTGAGCAACTTCCTCGCTGTAAAGCCCGGCGGTGGCCACTTCCTCCGTTTTTTTCTGGGCTTCGCTAAGCAGTGATCGAGCTTGATCGCGGTTATTATAGATGAGGGCATCTTCCGCTGTCGTGACACTGTTGCGCGCGTCGTGCAGTAGTTCGCTCGCGCGCTGGATAGCGTCATCACTTAATCGTTTCTGTTGTAGCAGCGCAATGCTGGTGATTAAAGCCACCGCCAGCAGCAGCGTAATTGAGGCAAAAATTTTGCTGCTGCGGGGCAAAGTCTGGAGACTGCCCATGGTTTTCCTGAAGATGGCTTGTAAAAAGATTTTCACTCCGCTCATCGTGGGAATAACGAGGGGAGATTTGGCCACGGCAATGGAGTGAGCCGGTGAATCGGAAGCAGTGGCCGAAAAACGAGGCGGGGTAGCGCTACCCGGCCGCTGTCGCCATTTATTTAGTTGCTGTTGCGTTATACTCTGCACGCCTTTGCCGGTGGTTCGGGAAAAACCAGCCACTGCCTGACTACTCACCCGCGAGCCGCGCACGAGGAGCGGCCATAGTCCTTGTTTGATGCGTTGCCACGTCTCGCTCACCATGCGCAGCAAGAACAGAAGAATAGTCTTGAACCAGGAACGGTTAATCACTAGTGGTTTACGCGGACTCAAGGCAGCTGTCAGCGGGCGAGTCGGGCGGCGCTGATTACTAATAAAAGCGGGGGCCTCTTTGCGGGGCTGGGCAATGTGCTGCGGCAAAATGGAAATAGTGAGGATACCTAACGGCGCTTGGGCGCCGCGATCAGTATAAAGCTGCTGCAGACGCGTACTGATAGTGGTCGCCGAGTGGTCAAGGGCAAAGTGAGAGAGATCTTCCGGCCGGAATTGTGAAGCTAAATTGGCTGTGCCAAAATAAAGAACATCGCGTGCCGCGACGGTGCCACTGGCGACTTGGCCAAATGTCCGCAGAGGATTGGTAATCGGGGAGTGAGATAAGTCCTGCGTAATGAGCGTAATTTGCGAGCGCCGTGTCAGAAAAACCATGCCGTGGCCAGCGGTGCTAACGTGGAGGGCATCTTGGGCAAGCGCCCCGATCGCCACATGAAAATACCCCATCCAATCACGGACTCCTTGCTCGGTCGTATCATACAAGACCAGATTTGCTTGGTGCAGAGCCGACTCAAAGCTGGCCAAAACACCGCGGCTAGGGTCGCGGTAATACTCTCGCTGCAGCGCCTGGATGGTCAGGTCCAGTAGGTCACCGCCAACCCCGCCCCGGTCTTCAGTTTCGCCGACAGCAAAAAGGCGGCCCAAAGCTGTTTCCGCTGCCGCCGGCTCAAAAATGTACGTTTCACACACATAGCGCGGATCCGTACATAAAATTAGCTCGCTCGCATCGGGTTGCAAATTTTCCATTGACTGTTTCTCCATGAGGCATTAAGGGGTCACGGTAGGTCAGGAGGCAATTTAAGAAGGAAAAGCTCTTTAATGTAAAACAAATACTGCCAGCTGTCTTCTGCTCCTAGCCGACGTACTACCGCAGTATACCATATCACTTTGCCCATATAAGAGGCTGCCCGCCCGTCTACCCTATCTCCTGAACCGGGTGAGTAGGCGAACGGGAGTAGTAACGAACACCGGACTTGCTCGACATTGTAAGCCTGCAGTACACTCGAATGACACACGTATGATGACACGACCATTTCCGCTTGAGAAAATTTTTGGCTCCCGTACGCGTGTTAAAGTAATCACTCTTTTTACTACCGGGGTAAAACGACCCTACTACGTCCGCGAAATTGCCCGCAATGTTAACGAACGATTAAATGCGGTGCGCCGAGAACTAGAAATTTTACGCAAGATTGGCATGCTCACGACGTACGACAACAAGCGCCGCAAGTATTACGAACTCAATCCAGAATTTATGTTGGTGGGTGAGCTGGGGAGCATTATGCAAAAAGCTGGTCCCGGCGTGGAGGATCTCCTCTTTAAGAACTTAGAGCGCCTAGGGGATGTGCGCTACGCCTGTGTCTCGGGTTATTTTACTGGAGCCAAGGAATCACCGACTGATGTACTGCTGATCGGCTCAATTAATGAACAGCGTCTCACCGCTTTTGTGGAACGGGTTGAACGACAATTAAATCGTGAGATCACCTACACTCCGATGACAGAAAATGAGTATAAATACCGCCGGAACTTTAACGACATGTTTTTACGGACAATCTTCTTAAATCCACATAAGGTTCTCATTAATAAGCTTGATCAGAATTTACAACCCCAGACAACCGTCAACAAAGAGCCTGCAGTCATTCGTACGAAAACGGCTTCTTGAACATACCCACTACTAGTTAACCCTGTTAGAGATCCGCCCTCCCGCTCAAAGCGGGACGGTTACGGCCGCTCCGAGCGGCCTGGCTCTAACGGGGTTGACATAACCGCCAGTGTAATGATGAATTGTAATCGGGGCGCATAGCTCAGTGGTTAGAGCGTTCGGTTCACATCCGAAAGGTCGCTGGTTCGATTCCAGCCGCGCCCACCTCACTCATTAGTAATCACCGCGAGCACATGGAGCTTTGCGTGGTAACGAGGTATCATCACGTATATTGTTTTAAGTTACTGTTAATGCGAGATCCAGGAGAACTCTATACGAAGCGGGGCACTCCTTGGATTGTGATCATTACCCGGGCTGCTTTCCTCCTCTATTTTGTCTATAGCTTTATAGCTCTGTACCGGCCACCCTTGCCGCATTCCAAACTCAACTTCATTTGGCTCTTGTATTTAATTGGCTTGTACCTACTCGCCGAGCGCTTCTATCTGATTTTCCAAGAGCGGAAAATCGATATGACCTTTGCCTTTCCCTTATTATTTACTGTCTTTCTCCTCAATCTTACTTCTATGCTCCTGGGTGGCCAAGAGCGTCTGCCCCAATTAAATCGTCTCGAGCATTTTGCTACATTCATATTATTGGCGTACGTTATATCGGTTTTTTTCTCGGAATACCTGCCCCAACGGGTCTGGCGCGAACATCCCTACTACACGGCGTTTTTAGTGATGGCCATTACCTCTCTCTTCGGGGTGACCAATGAAGTCATTGAACTGCTCTTCGATACACTCTTTGATACGCAGCACGTGGGTCCGCAGTATGATACCTCCCTTGATCTCCTTATGAATATGTTAGGCAGTGGTCTTTTCATAGCAGTTTGGTTGGTGCTGCGTGTCAGTAAGACTAGCTAGGCCGCGGCTGTCTCATTACGCTTGCAGTCTGGTGTTAGACCACTTAGTCTAGAAAAGATGAGAACAGGATTCCGCCACACTCTTTGGTCCTTAGGGGTTATCGCCGCTTTTATCGCCGGTACCGGCACGGGTGTCTATTACTACAATGAAATCATGGTGGTCAGCCGCAGCCTTTTCTTGAATAGCGCCGGGGACGTGGCGGGTACACACGAGTCGTTGCCGCCGCTGCGGGCTGATCAATCATTTGTTATGTTACCGGCTTTTGCCCAATCTCTGCCACTCGTGTATAGCGAGACGCTTGAAGAAGAGCGCATCCAAGAATATTTAAAAGAAGGCGCGGTAGTTTTACCTCTAGGTAAATCTTTTGGTGAGCCGGGCAATGTTGTCGTCACGGCCCACAGTAGCGGCACCGAGGCTTTTGGGCCGTACCGTTTCGCTTTTGCAGAGTTGTCAGAATTACAAGAGGGCCAAGAATACACCATTACCACTACTACCGCTGTCTATACCTATCGAGTCTACGGCAAAGAAGTAGTGTGGCCGCACGAAGTTGATAAATTACCCAATGATGATCGCTCGACCGTAACGCTAGTCACGTGTTGGCCTGTCTGGACCAATTTTAAACGACTACTTGTCCATTCCGAGCTGGTGAAGACCGAGTACAAAATTTAAAGAGGAGTAGCCGGCGGTAGTTTGCCCCATCAGCCGGGGCTTTTTTGTGGATAAGTGAGGGGGAGAAGATGTTGCTAGGTGGGAATGAAAGTAGTATTGTGTATCTACGTGGATAAGTATGGGGAAAAGTGGGGCAGACTTGTGGAGAAACCAGGGGCAAGGGAAGATCCGCGATTTTTTATCTCAATCTTTTGGCCAGCATGCGCTTCTGTCTTAAGGTGGGAGTTTCTCACGCCTTAAGACAGGGGGTCAGCTCTTTGCCAACGCAACGTGTGTGCGCCACTGCGGTTTCGCAGGCGTAGTAGGGCTGCGAAGCTAGAGAGCGACTAACTAAGGCACAACGACTATGTTTATCGGCGAATACTCACACACAATTGACGAGAAGGGACGATTAAGCATTCCGGTAAAGTTTCGCTCCCAGTTAGAAGGGGGAGTGGTAGTGACCCGCGGACTAGACCACTGTCTTTTTCTCTATCCCCGTTCCGAATGGATTGAGTTAGCCGAGAAACTAGCTCGGCTTCCCTTAAGCCAAAAGAAAAGCCGGGCTTTTGCTCGCCTCATGCTGGCCGGGGCGTGGGATGTCGAAATTGATAGCCAAGGTCGCGTCATGGTACCCGAGTATTTGCGTCGCTACGCTGGTATTACTAAGCAGACAACAGTTGCTGGTCTCTATAACCGGATCGAAGTGTGGGACGAAGATTCATGGCACGAATATCGTCAGGCGACTGAAGCCGAAAGCGATGATATTGCCGAGAGCCTGGGTCAGTTAGGTGTGTAAGTTATGACTAACACCAATGGGCACGTACCTGTCCTCGTCAGCGAAGTGATGCGGTATTTCGCTCCCCAGCCGGGAGACAGCCTTCTCGATGCCACGGTGGGTTTAGGCGGCCACGCTAAAGCCTACCTAGAGCTCACCAACCCAAGCGGGAGGGTTACAGGCTTCGATGCCGATGCTCGAGCTCTCAAGCAGGCGCAACAGAATCTAAAAGCCTACGGTAATCGCGTCACCTTACACCACGCCAATTATTATTCACTGAAGGATTCAACCACAGGGGGAGGAATTCTTCCCGCCCCAGGCGAGTCTCGCCACGGGCGACACCAAGGGTTCACTCATGTACTTTTTGATTTAGGCATTGGTTCACACCAGTTAGATGATGCCACGCGCGGTTTCTCATTTGCGCAGGGCAGAAGTCTCCGTATGCAGTATGGCGAGGTTAGCTCCTTGCCATCGGCACTCGTGCCGTCGCTCAACGTGCTCACTAAGCGCTTAGGTTTCTTGCCAGATGTGCCCGATATCCTGGCCGGACTCACGGCCGCTCAATTAGCCGAAGTGCTACGGACGTATGGGGAAGAGCGATATGCTCGCCGCATTGCGGCTGCTATTAAAGAGGCAGAGACTCTCCCGACAACTGCGATTGAGCTCGCTGCCCTCATTCGCCGCGCGGTCCCCGCGTTGTATGAGCACGGGCGCATTCACCCCGCTACCCGCACTTTTCAAGCGCTGCGGTTAGCTGTCAACCGTGAACTAGAAACCCTGACTACTATCCTCCCCGTGGCGACCGATCTCTTAGCTGTCGGCGGCAAGATAGCCGTAATTAGCTTTCACAGCTTGGAAGACCGCATTGTGAAGCAATTTTTCCGGCGGGCCAGTGCCACCTGCACCTGTCCACCCACTCAACCGATCTGCACCTGCACGCGGTCGCCCCTGCTCAAAATTTTGACCAAGCGGCCTGTCCGGGCGGGGGAGAGAGAACGAGACCACAACCCCCGGGCGCGATCAGCTAAACTGCGGGTTGCAAGCAGAGCCGGGCCGTAAAAGAAAACCAACATAAACATTAACAACAACACTTACATAAACACATGACTGCTAATATCCAACAAAACGTTGTTCCTCGTCATCGTCACGCACGTTCCTTTTCTCACTATGTCTCGCTACACGGTACTTGGGCTACGCGGCAAATTCGTTCAGCTGGCCCCTGGCATACCAGGGCTTTTCCTCGCTCGCAGCGAGGGAGTGTGACCCAATCAACTGTCACCATCGCTTTTACCGTTATGTCGTTTGTGTTGGTGGCCTTACTGGGTTTCTTTTATTTACAGCAGGTCTTTACCACTGCCTCCCAGGGCAGTGATGTGCAAGTACTCGAATCAAAGATTGTTGAGTTGCGTGAACGCCAAAAAGAGCTCGAGCTTGAAGGCGCCAACCTACGCTCTATTCAAGCTGTTGAACAGCGTGTCCAAAAGCTCAATATGGTTACCGTTGACGAAGTCGCTTATCTGGCAACCCAGCCTGATAAAGTGGCGGTCGTGGCCGACTAGCTAGTAGGCTACGGGACGAAAACAGGGGAGACAATGGACACACAACGTTCGCCAGCACCTAAATAAACTTCATGGCACTATTATCATTGAGTTCAAAGCAGCGGCTCTGGCTCCTTTTCTTTTTCTTCGCTCTTTTATTTACCGGCCTGGGGCTGCGGCTTGGCTACCTGCAAGTTGTCCGGGCTGACTATTATGAAGCTGTCGCTGAAAGCCAGCGCAAGCGTGCCGGTGAGCTGCTACCACACCGGGGAACCATTTATGCCTCGGAGGGCCGCTCTACTGTGGCTGAAACCTTTCCCTTGGCAACGAACCATAAGGCGTGGCTAGTCTATGCAATACCACGGGATATGGAAAACCCCCAGACCGTCGCCGACGAATTAACGCCAGCCCTCTTAACCTTCCGACAGCGGCAACGGCAACGCCTCACAGATATTTTACAAAAGACCGGCCAGCAAGAAACGGGTGATGCCGAGCCTGCTTCGACTCCAACTCCCGATGAGCACGATATCTTACGGCAACAGCTCTACGATAAATTTAATCAGAAAACTGATCCCTATGAACCGCTCTTGCGGCCGTATGAAGTCTTAGATGATGAGTTAAAAAGTTTTCTTGAAGATAAGAAATTACCGGGCGTCGTGATCGAGGAGCAGGAAGTGCGAACCTATCCCGAGAAAACACTCGCCGCTCACATTTTGGGGTATGTAGGCTATCAAGAGCAGGGACGCGTCGGGCGCTACGGTGTGGAAGGATTTTTTGAAGATATTCTCGCGGGTGATTTTGGTTTTCTCGCTTCCGAGCGAGACACCACCGGTAAATATATTGGCACTGGCTCGCGGGAATTTCGGCCCGCCCAAGACGGCAGTGATGTAATTTTGACGATCGATCGGGTGGTCCAGTCCTTTATTGAAGAAGAATTAAAGCAAGGGGTTAATAAATTTGGTGCCGAGCGGGGGAGTATCTTGGTCATGGATCCCAAAACCGGGGCCGTCTTGGGTATGGCCACTTATCCCACTTTTGATCCTAACTACTACCACGCTATCCGGGCGCCAGAAGTCCAGTTAAACCCGCTTGTCTCCGAGATATTTGAGCCCGGCTCTATTTTGAAACCCCTGATCATGGCCGCTGCTATTGAAGAGAAAAAAGTATCCCCAGAAACAACCTTTGTTGATAGCGGGCCCGTGCGGGTGGCCGAGTATAAAATTGATACGTTTGATGGCAAACATCACGGCCGACAGACCATGACCCAAGTATTAGAACAATCCAACAACGTCGGCATGGTGTGGGTCGCACAGCAGATGGGCGCGGAAATGATGTATGACTATTTTCGCCGCTTTGGCCTCGGCGAGAAAACGGGTGTCGAGCTTGAAGGCGAAACCCAGAACCAGCTGCCGCCGCCGAACAAGTGGAATATCACCACTGTCGCCACGACTAGTTTCGGTCAAGGAGTTGCACTGACGCCCCTGCAAGCGCTCAATGGGATTAACGCTCTCGCTAATCAAGGACAATTAACCCAGCCGCACATTGTCGCTAGAATCCGTCATGCTAGTGGCGAAGAAGAGATCACCACTCCCACAGCCGTTCGCCAAGTAGTTTCCTCGCAGACCGCGCAAAAGATCTCGGCCATGATGGTGAGCGTTATTGAAAACGGCGTGGCTACTCTAGCCCAAGTCCCGGGCTACTATCTCGCGGGCAAGACAGGGACCGCACAGGTGCCTGATGAGCGCGGCAAATACTCCCTTGATCGCAAGATTATTTCCTTTGTCGGCTTCGGGCCTGTCGAAAATCCCCAATTCTCTATTCTTATTAAGCTTGATAATCCCTCGGGGCTATCCTTTGCCTCGGGGACCGCCGCGCCGATGTTTCGCAGCGTTGCCGAGAAATTACTGAAATACTACCAAATTCCTCCCTCATATGACCCCGCGGTGAAACCAAAATTCCAAGTGTCGGATACTAATAATACTGGCACGTAAGTCTCGCACCCGCACGAATTTTCAGGGAACATACTCGAGCTTTAAGAGAATAGAGTATACTGGATCATATTCCTTACACTATATGATCCATAGTCTTGGCCGAAGAGTGTTGTGGCAGCGGGTAACTGATTTTTTGCGAACCTATCAACCGCTGCTCGTTGGGGTGACGGGTAGTGCCGGCAAGTCGCTGACAAAAGAAGCCATCAGGCTTGCGCTGGGTGCCAACCGCCGCGTACGCGCCTCGCACGAGAGCCTTCATCATCCTCTTGATGTCGGCCTTGCTATCTTAGGCGTGCCCTTACCGTCAGGCCGGCCGCGCTGGTTTTCTTTACTTACCGGCAGCTTTGTGCGCGAACTCGTTGAAGAAGAGCCCGACACCATTGTAGTTGAACTCGGCGCTGATCGTCCCGGCTACATTGATTGGCTCGCAGCCCATCTGCCGTTTACCATCGGCGTCGTCACAAATATTGGCACCACCCACACCGAATTTTTTGGCTCGCCGGAAATGGTAGCTCATGAAAAAATGTCGCTGATTGTCACGTTACCGCGTACCGGCTTTGCTATCTTAAATATTGATGATCCGCTGGTAGCGCCAATGGCCGCTCACACTCAAGCTAAGGTTGTCACTTTTGGCGTTGACGATGCGGCCACAATACGCCTGGTGCGCATCCAACGAGTCGCTGATCATGGCTTCGCCGGTGAAGTTCGTGTGGCTGGCCGGCCGTATGAATTATATCTGCCGCATCTCCTTACACGCCAGCAAACCTCGGCTGCCGTGATTGCGATCGCCGTCGCGTACGTGCTCAAGCTGGATCTTGCCCCCGTCATAGCCCAACTCAAAGAACTACGTCCTCTACCAAGTCGAATGCAGCGTCTCGCCGGACAATCGGGCGCACTGCTTCTCGATGCCTCATATACCAGTTCCCCGGAAACTATGGCTGACGCTTTGCGTACCCTGCAAGCCCTTCCCGCCCGCCGCCGGATTGCCATTTTAGGAGACATAACCGAGTTGGGGTCTCTTACGCAGCCCTGTCACCGCCGCCTTGGTACGCTTGCAGGCAAAGCTGCCCATATTGTCATTGGCGTGGGCGAGGCGATGCGCGTGGCCGGTGCCAGTGCGATTAGAGCCGGTGCCGACGTTCATCACTTTGAAGAGAGCGCGGATGTAGGCAAGTGGGTGAGCGGTTTCCTTCGGCCAGGAGACGTGGTGCTGATTACCGGTTCACGCGACATGCACATGGAGCAGGTCGTAGAACGCCTGGCTGCCCACCCTTGAAATCTTAAATTTGATACTATATCTTTGTGCCTTACGGCTCGTTCGTCTAGTGGCTAGGACACCAGGTTCTCATCCTGGAAACAGGGGTTCAATTCCCCTACGGGCTACAGATCACAGCCAATACTTTTTATAACAGACCTTAATACCTTCAAACAAAAATAAAAGTACCCGACACTTTCATCCCACCATATTTAGTGGTAGGTCAGGACCGAGCTGATATTGTACTAAATACGCACAGTGAAAGAGGATGACTTAACCTAAAAAAAGATTAATGTAATGAAAAGACCGCTGGGCGAACCATGCGGTCAATGTACGGTTTTCATTGTTCATGAAGGTGCTAGAGTGCCCCTCGCGGTACGAGTAAGCCATCTTGTGCGACGACATAGTCTCTGGGTGAGAGATCGTGTGGCTGTCTCGGTGCGAAACCCAGCAGCTTTGCGATAAGGTTGCGTTGCTCCATCTTTCCGTCGCGCTCGACTTTGACGGGCGCTTGAAAAACTGGGTCCACGGCATATCTTCGTTGGTCTTCGAGGTCACCAACATCTCTGTGGTAGGCGGCTTCGAAAACAGCGTGGTCCAATCCATTGACAATTTCGTCAAAGTAGATCAAGACCTCGCCAAGTAGTTTACGATCGTGGTCTGTCATATACACCCTCCTCGAAGACTATGTGCTCCCTTGCTTCACCGCCTTGTGTGGTTAGCTTTACTTTTCCTCTCCCCAGGTGACACTGAAAGTGAGGTTCTTCATGACTTCGTAGCGGTGTGCGAACGGACCAGCAGTACCCTCTTGTGAGTAGCGATGCCGGACACATTTGTCGCAGTTCAACAGGTCAGACAAGGCGTGGTTGAAGTCTTCGTCGCTCAAACCAGAGCCCTTACGCAGCTCTTCCTCCATCGGACCCCAGCAGTGCTTCACAGACTTTGACAACTGAATCAGGGCCACCAGCAGTTGCAGAGACTTCAGCCGCGCTTGCGAGGCAGAACTATCGACCGCGAAAACCCCACTAGGCGTACTCATGGCGCTTCCTTTCTGTTGTGATAGCTTGTGTAGGTACAAAACGAACTGACAAACTTATGTCAGTGACCGCCTATTGTCAACTGTACCACTATCCTTGTCGCTTAAAATTTTTTACTCGACGTTATCGAGACAGGCCCGGCGGTTACGCAAACAACTCATAGGCATAGCGGATGATACTTCGCATACGCCATGGACGCAGCATGGCAACCACACCTAGCTGCACCCCACGGGCGCCGGCTTGGTGTACTTGGGCCACAGCGCGGCGAGAAGTGATGCCACCACACGCCCAAATGGGTTTAAAGAAACCATGGTCACGCGCAGTTTTGATCCACTCACAAATAATGGGGGTGAGTGGCCAGCCCGAGAGACCACCACCACCGAGGTGCGCCAGGGGAGAGACGGGAGTGCCGAAGAGTCGGTGCCAGTTAATCTGCTCTGGTAGCTGTCCCCACGGAATTGTGTTCGACATCGTAATGGCATCGCACGCACAGTGTTTACACACTTCACACACGGCGGCCACGGGGACAGTAGCATTAAACTTTGCTTGCAAAGGGATGTTGAGATTGGCAGCGATATCCAGTGCGGACCCCACCTCGTTGATAAGCGACGAGGGATCAATACCAGCATTCGGACAAGAGAAGTTCATCTCTAGACCTACGGGAGCACTGAACTCGGGCAGATGACGCTTAAGCAGTACTACAAACTCTTTAAATTCCGCCAGACGATCATCAGTTTTAGGCTGGACAGACATAAATGAGAGAAAAAATGGCTCACTGTTTCTTTGCTGCCAGCGACCGTCAGCCAGAAGAGCAGCCGCACCCGGACCGCTTAAACCAACGGCGTTGAGCACCACTCCTTGAAATGGCCTGACGACGATGCAGGCGGGCTTCCACTCTTTGGGGGTAATCCCATCATGCTTAAGAGGCATGTTACCGGGCCGAGCGTCCAGCGTGGTGGTTTTGGCGATAAAGTCACAGTGCTCAAACGTGAGGCCGGCATATTTCCACCACTGGTGGTAAGGATATCCTTCACCGAAGAAACCGTGGCCCCCGGAAGCATTGCATACCGGGCGAAAGCGGATGCCGCGAAGTTGCATGGCTAATCTCCATGAATGTTTGGTTGTTAAGGTTCAACACTTCCATGCCAGGCTACAGTAAGGGCATGAATAGTTTGTGGTTAAAGTACTTAATATCTTCATTTCCTACAAATACAAAACAGGCCGTGGCTCGAATTGCTTCTGTCCACTCGATTCGATACCGTCAGGAGAGGGTGGAATACAAAAATTTGGCACTTTGACAATAGAATGAGGGTACCAACATCTCAACCAGAAGGAGAACACTTATGGCTGCGGTTATCCCAGCATGTGTCGCGGCAACTGAATTTCATGACAAGCTTGAGCAGGCAGGGCTTACGCGTATCCACCAAGGGAAGGTACGGGATACGTATGTCTTGCCGCACGCGTTAGATGATAGCCAACTGCAGTTGGTGGTGGCGACGGATCGGGTGAGCATCTTCGATTTTGTGCTCCCGAGTTTAATCCCGCAGAAGGGGGAACTACTAACCGCACTCACAGCCTTTTGGTTATGGGAAAAACTCACCGACTTTCCTCACCATCTCGTAGCGGCGGGGGTGGATATCGACTATTACCTACCACGTAGTCTACGAAGTTCACCGGAGCTACAGCGGCGGACTCTGGTCGTCCGCCGACTCTCGATGATTCCGGTGGAGTGCATTGTCCGCGGGTATCTTACCGGTTCTGGCTGGAAATCGTACCAACGAAACCAGAGCGTATGCGGCGTTCAACTGCCCGCTGGCCTCTACGATGGAGCGCCGCTTCCAGAACCAATCTTTACGCCCACCACCAAAGCCGAGGTTGGTCATGATAAGCCCCTTGATGCCAGGATAGTAGCCGCGCAGTACGGCATTACATTTGCCGAGGTGTCGGTGGCAGTCTATCGGCGACTCTCACACTACGCCGCCAGCAAGGGGATTATTGTTGCCGATACTAAATTCGAATTTGGCCGCGGCGGAGTATTGGCGGATGAAGTAGGTACGCCCGATTCGAGTCGGTTTTGGGACAGGGAGGAGTGGGAGGAAGCCCTCCTTCGCCGCCAGTCACCTTCCCCCTATGACAAAGAGTTGGTGCGCACCTGGGGAAAGAATATTCTCACTCCCTTTGGTGGCAGTCCCGCCGGGATTTCCAACCTCGACCCCGAAAACCGCCAGCATCTCGCCTTTGTTCAAGAGCAAGTAGTTCCCTCCGAAGTGATTAAAGAAACTGCCAAGCGTTACCATGAAGTCTTCAAGCGACTCACCGAATGCTCGCTCGGTGAATTTCAACAGCAAAGAATGGGTATTCGCGTGTGAGGGCATGCATAACTCGCGTGCTCCCGGGTGCTGTTATAACAACAGCACCTTTTTTATCTGGAGCCCGTAAGATCTCGGGCGTAAGCCCGAGGATGAAGGGCTTT
>JBBDZC010000009.1:0-26139 GCA_040900375.1 Candidatus Anderseniibacteriota bacterium | reverse complement strand
AAAGCCCTTCATCCTCGGGCTTACGCCCGAGATCTTACGGGCTCCAGATAAAAAACCCCTCCTGATTAAACAATCAGGAGGGGTTGAAGCTGGGTACCAGCAGTCGCTTACGCGCAGCAAACAATCCAGGCTCCGGGCTCTCCTGTCTTCTCTCCTAAGGGGATATAGGCAAGCAACGCGCCAAGGAATCTTCCCCAATGGTTAAACTCATGAGCGCGCTGGGTAAGAGCGGAACCGCAATACAGCAGCAACACATCATGAATGACGTTACGTCCCATGGGCGGCAGGTGCTGCATGCAGGGCTCAAGCGCATTGACAAAATTACCGACATGGAAAGCCAAGCTGTCTTGGGCAGCGGCCTTTAACCCTTTGAAGACGCGCCGGTCAATCTTGCTGTGAGGAGCAAGAACACGATCCAGCCGCAGATAAGAATCAACACTGGCAGTGAGAGTGTTGTTCAGGATGTTACCTAAAACTATCTGCTGCTGCTCGGCAGATCGCCGCGTAATCTCCACTGAACAAGCAACAATCATTATTCTCTTAAAATCTTTTTCCTCCATCCAGGTAGGCTGTCGGACTAAGTCTTCACTCAATGAAGCAAAATGGATTCGTGTAACCTCGCGCTCCACGACTTCGGTCAGAAAGTGGCAGAGTTCGGCCGCATCGAGATCACAGGCCGGTACCAATTGATACCGGCCACTCTGGGCACGATCCATTAACTGCGTCAGCCGGTCGTCTATCTGCGATACTGCCTCTGGCGGCAGGTAGCTCGCCAGAAACATTCGCAAGTCGTTTGCCATCTGCTGTAATCGAGCATCGTCCATAGAATTAAATCCCCCTTAAGTCAGACAAAGCAGGAGTATGGGTGATTGAAGGTGCAGTCGTTGCCCGCTTATGACAACCTATCACTGCTACCACGCTGATTTCAATTTGTCAACCGATGCCGGGAGCTTACGACAAAATTCTTTTGAGGTATTGTCCGGTGTAACTATCTTTAATGCGCGCTACTTCCCGTGGCGTACCGGTGGCCACCACTCGTCCTCCGCCCTGGCCGCCATCCGGCCCCATGTCAATTAAATAATCGGCGGATTTAATAATATCGAGGTTATGCTCAATCACGAGCACCGAGTTGCCTTTATCTACTAGTTTTTGCAGCACCGCCAGGAGGCGGCGCACATCATCAAAGTGCAGCCCAGTTGTGGGTTCATCAAGAATGTAGAGTGTCTTACCGGTAGCCCGGCGGGACAGCTCGGTGGCAAGCTTAATGCGCTGCGCTTCACCACCCGAGAGCGTGGTCGCCGGCTGGCCCAAGTGAATGTAGCCCAAGCCAACATCAGTTAGCGTCTGCAGTTTATCGCGAATCGCCGGCACTACGTGAAAAAAGGTCAGGGCGTGTTCCACCGTCATATCGAGCACCTGGGCAATAGTCTGCCCTTTGTACTGCACTTCCAACGCCTCAGTGTTATAGCGCTGGCCTTTGCAGTCATCGCATTCCACGTACACATCAGGCAAAAAGTGCATCTCAATCCGTAACACGCCATCGCCTTGGCAGGTTTCGCACCGTCCACCCTTAACGTTAAAAGAAAAGCGGCCGGCCTTGTAGCCGCGGACCTTGGCCTCCTCGGTCGCCGCAAATAACTCTCGAATCGGGGTAAAGACACCAGTATAGGTGGCCGGATTACTGCGAGGCGTGCGGCCAATGGGTGACTGGTCAATCGTGATCACTTTATCAAGATTGCTCAAGCCAGCAATCTCCTGGTGCTCACCCGGATGAGTCTTAGCGCGGTGAAACTCGCGCGCTAAGACCTTCGCTAAGATGTCATTAATTAAAGTTGACTTACCGGAACCAGAGACACCGGTGACGCAGGTTAACACCCCTAGCGGGATATCCACAGTGATATCCTGCAAATTATGTTCGGTGGCGCGCTTAATCGTCAGCTTTTTTTTATTACCCGTGCGGTACTCTGGTGGGACACTAATCGCTAACTTACCTGACAAGTATTTACCCGTGAGCGTGTTACTGCGCTCTAACTGTTTGGGCGATCCCTGGAAAACGATATTGCCGCCGTGCTCACCCGCTCCCGGGCCAATATCAATCACTTGGTCGGCTGTGCGAATTGTTTCTTCATCGTGCTCCACCACAATGACGCTGTTGCCCAAGTCGCGTAAATTAAGGAGGGTCTTGATGAGCTTGTTATTATCACGCTGGTGCAAGCCAATTGAAGGCTCATCGAGAATATAGAGAACGCCGACAAGCCCGGAACCAATTTGGGTGGCCAAGCGAATACGCTGAGCCTCGCCGCCGGCTAAGCTTGCAGTGCGGCGGTCAAGTGTTAAATACGCTAGCCCCACATCACGTAAGAAAGTCAGGCGATTGGTAATTTCCTTCAAGACCTGCTTCGCAATTTTTTGCTTGGTAACCGAGAAGTCTGTTCGCTCCCCTTGCTGCAACGTCTTAAAAAACTGCAGGGCGACATCAATGGAGAGCATGACGACTTCATGAATGTTCTTACCGCCCACGAGGACCGCCAAGGGTTCGGGCTTGAGCCGCTTACCCTGACAAGTAGGACAGGACTGCTCAATCATGTACTGCTCAATTTCCGCTCGGGCGCCATCGGAAGCGGCTTCCTTATACCGCCGTACGAGCTGCGGGATGACACCTTCATACGTTGTTTCCCACACACCCCCGCGCGTCCGAACCGCAATCGCGACGTCGGCGCCATAGAGGATTGCCTGCTGGTCGCGCTCGGTGAGAGAGCGGACAGGCTGTTCCATGGAGAAACCCTGCTGCGCCGCAAAGGCGCGCAAGAGCCGGTCATACCACCGGCTGCGGCCGGATTTACTCCAGGGTTTAATAGCGCCTTCGGATAAACTCAATTTAGCATTAGGGATCACCAAGTCGGCGTCCACTTCTTGCTTTGTGCCCAAGCCGGTGCAATCCGGGCACGCCCCATGAGGTGAATTAAAAGAGAAATCACGCGGCTCAATCGCCGGCATACTAATCCCGCAGTGGGGGCAAGAAAAATCTTCCGAGAATAACCATTCTTCACCCGTCTTGGCATTAACGACCACGACCAACCCTTCGCCCTGTCGCGTAGCCGTCTCCAGCGAGTCGAGCAACCTCGGCCGATCCGGTTTAGCCTCCAGAAAGTAGCGGTCAATCACCACTTCAAGGGAGTGGCGCCTCTGACGATCGAGCGACAGATTCATTGCTTCCTCCAGACTGTAAATGGTGCCGTCCAGGCGCACGCGTGCATACCCCGCCATCTTCACGTCTTTGAGAACCTGCTTGTGTTCTCCTTTGCGATCGCGGATGAGCGGCGCTAAAATCAGCAACCGACTATCGGGTGGCAATCGCAGAATCTGTTCGGCCATTTGCTTCACTGTCTGGCGCTCAATCGGCCGGCCGCACTGCGGACAGTGCATGGTTCCCGTACGCGCGTAGAGCAAGCGTAAATAGTCATAAATTTCCGTGACGGTCCCGACAGTCGAGCGCGGGTTACGCGCCGTTGATTTTTGATCAATGGAAATCGCCGGCGACAACCCATCAATTTGATCCACGTCGGGCTTATCCATGAGTCCCAGGAATTGCCGCGCGTAGGCAGACAACGATTCAACATACCGCCGTTGTCCTTCGGCATAGAGCGTGTCAAAGGCCAACGATGATTTACCCGAACCCGACAGCCCCGTAAAAACAATTAGCTTATCCCGGGGAATCTTTAGAGAAATATTGCGTAGATTGTGAACCCGTGCACCTTTAATGACAATGTCGTTAGCCATAGCAGAAAACAATTGGTGGGTATATATAAAGAATTAGTATAGATAAGGTCGGGTAGCACAGCAAGGGCAGCCACCTCTTCTCTTAAGAGAAGAGCCATCGACAAATTAAGAGAAACTGCCCACACTAAAGCCGCCATGAATATTGCCGAACAGCTCAAGACCATTCCTCCTAAGCCCGGAGTTTACATCTTTCATGATGCCCGGGGAGAAATTTTATATGTCGGCAAAGCCAAGTCGCTGCGGTCGCGCGTGCGCTCATACTTTCAACCCCGCTCCGTCCTCGAACCCGCTAAACAACAAATGGTCCCGCAGGTAGCCCACATCGACACGGTGAGCTGCGACACAGAAAACGAAGCCCTGATTCTCGAAGCAAATTTAATTCGCGCGCACCAACCACCCTATAATATTGTCTTAACCGATGATAAGTACTATCTCTTCATTAAGATTACTAAAGAAGCCTGGCCTCGGATTTACGCCGTCCGGCGCCTGGTGACGGATGGTGCCCGTTACTTCGGCCCGTTTTCTTCGGCCAGTGCTGTACGTCACACGCTTAAGCTGCTGCGCCGGCTTTTTCCCCACTTTGGCGAAAGCTACACTGACAAAACGTGGTTTTTCCCCCACCCTCTTTTCTCCCCCGCTACTTCTACCGCCAACACTCCGACCCTTACCTTGCAAGTCGGCCAAGCGATTGACGCCGCCCAATACCGTCTCAATATTGCTAATGTTATTAACTTCCTCGAAGGCAAGCGAGAGCCAGTGATGGCTCGCCTGCGCACGGGCATGGCTCAAGCCGCCGCCGCCCGCGCCTACGAACAAGCCGCGTTGTTTCGCGACCAACTTCAGGCGATTGAAAAACTCGAGGGTTCCCATAAGGTGTACCTTCCCCGGTCCGAATCATTCGATGTTATTAGTATCGCTACCGACCATAATCAGAGTGCCGCCAATGTCTTCTTAGTTCGCGGCGGCAAGCTGCTCCATAAAAACACTTTTCTGTTGAAACACCGCACCAGCGCGCTGCCCGCTGACGTACTCCGCCAGTTCCTCTTGCAATACTATCGGGTGGCCCAAGATATTCCCCCGAGCATTCTTCTCCCCTTTGCCCTTCCCGATCAAGCAGCCATCGCGCGCTGGATTAATGCTGCAACTACGCCTCACCTCGTCGTGCCCCACCGGGGCAAGAAGAAACAGTTAATCCGCATGGGGGAACTCAATGCCCAGCAACTACTCACCGCCGAGCAGATCTACTTTAAAAACGACGCCCGCCTGCAGCGTGCTACCCAGGAACTGGCAACGGCTCTCGGCTTGACGCCCCCCCTGCGGCGCATTGAAATTTACGATATCTCCAATATCCAAGGCACATCAGCCACGGGGGCGATGGTAGTTTTTGTGGATGGCAAACCCCACAAGTCGCACTATAAGAAATTCCGTATCCGTTTCCACGATACTGCCCGTCAGTTACCAACCGACCAGCCCAACGACTATGCCATGTTGCAGCAAGTGATCAATCGGCGTTTTGCCTCCCAGCACACAGACTGGCCTCTCCCCGACCTTATCATCATTGACGGCGGCAAGGGTCAACTCTCGGCCGTCAAAAAGAGTCTCGATCAGCTCAATCTTAAGTTACCTGTCATTGCTTTAGCTAAACGCGAGGAAGAAATATTTCTCCCTGGCCAGCGCGCCCCCCGACACCTGCCCTATAATTCCGACGCCCTCTACCTTATCCAGCGTATGCGCGACGAAGCCCACCGTTTTTCCATTACCTACCATCGCCTGCTCCGGAGCAAGAAACAGCAGCATTCCCTGCTCGATGAAGTACCTAGTATCGGCCCCAAAACCAAGCAGCGCTTACTAACTCACTTTGGCTCCCTTAAAAAAATCCGGATGGCCCCTCCGCAAGAAATTGCCCAGATCATTGGCTCGGCTAAAGCAACCGCTCTGCAAGATTATCTCTAGGATTAGAGGCGGTATGTTCGCCCCAGATTTTTCATTACTGTCAAGCCTTGACCATGGCCGCCACATTCGGTACGGTGCAATCTTAAGACACCTTATCATATGAATTGGGTATATATCTTAAATGTCATGCTCATTGTTGTCGCCATTGCGCTCTCTGTCGCCATTTTACTGCAGAGTCGTTCGGCCGGCTTAGGAGGTGCCTTTGGCGGCAGCGCGGGAGGGTTTCATATACGCCGCGGTAGCGAAAAACGTATTTTTCAAGCCACTGTTGTCTTGGGGACGCTCTTTGTTCTAATTGCTTTCGCTCATCTGTTCGTAAAATAAGGACTTGAGCGTTGGTCTTCGCCAGTTATATCCCTCGGTGATCGCCCGCCTTCCCCTCGTGTTGGTTTTTACCACCGTACTTATCGGCAGCCTAGCGCTGCTTAATCGCGCTGACGCTCAAGCCCGCGACACCATTCGCAAACACCACCTCGAAGATATTGAGCGATCTCTGTATTTTATTCGCGGACTTGCCGGCACGTACCCACCATACGATCAGCCCACCTGGTGCGGCCGTCTTAACGACCCGGCCAATACTGCGGTCAGAGCCCAAGTGGAAGCGGCCTTGCGTGCCCAAAACGAACAGTATGCTAACTATACGAAACCCTTTCCGCGCGATCCAGCAGGCGACCCTCATGATTACTTTTACTGGAAACGCAGCCCCGCCATCTTCGAGCTCTACGCTATTTTAGAAGCTGACACTAACCAGGAACGTAATTCTCTTGGTTGTGCTGGCGCGCCGCCGTTGTATTACGACTACGGCATTGCCTCCACCACCCGTGAAGACCGCGTAAGTTTCCGCCCATGAGAGCCCTCTCCCTGCCAGCCGTTAAGCTCTCCACACCACACTGGTTCAAGGTGCTCGTGGCCAACATGTCTAGGGTAGAGCGCGTCGTAGTCAGCTGGCTAGCTCTGACCCTCCTGGCGTCAGCCGTCATGAGTATAGTTGGTTACATTGAGCGGCATACCCAGTTAATCCCCCAAACTGGTGGAACCTACACCGAAGCGGCAGTGGGCCAACCGCGCTACCTCAATCCGGTATTAGCCGGTGCTAATGACCTCGACGTTGATATCTCACACCTCGTCTACTCCTCACTGTTCCGTCTCGATCAAAATCTAGAGCTTCACCCTGACCTCGCCACCGAGTACACCATCTCGGCCGACCACCGTGAATACACCATTCACTTCCGTCCCGATATCACCTGGCACGACGGCGAACGCTTTACCGCCGATGATGTCATATTTACCATACGCAGCATTCAAACACCCGAATATGGCTCGCCCCTGGAGAGCGCTTTTGAAGGAGTCGAGGTCCAAAAAATTAACGACACGACCGTGCTGTTCAAGCTGCGCCAACCCTATGCACCGTTCCTCAATACCCTAACCGTCGGTATCATACCCGAGCATGTCTGGGAGAGCATTGCCCCTCGCAATGCCGCCCTGGCTGAACAAATGCTCAAGCCCGTCGGCACCGGGCCTTTCCAGTTCGCAGAAATTGCCACCCGGCGTAAAACCGGCGATATTACGTCACTGCGGCTTATTCGCAACCCCAAGTACTACGGCCAACACCCTTACCTCGATGAAGTCATGTTTTCTTTTTTCCCCACTCACGAAGAAGCGATCCAGGCTTTGACCACTGGCAATGTTGATGGGGTGGGCTTTCTGCCCCTGCAGCTCTTGGGCAAAGCCGACCGTCAAAATTCACTCGATATTCATCGCCTCCTCCTGCCCCAGTATTTTGGCCTCTTTTTTAACCAACAAAAGAATGATATTTTAAGCGATGCTGGGGTCCGCAACGCTTTAGCGCAAGCCACCGATCGCACCCAGATTGTAGAGGAAGCGCTCGTCGGCGAGGGCGAGCCTCTCCACCTGCCCATTCCCCCAGGGATATTCGCTTTTAACAGTGACTTACCCGCCCCGCAGTTTGATCCTGAAGCCGCCAAGAAAAACCTCGAGGAGGCAGGTTGGAAAGATACAGATGGCGACGGCGTTCGCGAGAAAGACAACAAACGACTCCACCTAAAAATCACCACCACCGACTGGCCCGAGTATGTGCAAACGGCGGAGATTGTCCAGCAACAATGGCAAGCCGCCGGCGTGGAGACAGAAATTGAACACTTTGGGGCCGGGACCATCCAACAAACCGCGGTGCGGCCACGCGAGTACGAGATCTTACTCTTCGGTGAAATTTTAAGCGCCCAGCCTGATCCCTATCCTTTCTGGCACTCCACTCAAACGCGCAACCCCGGCCTCAATTTTGCCCTCTTCAAAGATGAAGAAGTTGACAAGCTCCTCGAGGAAGCGCGTAAAACAATCGACGTCGAGCAGCGGCAAGAGAAATATGAAGCCTTCCAGGGCAAGATTTTGGACATCAAACCAGCCCTCATCCTCTACCGTCCTTACTATCTCTTTGCCACCAATGATGACGTGCGCGGCCTTGAGATTCACCACGCCGGTTTGCCGTCTGATCGCTTCAATAATATTGAACGGTGGCATGTCCGAACCAAGCGTGTTTGGAAAGACTAGGTAATTTTCCATTCTCAATTTACAATCGTAGTGAAACTAGTTACCCGCTTATCCTTACTTCCTCACGAACCCCGAACCCATGAGCGACATGCGCGATATCATTCGGCACCAGGCCGAGCACATTAGAACCTCCTTGGCAGTGAACCAGAACGTGCGCGTCGAGGGCAACTTTGACGCTATTATCCTAGTCGGCATGGGCGGCAGCGGCCATGCCGGTGATTTGCTCAATATGCTCAACCTGCCGCAGGTACCACTCTCCATCCATCGTGACTATGATCTTCCCCACCTGCCTGTCGCTCACAACCCGCTCGTCATCATCAGCAGCTACTCGGGTAACACCGAGGAGTCGCTCTCGGCCTACCGCGCAGCACAAGCTGCTGGCTATCAAATTTTAAGCAGCGCGTCGGGTGGGAAAGTGGCCGAGTGGAGCAAACGTGATGGTGTGCCGCTAGCAACTATTGCTTTCCCCGAGATGCAGCCCCGCCACACCCTCTTTGCCAGTTTTGTGGGTATCGCTACCGCCCTGAAAAATAGTGGTTTAGCCCACGATGTGACGGCTGATCTCGAACGCACCGCGCAGGTCTTAGACAAAACCATCGGTGACCTGGAAGAACCAGCCCAATCATTAGCGGCTAAGCTTAAGGGCAGCACCCCGGTCTATACCAGTTCGGCCTTACTAAGTTTTGCGGCCAAAAACTTTAAAATTCAGACTAATGAGAACGCTAAAACGCCCGCCTTCTGGAGCGAATTTCCCGAACTCAACCACAATGAGATGGTCGGCTTCACCACTCCCCAAGGTAAATTTCATGTCGTCATGCTGCGCGACGATGACGATCACCCGCGCACACGCGCCCGAATGAACATCACCGCCGGCCTCTATGAAGAGTGGGGGGTACCCGTCACGAACTTCACCGCTACCGGCACTACCCGGCTGGAGAAAATATTCCAGGCAGTCATCTTTGGTCTCTGGACAACATACCATCTCGCCCAGGCTTATGGTATTGATCCCATGCCGGTGGCCGGTGTCGAAAAATTTAAGAAACAGCTAGTAGAACAAGTGGGCGAGGTATAAATCTAACTTGATTTTCCGGACGACAAGATCCAAGCTAGTGCTTGCGGGGATGTGGTGAAATTGGCATACACGTAGCGTTCAGGGCGCTATGGGCTTTACGCCCGTGGAGGTTCGACCCCTCTCATCCCCACCTTTGCTCACTCTGCTTATTTTTGGAGCAGCAGCTCCTGACAATGTTTTACACTATAGATTCCCGTCTGCCGACTATGCTCCAAAAATAAGAGTGCTCGCTCACGATGGACATTTAAGCATAGAGTTTATTAAGCTCATTAAGGCACGAGGCGTGCTCATTAATCTGGCTCAACCAAGGCTACCAGCTGCGGGTGACGCCGTCAGAAAGACCTGGCCTTAAAGGAGCCACCAAGGTTGGGCGACTGCAGCTGCAGGGCCGGGAGAACCTAAGGCAGCAGGACCCGCGGGAGAAGTAATAAGCACAGGTCGCTAAGGCCTAATTTGACAAAATCAAGCGATCTGCTACAATACTCCTAGATTCAGTTATCTCTGGGCCGAAACGTGTGAGACGAGAGTTCAAGTAACCGCCACTTGATTTGCCGCGTCATACGTTATTATCCGCTCCATTCGTGACCGTACATGCGCATAGTTGCCACTGCTTGAGATGATTTCTATAATCATCTTTCCTGCTTAACAACAGTTTTGTCACTACCCCTCCTCCGCGTGGTGCTAATCACGAAATGAGAGCGCTTCTTTTAAGAACATCATGACCTTAGCGATTTTTCTCAATAACGAGCCGGAAGGCTTTACCAGCCCCTCTTAAACAACAACGAGCTGGCTTACATTTAATTCCTTAAACTAATTTTCTCATGTCCTCATCAGTTTCTCCCGATGCGATTTTACCTAGGGTAATCCCGCCGCCACCGCCAATACGACCAGCGTCTCTTTCTGGTACCCGTAAGCAAATGCCTGCCCCTGCCCCCTCCTCTACTCCAGCGCAGTCGGCGGCACCTGTTCACCCCACTCGCTCCCGCCCGCCGGGGGGTGGCCGTTCCCGTGGCCGTGATCGTCATGGCCGAGGCAGCGAGCGCTCCGTCCATCGCGGCGGACCACGAGGCCGGGGTCGCAGTTCTGGTGCTCACTTCGGTCCTCCGCGCAGCCAGGATATGCCGCAAGTTAAGCAGCCGCCGCGTAATCCTGATGCTATGTACTTACTGCCGCTCGGTGGCCTGGAAGAGATTGGCCGCAACTGTGCCGCGGTGGAGTATAAGGGTGACATTGTCATAATTGATATCGGCCTCATGTTCCCCACTGAAAACATGCATGGCATTGACTACATTATTCCCGACATCAGTCCGCTCCATGGCAAAGAAAAAAATATTAAAGGCGTCATTATCACCCACGCTCACTACGATCACTTCGGCGGTGTGCCACACATTTTGCCAAAATTGGGCAATCCGCCGGTGTACGGCTCGGAATTTACCATGCGCTTAGTCCAGCGCCGCCAGGAAGATTTTCCTAACTACGCTAAACCTAAGGTCAACATTGTCAAACCAAAGGAAATTTTCCGGCTCGGTCACCTGGAGATTGAAACTTTCCACGTGAATCATTCGGTGCCTAATGCCTTTGGCGTAGTCGTGCGCACCCCCGCTGGGGCAATCGCTTTCACCGGAGACTTTAAGTTTGATCTCCAGCCCGTCAATGACCTGCCCGCGGACGAAGACCATATTAAACTGCTCGGTGAAAAAGGCATCAGTGTCTTGTACGGCGATTCCACTGGTTCGGAACGTGAAGGACACTCCGTCTCTGAATCAGTGATTGAAACCAATTTAGACAAGCTGTTTGCCGCTCACCCCAACCAGCGGATTATTGCCGCTACCTTCTCCTCAATGATTGACCGCCTGCAGCAGATGATCACCATCGCCGAGAAACACGGCCGCAAAGTGGCAATCGATGGTTTCTCGATGAAGACCAACATTGAAATTGCGCGAGAAATTGGCTTCTTGCGGGTCAAAAAAGAAACTTTGATCACCCCGGAACAGAGCAATAAGTATTCTCCCGGCAAAGTACTCGTGTTATGTACGGGAGCTCAAGGCGAGGATAATGCTGTCCTGATGCGCGTCGTTAACAAAGAACACCGTAGCCTCGAGCTGGCGGCTGGCGATGTTGTCATTTTTTCTTCCTCGGTCGTGCCAGGCAATGAAGCTTCGGTCCAGCTTGTCAAAGATCAAATTTACAAGCAGGGAGCCGAAGTCTATCACTATAAGATGATGGATATCCATTCCGGCGGACACGGCCAGCGGGATGACCTCGTCCATATGATTAAGCTTATGCAGCCCAAATATTTAATCCCCGCGCACGGCTATTTTAGCCACCGGGCGGAGCACGCTAAGCTAGCAGTCCAGCACGGCATGCCACGCTCGCAAATTTTGCTGCCGGGCAACGGCGAGGTAGTAGAAGTTACCCCCGGGAAAGTTCGTCTCTCGGGTGAGAAGTATGAGATTAATCACATTATGGTTGATGGCCTGGGAGTGGGTGATGTGGGCAACGTCGTGCTCCGGGATCGCCAAGTCCTAGCCTCGGACGGTATGGTCGTACTGATTACCACTATTGACGGCCACAGCGGCGAAGTGGTTGGCGAACCAGATCTCATCTCTCGCGGCTTCATCTATATCAAAGAACATCAGCAACTGATTAATGATACGCGCAAGAAGATTCGCCAGGTGATTGAAAAGCAAGCCGGTAACCAACACGGCGAACCAAATTGGACACATCTTAAAGCCAGCTTGCGTGATTCCATTGGCCAATTCCTCTTCCAAAAAACTGAGCGACGGCCGATGATTCTGCCCGTGATTGTGGAAGTTTAAAGTTTAAGCCCGATAGCTTGGAAAGCATACCGGCACCTGGTAGGCTTAGGACAATATGGCTGTGCCTCACAACAAAACAATCTTTTCCGGCATTCAACCTTCTGGCACACTGCATCTCGGCAACTACTTAGGAGCCATAGAACAGTGGGTAAGGCTGCAAGAGAATAACCGCGCCTTTTACTGTATTGTTGACGCCCACGCCATCACCATTCCTTACGAACCAAGTGAACTATCCGAGCGGATCTTACATACAGCCGCTCTCTATATTGCCGCCGGGCTCGACCCTGAAAAAAGTACTATCTTTGTCCAGTCGCACATCGCGGAACACCTGGAGTTAGCGTGGCTCTTGGCCACTATTACGCCGTACGGCGAGCTAACCCGCATGACCCAATTTAAAGATAAATCAAAAAAGCAAGCGCAGAGCACATCGCTCGGACTATTTAGCTACCCGGTGCTCATGGCCGCTGACATCCTTCTCTACCAAACCGAAATCGTGCCCGTGGGTGAGGATCAGACCCAGCATATTGAACTGACCCGGGCAATTGCCACTCGTTTCAACAAGCGCTTTGGCGAGTGTTTCACTCTACCTACTGCGTACACTAATCCTCGGACCGCCCGTATCATGTCGCTGACTGATCCGACCAAAAAGATGAGCAAAAGCGACGATCCTAAAACCTACTTAAGCTTAAACGACATACCGGATGACATCCGCAAGAAGATTAGCAATGCCGTCACCGAGACCGAACCAGTCTTTTCGTTCACCCAGAGCGGGCCGGCAGTTAAAAATCTCCTGGCAATCTATGAGGCGCTTTCCGCCGCGCCGCGCGACACAATCGAACAAAAATTTACTGGGCGCGGCTACAAAGAGTTTAAAGAAGAACTCGCCGAACTCATTATCAGCAAACTCGCTCCCCTCCAGGAGCGCTACCGCAACATTCGCGCTCAAGACGACGAGCTTCGTATTCTCCTCGGCCGCGGCAAGCATACTGCCAAACAAGTTGCTGCCCAAACGTTGGCCCGCGTGAAAGAGGCTATGGGCCTGCTGTAAATAAGAACGCTGTTCCCTGACGAGAAATGAAAACCCCCGAGCACTGCCAATGGCTTCAGGGGTAAAAAAGCTTCACTCGCGCTGCACAAAAAGCGAGGGTGAGGCTGGCGGAGCGGGCAGAGGCACGTGGGTAGTTGGTACACGGTAAACCTGAAGTTCTTGGGGCAGCACAAACCAGTGCCAGACTCGCTGGCCGCGCGGTGTGATCTGGACAACCCCGAGAACCGGGCGCTCACTTTTGTTCTTCACTGGCACAAAGAGCACCCCGGAATCCAACTGCGCTCGCGTCAGTTGCATAATTTTCCGCGACAGTGGCGAAAAGAAGGAGAAACGATCGCCAAAATTGATCTCAAGCGCTTCCCCCGAAAACTGAGCGAGAAGTTCCCGACGGGCTCGCTGCTGCGCATCATAATCCTCGTAGAGCCGCCAGCCGCCATAGAGCGCCACCAAACAGATCACTACCTTGACAAGACCACACAGTCCGTATCGCAACATTATCATTACCTTCATCTGTTCACCTCTCGTGAAAGGAAAAATGAAAAGAACCGCTACCAGCACTTCTGCTGATCATACGCCCCTTGTTCAACGAAGAGCAAATGATTAAGGAAGAGACGTAAACGCGAGAGCCTGCCAGCTCATACTTGCGGTTCTTTCTGAAGACTCGATACACTTTAAGTGACGATTGTCTCTTAAATGAAACTCCGGTATGGCACCCGATAACTTATTGCAGCAGGCTCAAGGCAAACTTTCGCCCCTGGCTTATGCCGCCGTGGCGCGCTGGCTGGAGGAGCAACAATATACTGACTACCGCGCCGAACTAGTTGCCCTCATACAACAAGAGCAGTGGGCCACTCTAGAAGATGGTTTCTTTAAAGTGGTGCCATTTGGTACGGGCGGGCGGCGGGGCAAAGTCGGTATTGGCCCTAACCGCATTAACAAAGTTACGATCGGGCAGTCCGCCCAAGGCCTCGCTAATTACCTCCTGAAGAAAAACAAGACGGCGAAGCAACAAGGGATAGTCGTTGCCTATGACACCCGGCTAACCTCTGTGGAATTTGCCCAATTGACCGCCACTATCTTCGCCGCCAATGACTTCCGGACATACTTATTTGATAGCTTTCGCCCGACTCCTGAACTATCCTTTGCAGTCCGGCACCTCAAAACCGCGGCGGGCGTGGTCATTAGCGCTAGCCACAATCCTCCGACTGATAATGGCTTTAAAGTCTACTGGCAGGATGGGGGGCAAGTTGTCCCTCCCCACGATAGTGGCATTATGGAGGAAGTCGCCCAAGTGACCACCGTGAATACCACTGATTTTGCGGCGGCGGTAAGTGCCGGCAAGGTAGTCACAGTCGGCGCCGAAATTGACGAGGCCTACACCGCCGCGATTGTGGCCGAATCCTTGGTTAGCACCCGCTCGGCTGATATTGTTTACTCTCCCCTGCACGGTTCCGGTATCACAAGCGTGGTCCCGGCCCTCAAGCGGGCAGGTTTCACCCAGGTCACGGTGGTCGCCGAGCAGGCCACGCCTGACGGAAATTTTCCCAACATTAAAAATCAGACTCCTAACCCCGAGGTCCGGGAGACAAATGCCCAGGCGACGCACATCGCCCAAGCCCGCCGCGCCGACCTGGCCATCACCACTGACCCAGACGCTGACCGCCTGGGAGTGGTAGCGCGCGACCGCCACGGTGAGTACCAATTTCTAACAGGCAATCAGATTGCTGCGCTCATTGGCCACTTCGTGCTGGACCAGCTCAAACAGCGCGGTCAGCTAACGCCGCGGCATTTTGTGGTCAAGACTATCGTCACGACTGACTTCCTTAACGCCTTCGCGACTGATTTTGGCGTGAAGATATATGACAATATCTTGATTGGTTTTAAATATATTGCCGAGCTGATCCAGCAGTATGAAGGCCGTGCCGAATTTCTCTTTGGCGGCGAGGAAAGCCACGGTATTCTCAAAGGATCATACACTCGGGACAAAGATGCGGCGATTGCCGCGCTCCTCATCAGCGAACTAGCCTCCCTCCTCAAAGATCAGGGCAAGACACTTATTGATCACCTTGATGCTTTGTATCGCCAGTACGGTATTTTTTGGGAGACGCTCGAGAACATCGTGTATGAAGGCGCTCACGGCAACACCACCATGGAACAACTAATGACTGGTTTGCGCGCACAGCCACCGACAACTCTGGCTGGTAAGAGGGTCGTGCGGGTGGTGGATCGACTGTCGCCGGATAGCGAGGGCGCTCATGGTGATGTGCTAATTTATTATTTGTCTACCGACCAGCACACTCGTCTCACAGTGCGTCCCTCCGGCACCGAGCCCAAGCTCAAGATCTACGCCCAGGCGCATTACCCAATCACCCCTGATATCAGTGACGGCGATCTCGCGCATGCTAAAACCACAGCCGCGGCCGATGCCGCCCGGCTCACTTCTGCTCTAATCGATTACGCGGCAACTATTCTTGCCCCAGCAAAGAAGCCGGGGGGTTAGCTAGTACTAACTACATGTTCATCCGCCTGCCTGCCCTCGGTCTTGTCGTGCTTTGCATCCTCACAGTCACAGGCCAAGAGCGGCTGCCCATACTTGGTGCAGTCTTTCGCTTGGCAAGTGCCCGGCGTCACTGATTCGCCGCGACAGCCTCCGGTGCAGATGTAGTGTCTCATAAGATACGTGTTTAAGAGTAAACTTTGCCTCTGTCACTCTTTAAAAATCGCATACTTCTATCTTACTGGCCAGAATAAAGTCATTCTCCGAGAGACCGCCAATCGCATGCGTCCAGAGTTCAATCACAACTTTTTTAAAATAAATGTGCATATCGGGGTGGTGATTCTCCGCCTCCGCCGTCGCCGCTACCTCGTTCACAAAAAACATCGCTTCACTAAAATCACCAAAGGTAAATTCGTGCCTAATTTTCTTGTTATTGATAACCTCCCAGGGACACTGTAACTGTTTCAGATACTCGGCGATTGCCGCAGGTGCTAAGGGCGCAACACCCCCTTCACAGGGAACACATTGCCGTTCAGTTAAGGCGGCCTCGGGCATAATCTGTACTAACCATTAAACTATCCACTAGTATTCTTGTGCCAATGAATCAACTCGGGCGCAATCTCTTTTGTATCGAGCTGGTGTGAGAGCAGTATCGCCGTATCCTGAAAGTGAAATGTTCCCACTACCTTCTTTCCTGCCAGCACTGCCGGCAGCCAATAGCGGTCATCAGCCCACATCTGGTCATAGGGGATGGCAGAGAGTGAAAACCATCGGGGCTGCATCTCAGCCGTATCACGGGGGGTACCGGTAAATCGAGTGACCGTGAATAGGTGGACCTGTAAAGGTATGAGGCTATCAGCAAAGGTAAAATTCAGCTGGCCGCAGTTTTGTAGATTGAGTGCCGTTAGCCGAGCTTCCTCCCATAATTCACGTTTCGCCGCCCGGACAATTGTTTCTCCTGGCTCGACTTTTCCCCCAAAACCATTCCACCGTCCCGCGCCAAAGCCACGCTTTTTTAAGCCCAGGAGAACATGGCCAGGGCGTTGGACAATACACAAGCATAGCAGCTGCGGCAGCGTAGTCTTCATGGTTGTCCTATCACCCGATAGATAACGCCTGCTTTATCGTCCGTTATATACAGCACGCCTCCCGGTTCAACCCGAACATCCACGGGCCGCCCTAACGCATTGCCATCTTGCAACCACCCCGAGATAAAATCTTCTGTTCCCTGGTACCGACCTTGCTCATCAAGTTTTACCCGCACCACCTTATACCCCGTCGGCTCACGGCGATTCCAGGATCCATGGTAGGCCACCAATAAATCATACCAATATTCCTCTGGCCAACCTTCTTCCGGCACAAAGGCTAATCCCAAAGGAGCGGAATGCGCTTGCAGATCAACTAAAGACGGCGCGGCCTGGGCACATCGGGCCCTGGCCGCCGCCGAGCGGTCAAAAGTAGTGTCCCAAATATTTTTGCCGTAGCACGTCGGCCAGCCGTAATCTTTACCGGCCTCAATAATATTAATTTCATCCGGGGGCGTATCATCACCTAAGAGATCGCGGCCCATCTCGGTCGCCCACATTCGCCCGTCAACATAGCTCCAGGTAAAAAACACTGCGTTGCGAAGCCCAGAGGCTACTTCCTGAAATTGCGAGCCGTCACGGTTGAGCGAGAATATTTTGCTCCGACGAGAGTCTTGTTCGTAGCAAACATTACAGGAAGAGCCAATGGAGACATACAAGCGGTCGTCGGGACCAAAGCCCAGCGTCCGCGTCGAGTGGCCGCCGCCCCGCGGCAAATCCGCAATTTCTTCCGGCACGGCCTCACGATACAACGGCACTCGTGAAATGGCGCCCTCTTCCGCAAAGTAGAGCATAAGCGGATCGTGAGGATCAATCGCTAAACCATGAGGGTTATCCAAATTACGCCAGACAACTCGCCCTGATGTCACCTGATTATCATTCACCTCCAGAAGCGAGATAGTGCCTTGATCCGTCTGACTCACCCAAAAATTACCCCGGCCATCACGAACCAAAACCCGCGCACCGGGGAGATCACGAGCAAAAATAGCAATGGAAAAATTTGGCGGCAGGCTTAAAGGAAAGTCAGGACCTTCCGCATTATCGAGCAGTTGAGTAATAGCGCGATTTGGCGGCTGCAGGACCGGGCCAATACCGCCGAGTTGTTGGTATCCATAGACCCCCAGGAAAACTACCGCCCCGAGAAGTATCCCTAATCCTAGCCACAACCGACGCATATATTTCTTAAAATTCAAGTGCTTGGCCGGCTAATAAAGGCTGGAATTTTATGTTGGCCGCGGCCAGCACTTGTTGGGGCAATGCATGAAAAGGCCCAAAGATCTGCAGCATGCCATCATGGACAGGAAAGCAGTGTTGGGGCTTGATCACCTGGGCATAGTCGAGTGCTTCCGCCATCTTCAGCCACGGCCCGGCGACCGGCAGGGCGAGAATTTCGACCGGTTTGCCCGGAACATAGAGTGCGTCACCCGGGTAAAAGAAACGATCAGCAATCAGGTAGCCCGTGTTAGCGACAACAGGCACTGAAGAATAAATGGGAGCATGGTGCTCCCCCCAGCCGGCCACCGTCACGGCGCCATAATTCATTTGCTGTCCATGCGCCAGAATCTGGTAGGAAATTTGCGCGCTGTCTAGAATTTTCCCCACGGCGTGGGTGGTTACCACCACGGCCCGCGGGTTGTGCTGGAGAATAGTCTGAAGCGAATCAAGCTGAAGGTGATCCTCGTGTTCATGGGTAACCAGAACCAGGGCAATATCTCCCAGCTCATTTTGGGCTGTCGTCCACGCCCCGGGATCAATAAGAATCCGTGCTCCCTGTTCTTCGAGTAGTAAACAGCTATGCCCTATTTTAGTAATTCTCATAGCCCCATTATCGCACTACCACAATTTGCTGTTGGTACTGGACGAGGCCCGCAATCTCATCTGTCGTAATATTCGTCACTCTAATAATAGCTTTACCGATAGGGTACGTCGCCGGAATGAAGACAGCGGTATTACTGCCATCGACACGACGCGCTAACAAAACACAATCATTGGGTGCATCAAAGCTATCGCGACAAATTTCAATTCGAACTGCGGGAAACTGTGATGAAGTAGTAAATTGCACCACTAGCGCCTGATCAACTGGTACCCGCGCCCCTGCGGCAGTCGGAATCACTACTTGACCACGCAGATATGCTGGTACCACCACTGCGCCGGTCACCAGTAGAGCAAGAGTCAGGAGTGTTCCCCCGATAGCCGCGATCCGCAAATCCATGACTCTACTGTAGCAAGAGTGATAACTGTAAGCTAGAGGACACTCTCCTCTGACACTCTCAAAGCTTAATTACGGCAAGACTATTAGAGTAGACCATTGACTTAACGAAGGAGAGAAAAATAAGTCAAAAACAACTGACGATCTCAACTGGGCCGGGCTCCAGTTTTCAAGCAGGTTGCTTATACTATATTTTATGCCACGCTCGCGAAATACTGCCCCGCGCAGAGCCCGACGGCATCCTGTCCGCCACGCTCGTCGCCAAGCACTCGTTGATTACCAACTGATGATTGACAGCATTCAAGATTATGCTGTCTTCCTGCTCGATCCCCGGGGTAAAGTTCTGACCTGGAGTCAAGGCGCGCGCCGGCTCTTGGGATACACGTCGGCTGAGATCATCGGTAAAAATTTCTCGATTTTCTTCTCCCCGGCCGACCGCCGGGCAGGTAAACCCCGCCAAAAACTGCAGCAAGCCCTCACGGAAAAAAACAGTGAGGACGAGCATGCCATGCGGCGCAAAAATGGGAGTTACTTTTGGACCCGGGGACGCAACTTCCCCCTTTGGCAGTCAGGAAAAAAACTCTGTGGCTTTGTCAAAATTGCCCACGATATCACCCATCACAAGCAAACCGACGAGCAGCTCAAGCAGAGTGAAGAACGGTATCGGCTTGTCGTCGAGAATACGAGCGACGTTATCCAAGTACTCGACATCCAGGGCAACTATGTCTATGCTTCACCTTCGCACCATCGCCTCTTAGGCCACCAACCGCAAGCACTAGTGGGCAAAAACGCTTTCACGCTCATCCACCCAGATGATCTACCAACAGTCCAGAAGAAATTTACCAAAGCCGTCCACGGGAAGGCAAATAACACAACCTACCGTTTTCGCCATAAAAAAGGCCACTATCTTACCCTTGAAGGCACCAGTACCGCTATCTTCAATGACGAGCACCAGCCATACCTGGTAGTCTCCACGGCCCACGACATTACCGCCCGCACCGAGCTCGAACAGCAGAAAGATGCCTTTATTGGCATTGCCAGCCACGAATTAAAAACTCCCGTCACCAGCCTGAAAGCTTATACCCAGATGCTCCAGCGGCGTTTTCTTCGTCGCCAAGACCACGAGGCTGCGCTCTATCTGGCCAAAATGGATGCCCAGCTCAACAAACTGACCAATTTAATCAGCGATCTCCTCGACGTCACCAAAATTGAGGCCGGCCGATTACTCCTCCATCAAGAACTCTTTGACTTTGACACGCTCGTGAAAGAAATTGTCGATGGCATCCAGCTAACCACGCAGCATCACCGCATCATCCACCACGGCAGTCTCGGAAAAAAATTATACGGCGATCGCGATCGTATCGGCCAAGTCCTCATTAATCTTATGACCAATGCACTCAAATATTCTCCCGAGGCCGACAAGATTATCGTCCGCGTCTTGGGCACGAAAGATGCCGCCGTAGTCATGGTCCAGGATTTTGGTATTGGCATCTCGCCAAAAAAACAGGAGAAAATCTTCGATCGCTTCTTTCGAGTGAACGACAGCCGCAGCAATACCTTTCCCGGTTTGGGTCTTGGTCTCTTTATTTCCGCGGAAATTATCAAACGCCAGGGCGGTAACATCTGGGTTAAAAGTATCGCGGGTAAAGGCTCAACCTTCTCTTTTAGCCTGCCGCTCATGCCGGCGCCCTTAGCCCGCGCCGTCTCCCCAGTCAGCGCCCCCCAACCAGTGCGCCATGGGTAAGAAAATAGTCGTGGCCGACGACGATCCCGCCATCGTCGATGCCATACGATTAATTCTAGAAGACGAAGGCTATAGCGTGAGAATAGTTACCGACGGTAAAGAGATCAGCAATCTTCACACCGATCTTCCCGATTTAATTCTGCTCGACATCTGGATGTCGGGCAGGGATGGTCGAGAAATTGCCCAGCAACTGAAAGCTCATGCGGCAACAAAAAATCTCCCCATTATTGTCATTTCGGCTCACCGGGAGACCAAAAAAATAGCGCGGGCCATTAACGCCGATGGCTTTTTATTAAAACCATTTGAGATTGAGGCCCTCTTGCGTACCGTGAAAAAACACCTTGGCTAATTAGTTGGCAGTAACTTGCACCGTACTCGTCGCACTGTTAGCGGCTGCATCGTAGGCTTGCGCAGTAATGGTATAAGCTTTGCCACTGTTACTCGCCGGTACTCTCCACGCACAGCCATAGGGTGAAGCCGTATCACTGCAGGTCAATTTTCCATCAACCAAGAAATCAACCTTGGCCACCCCGACGTCATCACTAGCGGTCGCTTCAAGCGTCACCGTGCTTCTCCGGGCAATCGTACTGCCATTAAGCGGCTTGGTGAGTGCCACGGTAGGTGGTGTTGTATCAGTAGTTGTCGGTGAGGGTGAAGCGCTTGGCGTGAGCGAAGGGCTGGGAGAGGGTGAGGCTGCTGCGGCCGCAAGCGTTATCCCAACCGTCGCCTCACTCGGCGAGACCGCCAACGTAGTGATAGAAAGCCCGAGGGCAGCATCGCTCACTGTTTGCCCTACCGGCAAGGCAGCATCACCAAATGATGTTGTGCCCGAGGTAGCATCGAGCAGCCAACTTTGCCGAAAGACAGAGTAGTCAGGCGCGAGTCGAATCGACACGCCGTTGACCACGGGCGCGGTCGTGCCAAAATTATCAAACGTCCCCGACGGTTGTCGGTATTCGAGGTAGTAGTAATTAGTGCTGTCTTTTTTAATACGCAGTGACTGCACACCCGAGGCACTTGCTCGTTCAATCGGCACAATGGTATATGTGCCGCTCGCTGTCACGTCCTGGGTATTGGCCGGTACTAGGTAGCGTACCTCGCCTTTATGGTAGTTGTTGAAATGGCGCGTATTGCCCGTGCCCATAATATCAAAAGGATCGCCATACTCTTTGTTAGTACAGCTAGTACTAACAAATACTCTCTGACCACCTTCAGTGCAGTTACGGCTGCTTGCATGATGCGTGCCGTAGTTATGGCCGAGCTCATGGGCCACAATTGCAGTCTTGTAGCCGTACTTTAGGTTAACCCACGACCGTGAATGAGAAAAATACGCCCAGCCTGCCCAAGCACAATTCGTACTTCCCGCGAAAGCATACTGAATATTATCATAGCCGCTCAAATCAACGCCGGCATTCTGGGCCTGGGTGTTGGCCGCTTGCGCCCAGGTGTTAATCGTGGTCGTGGTGCAGTTATCCGTGCTGTTATAGGGAATGGTGTACCAGCCAAATACATCGCCATCACTACGGGTTTTGCCCGCTAAACTAACCTGGCCAAATGATATCTCCTCATAGTAGGCCCGCGCCGATGTCGTGCTGGTGAACATGGTTTGCCGCGCTTGATCCGGCGTAATCGGCTGGGTTGTAGGGGTATCTTGGAAATTAAACAGAATGACGGCTACTTTTTTAATGACCGCTGTTCCCGTACTCTCTTCCGTAGAAGTTTCCAGCACCTCTACCTGGCCACTATCATCGGTTGTTCCCTCGGCACCTACCGGCGAGGTAATCGTAATGTCGTTATTATTCCGTGGAGCGCGCACGCGGATACGCGCCTGGGGCGGAATCAGGGGCGGCTCGGGGAAGTGCAAGGTAAAAACCTCGCCGGCATCGGTCCGGAGGTGATAATGGACCGCCGACCGATCTTGTTCAAAATCATCGCTATGCAGAACTTCCAAAACACCCTCAATGGCCACCGGTCGTCCTGCCTCACTGGGGCGAGAGACCGTCAGATCGAGGTAAGGCGCATAGGAAGAAGAAACCCGAAGAAAAACAAGCAAGAAGAGAAAGACAATCAATACCAAGATCCCCCAGTGGCACACTGCATGCCAACGACTCTGGTGCCAACGCTGGTACCAATGCGAACGTAGCGGTGAAGGAGGAGGCGAGACAGAAGAAGGAGCTGGATCCATTAATGCTCACTGTAGAGCAAAATAACTTCTAAGGCAAAAAGGCTTCCTTTAAAAATAAGGAATCAAGAACGGCGACAGATGGTATATAATGAAAAGCATGTCACACGATTTTCTCGTGCTTGGTGCCAGTGGCATGCAAGGTCGTATAGTGTGTCGAGACTTACTCGAGGCCGACTACTCTGTGTGCTTAGCCGATCTTCACCCTGAACAGGCCGACGCCGTGGGTCAACGCTATGGGGGCAGTCGGTACCGTGTGCTTGAGACTGATTTACGTGACCACAATCAAATAGTCGCCGCTATTTACGGTTCGGGAGCTGATGTGGTAATAAACTGCGCCGAAGGCGATTGGAACCTGCTGGTGTACAAAGCCTGTCTGGAAGTTGGTGTTCACTGCATTGATTTAGGCTCCGATATTCCCATGACGAAGGACCAGCTCGCCCTTAGTGAAAAGTTTCGTCAGGCTCGCTTAACCGCCATTACTGGCTGTGGCTCCACCCCGGGCATCAATAATATCATGCTGTATTACGCTGTGACGAATGAATTCGACACGGTTGACACCGTGGAAGCGGGTTTTGCCTGGGATTCCAATATTAAAAAGTTTGTTGTGCCCTTTTCCATTGAAAGTATTATCGAAGAATTCACGGAACCAGCCCCTGTCCTCTACGGTGGCATGTGGGAAGAACGTACCCCCCTACAGCACACCACCGTGCGCACGTACCGTGATATTGGCAAGCAAATGTCCTTTCCTGTCCGACATCCAGAAACCTATACATTTTACCGCTACTACCAAAAACGGGGCTTGCAGAATGTACTATTCTATGCCGGTTTTCCCGATCACTCGCGCCTGGCGATCGAGAATTACATTGAAAGCGGTTTAGGAGACAAAGTGCCCCGCAAGATTAATGGTATCCAGATGCGCCCCATTGATTTCCTAGTCACCATCCTGCGCGATCTGCCGTATCCGGACGGCTATACAGAAATAGAAAACCTGTGGGTAGAAATTAGCGGCCTCCGCCATGGCAAGCCAAAGCAAGTCTTAATGGAATGTTTAGTATCTACGCTACCAACGTGGGAAGATGCTGGCTGCAATATTGATACGGGCATCCCCGCTTCTATCATTGCCCAAATGATTAAAAATAATGAGATTACAACTCGTGGCAGTTTTGCGCCGGGGCCAGTTGTCCCTTATGACTTCTTTTTTGATAAGTTGCGCCAGCGACAGATGCGTATTTACAAAAACGGAGTCCCGGTCACTGCATAAAAAATTAAGAATTACCCAACCGAAAAGCAAGGCGACATAACTACGTGATCAAGAGAACCGCCAGACTACCACCGCCACGAGACTGCCGACACCGATTAAGAGAGCATGCCGCCGGGCTGATTCGCTTGGCTGTTTTCTGGCGAGGCTCAAGGTGTACTCCCCGATAACAAAGAGAATAACTGCACTAAACCCCAGCAAAGGAAACAGTGATATCTTACCGTTATAGAGCGTGCTCGTCAGAGTGCTGTGAATTAAACCAAAAGGCGCTAGGAGCCAGACGAGTGAGTGAAGGGACTTCCACCGCCGGCCTAATAATCGGTAGCTCTGCTGACTTGAAGTCAGGAGCATAGCCGTTAGAATAAGCAACGATGCGAGGCCGAGAATAATAGGTTGCGAAAAGATAAAGTCGGGTGTGGGCGGTATGAGGTTATAGCGCCGTAGCGCTAAGAAAGCGTGGAGGACAAATAACAGCCCGGCGGTAATACCTAGGCTGCGCTGTTCTCGCACGAGGGGGATTAACCAGGAACGAAAGCGCATCATAACCGGCAGCTTCAGCTTGAGTAAATTTTTTGGCAGCAGTGTCGCTATGAGAAAGATAAGACCGAGGTCAGCGCTGGCCCGAACGGCGTTTAACAACTGGCTCTTGCCAGCTATAAAAACCAAGAGCCCCGAGACTGCTATCAACAACATCCACACTTGATTGCGGTGTCCCACCATACTCATTTCCTTTCTCATTCTATCCTGCATCATTCCGGCTGTCGGAACAATGAACCATGATAAAACATCAGGCATTCCCGCCGAGAAGCTTGCCTAATTAACACGTTTATCTAAAAGAGTTGGGATAAGTGATTAGTAGTCAATTTTTACTCTGTTTCTTTTGCTGATATGCTTTTCACCATGAGAACAACGTGGGTGACAGCAACTGCATTTATTGTGAAAGGTGATGAAACATTAATTGTAAAGCGGTCCGAGCACGATGAGTACCTGCCAGGATATTGGGAACAGGCTGGCGGGAAACTTGATTGGGGAGAATCCCCAAAGCGGGGCATGGCTCGAGAAGTCAGTGAAGAAACTGGGTTAGAGATAACGCCGACCAAAGTATATTACGCTCATCACTACACTAACGAACAAAAAGAACGCTATATTGTAGAAATTGCCTATATTTGTGAGATAGTAGGTTCTGATGCCGTAACACTTAGTCCCGAGCATTCTGAATATAAATGGATAATAGAAGATGACCTCAAGTCGATAGAACCTATATCAGACGAAATGCGAATCATTATTCAAGAAGGATTTCGTGCAATCTAAGATGCTTTTCTGACAATTAGACAGTATATGCTTATGCCCGATTTTATTACGATCAAACCATTTCAGGAGACGCTCCACGCCAGCATGTGCGGCCCAGCCAGTTTAAAAATGGTTCTGGCATATTATGGTATTGAAAAAACTGAACAAGAATTAGCGCAGCTGGCTGGAACTGATTCCGATTTAGGCACCAGTGCTGAAGGTATTAAGGAAGCTGCGGAAAGCTTTGGTTTTACAGTTGAGGTAAAGAACAACGGTACGTTTGAGGATATCCAAACGTGGCTTGATAAAAAAGCTCCCGTCATCGTGAATTGGTTTACCAGAGGCAGAATAGATTACCCTGAGTCAGATGTTCCTGACGGTCACTTATCAGTTGTGGTTGGTTTGGACGATGAATATATTTACTTACAAGACCCGGAAATAGGAAAGCTTCGTAAAATTGCTCGAGATGATTTTATGAAGGTGTGGTTTGATTTCAAGGGTGAGAATATAAAGCCAGATGAACTCATCATTCGACAGATTATTGCAATTTATAAATAGATAAGCTAAGACAAGTAGTGGGACATGTACCACTAACTACCGAAAGGTTGGGATATGGGCTTGAGAATCGGCA
>JBBDZC010000008.1:0-142148 GCA_040900375.1 Candidatus Anderseniibacteriota bacterium | reverse complement strand
TGGGACATGTACCACTAACTACCGAAAGGTTGGGATATGGGCTTGAGAATCGGCATTGTCGGGCTCCCGAACGTCGGCAAGTCGACGCTTTTTAATGCATTGACGGCGCAAGCGGCGGCGGCGCAAAACTTTCCCTTTACCACCATCGCGCCCAATGTCGGGGTCGTACCGGTGCCGGATGAACGGCTCGAGCAGTTAGCGCGCATCTCAAAATCAGCCAAGATAACGCCGACAACCATTGAGTTTGTTGACATCGCGGGGTTGGTAAAAAACGCGCACGCGGGGGAGGGACTCGGCAACAAATTTTTATCCCATATTCGCGAAGTTGATGCCATTATTCACGTCGTTCGCTTTTTCGAAGACCCCACAACGATTCACGTCGCCAACAAAGTTGATCCCGTAGCGGATGCCGAGACGATTGAGACCGAGTTGGCCCTGGCTGATTTAGCGACCGTCGAGAAAGCCCGGCAGCGAGCCGAGCATGAGGCTAAGGGCAATAATAAAGAGGCTCAAGCTATCTTACCGCTTCTCAAAAAATTGGAGCGGCATGTAGCCGCCGGCAAGCAAGCGCGCGATCTTACGATGACACCCGAGGAAGAAATACTCCTCCAGCTATCCCTCTTGACACGCAAGCCCGTGCTCTACATCGCGAACGTCAGCGAGGCGCAGATTAGCACTATGGCCGAGGCGACCAAAGACTTTGCGGCCAAGTATGCACCAGTTGTTCCCTTGGCAATTAAAATTGAGCAAGAATTAATTCAGTTGTCGGCCGACGAGCGGCAAACATTTCTGGCAGAATATGGGCTCACGCAAACCGGTTTAGCGCGCTTAATTCAAGCCAGCTATCAAGTCTTGGGCCTGATTACGTTCTTAACGACTGGTCCGACGGAATCGCGCGCCTGGACCATCACCCACGGCAGTACGGCGCCCCAGGCTGCCGGCAAAATTCACTCTGACATGGAGCGAGGCTTTATCCGCGCCGAAACAATTGCCTGCCGCGATTTAGTAACCGCCGGATCATACGCCGCCGCCCGCGCCGCCGGCAAAGTGCGCGACGAAGGCAAAGAGTACGTCGTGCACGACGGCGACGTGATGCTCTTCAAGTTTTCCGTGTAGCGGGTGCTTCAGCGAGTCACGTCGATTACCCCATCGCCATTGGTATCCCAGGCATCAGGCCGATCATCACCATCGGTATCAATGCCCCACATATCGGCATAGCCATCACCGTTGGTATCCCGACGCCATTCCTTGAAAGCCACCGGACCCACTGAATTACGGATCCACTCATCAATGATGCCATCGCCGTTGGTGTCCTGCGCCACTCGCACAATGGCGCCCGCTTCATAGTCCTCACGCCGATCAAATTTTCCGTCACCATTATAGTCCCACTCTTGGCTATCAATCACGCCGTCACCATCATAATCTTGCTGCACTGCCCGAACTTGACCGGGGACTGGCTCCTCATCCACAAACCAAGCGGTAATCGCATCAATAATCGTTCGGATGAGAATGGGCACATGAGTAATCAGTTCGGTTCGCGACACCCGCTCGGGAACAGTGGGTGCAGGCGTGACCGCGTCTGGTCGGGAGATCATGAGCGGCGGCAGAGAATCACCCGGCATAGGCGCAAGGGGAGGGGAACCCGGGACTATGGGCGAAGCTCCGGGTCGAACGGGTGGTGTGCTTGATGTCATCTGCGGCTGCTGGGGGACGAGCACAGGAGAAGCCACAACGGCCGTTGGCGGCGGCGAGGAAGCCGATGGAGAAGCTGGGGGAGAAGGGGTAGTTGCGACCGGTGTGGCGGTGGAACTTGAACTAGGCGAGGGACTTGGCGAAGGCGAAGGGCTAGAGCTCGACAATGAGGAAGGGGTGGGTGAAGGGCTGGGGGACGGCGAGGGACTACTGCTTGACATAAGCATAGTCCCGTGGCTGGTAGTCCGCACATACACCGCCGCCTGGGTGCCAATAAGCACAATCGTTGCCGCGCCAATCATCACGGCGAGCAAGCCCAGCGTGAGCAGATTTTTTTCAGGAGAAAAAAGGAGTGCCATACCACAATACTGTCACTATAACTGATTGAGCAGCAACGTACATATCCCCGGCGTGTGCACAATAAAATCCTAGGAAGGAGCAATCCTTGCAATTCCCGGGTTAATCCAGTACAGTATTCAAGCTCTATGCATGAATACGAAATTACGTACCTAAGCGATCCCCAGCTCACCGAAGAAGCTCGCACCGAGCTGGACAGTGCCATTGATGCTTTACTGACCAAAGCTGAAGGAAATATTAGCTTCACCGAGCCAAACATTCGCCGGCGCTTGTTCTACCCCATTAAGAAACAATCAGTCGCTTTTTCCCGCACGATCAATGCCACGCTCGATCCTAGCCAGGTGGTAGTTTTGCGAGAAACCATCGCGAAGTCCGCGAGCATCATGCGCGTCCAGATACTCAAAGTTGCCCGGCGCCAAGAAGTAACTATGGCGATCTTCGACGACATGGGCAAGAAAGTGGCGGCCCTCCCGCTCACACCACCTGCTAAGAAGAGCGAGCGGCCAGTGACCATGGAAGAAGTCGAAGAAAAGATTGAGCAAGCCCTCGAAGAAGAGGTAAAGTAAAACTATGCCCAGCAATACAACATCGCCAAACTTGCCTTATGGCAACGCGGCGTTAGGATATCGATATACAATGAATACTGTAAATAATCTACTTCTAACTGTAGACATTGGTACGGCAAGTTCAAGCGTTGCCGGGCGATGTTAATATACTGGGTATGGATTTAAACAAAGTCATGTTAATCGGCCGCTTAACCCGCGACCCAGAATCTCGCACCACTCCCCAGGGGGTCACGGTTACCAACTTCGGTTTAGCTACCAGCCGCGTCTGGAAAGATGCTCAAGGTAACCAGCAAAACGCCACCGAGTTTCATAATATTGTCGCCTGGCGCCGCTTAGGAGAAATTTGTGCCCAGTACTTAAGCAAAGGCCGTCAGATTTACATCGAAGGCCATCTCCAAACCCGCAGCTGGGAAGGTCAAGAAGGCAAAAAACAGTATCGTACGGAAGTCGTCGCCGATAACATGATCATGCTCGGCAGCAAAGGTGACAGCGCCGGTGCTCCCCGGGCGGCTACCGAGCCAGCTGCCGTCACTCCCGCCCCCGAGCCAGTCGCGGTCGGGGCTCCCGCGAGCGACGAAGAGATTCGCATCGAAGATATTCCTTTTTAATTACCGCTATGCCGATTAGAAAAAAACGTGTCGCTGTCTATATCCCTTACCACATCATCAAAGACGTGACGTTCCGCAACACCGATATTCTCCGCCGGTTCATCAGTGGGCAAAATAAAATTTTACCCCGACGCAAAACAGGCTTATCTGCCAAAGGCCAACGACACATTGCCAGCGAAATTAAGCGCGCCCGAGAGATGGGCATGCTTGGTTACCGCGGTCAGTAAAAGCCTTTTATTTTGAGTCACGTCCGCAAAAATTTTATTCCGCGCAATGAGGGGTTTGTCTGTGCTCATTGTGGCACCCAGGTACCACCGGCCCATGGCACGTTCCGCAACCACTGCCCACTCTGCCTGACCTCCCGGCACGTCGATGACACGATCCCCGGTGATCGCGCTGCCATCTGCCATGGCCTCATGTCGACGATAAGTATTGAAGGCTCTGACCCTGATACCGTAACTTTAGTACAACAGTGTGTCGTTTGCGGCATGCGCCGGCGCAATCGCCGTGCACCAGACGATGACCGCATTGCAATTTTCAACGTCGTGACCCACACGCAGGCATAAAAAACCGCAATTAGACAGTCTAATTGCGGCCGCCGGGTTATACCACTCGTACAATCTGACTAAGGTAAAGCGCTTATCGAGAAATTGATCAAGTGGAGAACTCGCCCTCTGGAACAACCACGATCGCCAATGAACTGCGGTCTGGACAGTTCGGCTCGTTAAGTGCTCGCTCGACAGCTTGCCGATGGTCCCGTCCCGCACCCCAGACCTTGCGGGCGTGCACTGCCACAACCTGGCCTGCGTACTGGCGCCGGACCACTAGGTCCTCTAAAGCCCAGTTGTAGTCCGCATCGATTCCCTTCTCTCTTTCGTCTAAATCTCTTGACTTTCGCATTGCTGACCGGACCTCTCTACTAAGGTCATAAGAACTCTCCCCTATAGTTTGTCAACGAACTAACCTGGGAACCCTTGGTGTATCTGCCAACCACGGTACGCGAAGTAGAGTAGCGCCGCACTTAGCAAGAGAAGACAAGTGGCAACAAATATCCCGCCGCGGGATTGCCGCGGCGTCTGAACTATCTTCTGCTCTTCTCCGTCGCCCATACGGTGCTAGGGAGTCTGGGTATCTTCTGCTTCCGCCGCTACCCAAATTTCTTTCTCCAGTTTTTGGGCCAATTTGGGGTCTTCCTTAAGAGCAACCTTAGCGGCTTCGCGGCCTTGACCGAGCTTGAGGTCGCCATAGGAAAGCCAATTGCCGGCTTTCTGTACGAGCTTGTACTGAATTCCTTTATCAACTAAGTCGCCTTCGTAGCTAATACCTTCGTTGTACATAATGTCGAACTCGGCCACGCGGAATGGGGGCGCCACTTTATTCTTGACCACTTTGGCATAGACTCGATTACCAATAATCTTTTCGCCAAGCTTAATCTGGGCCCGGCGGCGCACTTCAATCCGCACCGAGGAGTAAAACTTGAGCGCTTTGCCACCCGTGGTGGTCTCGGGATTACCAAACATCACGCCAATCTGCATCCGAATCTGATTAATGAAAATTACCGTGGTGTTCGACTTCGCCGTAATGGCGGTGAGCTTGCGCAAAGCCTGCGACATCAGCCGTGCTTGGAGACCCATGTGCGACTCACCCATTTCTCCCTCAATTTCTGCCCGGGGGGTGAGCGCCGCCACTGAGTCAATGACAATCAAGTCAACCGCCGCCGACTGAACCAGGGTTTCGACAATATCGAGGGCTTGTTCGCCTGTATCGGGCTGACTAATGAGTAGATCATCAATGTTAACGCCAAGGCGCTTAGCATAGTGAGGGTCGAGCGCATGTTCAGCATCAACGTAGGCCACCATGCCCCCCTTGCGTTGGGCATTGGCCGAAATATGCAAGGCTAAAGTTGACTTGCCGCTCGACTCGGGACCATAAATTTCAATAATTCTCCCCCGGGGCACTCCGCCAATACCCAGGGCTAAATCAAGCGACACGGAGCCGGTCGGGATAGCATCAATATTAACTTTGCGCGCCTCGCCGAGCTTCATGATTGCCCCATCGCCGAAACGTTCTTTGATTGATTCCACGGCCGCGCGCACCGCTTCTAAACGCTCCGCAGTAGTAGAATCTTGAGTTTTGATTGCTTCTTTAGCCATGCCCTTACCGTACCGTGCGCCTGCTCCGTACGCAACTCGGTTATGCCCATCTAGTGGTACGTGCGCGGCATCAAAATATCACGCTGAATAATCCGTTTACGCCCGGCCGCATTTTCGGCTTCGACATGCACCACATTGATCCCAGGATGCAAGACGAGCGGCACGGTAAAGTTGCCCGCTGTATCCAGTAAGGCTGGCTGCCCATTGACCGTCACCCGGGCATGGCTTTCTGCCACACCCCGGATGGTAAGGGACGCCCCATCACTGACGCCCGTCACCGGTTCGCGCAACGCTAAATCGGGCAGCTCTAAAAATGACTGGACCTGGAGAGCAATGTAGGTTCCCACCACGAGCGCGATGCTGGCAATGGCGCCGGCCAAAATCCAGCGTGGGGTCAGCATGCTCACCAGCCATGGTTGCGGACGATGAACGCGCAGCGGCACATACTCCCTCGCACCCGAGAGAATCTGTAAGAATGTATGTTGGGTTTTCTCGGCCCGCACGCCAAGAAAATCAGCATATTTGAGAAAAGCTCCTCGCGCATAGACTTCAGCGGAGAAAACCGAGAGATCACCATCTTCGAGTGATTGAAGGTGCTTCGAGGGGATATTAAGCTCGGCGGCGACCGCCGCCACGCTTAAGCCACGTGCGTGCCGCGCCCGGGTGAGAATCGTCCCCACCGTCGTATCACGGCGGGTCTTTGCTGGCCGTGTCCCTACCATCGTTCCTCCTCGGGTAAGTGAGGCACGTCTTCCTCTGAAGGTGCTTGTTCAGTATCGCCACTTTCTATGTCTGATGGGGCACTCGCCTCGTAGTCATCATTTGATGAGCGGACTAAAATCTCCCGGGGCTTGTTGCCTTCAGCCGGAGTAATAAATTGCTGTTCCTCCAACATATCGATGAGTCGTGCCGCGCGGGCGTAGCCTACCCGTAATCGCCGCTGGAGAAGACTGGCACTAGCCTTACCCGACTGGCGCACGACTTCTTTAGCTTGTTCAAATAAGTCATCGTCACCGACATCACTAATACTACCCTCACCGCCGCTACTCGCCCGTTCCGTAATACTATTGTCATACGTCATCTCGTCTACTGGATTGTGCTCTTTGATGTACTCGACCACAGCCCGCACTTCATCTTCAGAAACATAGCCTCCCTGGAGACGTACTGGTTTAGATTGGTCGCTTGATTGATACAACATGTCTCCCGTGCCGACTAATTTTTCGGCACCGGCCATGTCTAAAATTGTCCGCGAATCAACCTGGGAAGCAACCTTAAAAGCCACCCGCGAAGGAATGTTGGCTTTAATTAAACCGGTAATGACATTGACGGAGGGACGCTGGGTCGCTAGCAGCAGGTGGATGCCAACCGCCCGGGCCATCTGGCTCAAGCGGACAATTGGTCCCTCTACTTCCCGCGCGTGCTTAACCATCAAGTCGGCCAGTTCATCGACGATAATGACAATGTACGGCTTAGCCTCATTCGGGTTACTAATATTATACGACAGTAAGTTGCGCGAGCCTGATTCTTCAAGTAACTTATAGCGCTGATCCATCTCGCGCAGCGCCCACTTCAGCGCATTGAGCGTTTTGTGCGAATCGACGATGACGGGGGCGAGGAGATGGGGGATATCATTATAGGCCGTCAGTTCCACGCGCTTAGGATCAATGAGGAGCAGCCGCACAAGCGCCGGCGAGTTGCGGTAGAGAAGCGACATCATAAAAGCATGAATCGCCACTGACTTACCAGAATTAGTGGCTCCGGCAATCAGTAAGTGCGGCATGCGCTCGAGCGTGTCGGCACGGGTTTTCCCGGCCACATCCTTACCCAAAGCAAAAGTCAAAGGCGATTCACTCTGCCGAAATTCTTTCGAAGTAAACAGATCACGGATGCGGACTAAAGCCACCTGCTTATTAGGAATTTCGATGCCCACGAGGTCAGTATTCGGAATTGGAGCTTCGATGCGGACTGGATGAGCAGCGAGGGCACGGGCCAGATCATTTTGGAGCGCCGTAATTTGCGAGAGGCGAATCCCTTCTTGCGGCCGCAGTGTATACTGGGTCACGGTAGGACCGACATTAACCTTTTCCATGGCCACGGTAATGTTAAAATTTTCGAGCGTGCGCTCAATCTTTTCGACATTTTCTTTAATATTGCCGCTATCTGGTCCCCGGCTGGAGGAATGAAGTAGGTCAAGCGGGGGCAGATGGTAACGCCGATTAGCGGCGCGCAGCCGTTTGCGAGTTAACTCCTGTTGTTCGTGCTCGGCCTGGGCGTGCTGCTCCTGCAGCTTCAACTGATCAGGATCGAGTTTCGCTGGCGAGAGCGACATCCGGCTAATGCGAAAGCGAGACGCGGATGTACTAGTGTCATCAGATAATTCCTCGTCCGTCGCATCGCCATGCTCCTCCCCATGTCCGCGACCAGGCATAAACATCGTTAACCATCCCCATACATCCGCTACCGAGACATTAAACGTCATAAAACAGCCGACAATCAGCGCCGCCATAAAGATGAGCAGCGCCGCCGCCGAAGACAACGCGACACTTAGGGGGTACGTCAGCATGAAGCCCAGGTAACCCCCACCTTTGCCTTCATGAGCCACTTGCAGCGCATCATCCGGGGTGACGCCAATCAAATGTAAGAGGCCCAGTAATCCCAGTGTCGCCAGGAGCGCACCAACTATTCTTAGGCGCGGCAAGACCGGTCGCTGGGGACGCAACAGATCATAGCTGATCTTAATCAAGAGCAAGGGAATACCGTACGCTAACCAACCCGCAAAGCGCCGTAATCCTCCCAAGAGTGCAACACCCACCATGCCCGCTTGGTTAAAGAAACTCAAGATCACAATGAGCGAAAAAACTAACAGTACAACACCCCAAATCGCTTGTTTTGCGGCAGGTTTTAGCCAAGAATCATGAGCAGCATGACGGCGTGGCAAGCGACGGCGAGCAAAAGGATTAAAACGCATGCAGAAGGGTTATAAAAACGAGAGTAGTAAGTTAAGAAAGACAAATATCGCACAATCCACCAGCAACCGGTCATATCGTGGTGCTAGTTAATTATACTCAGGCAGCGAAATTTGACAAATGAACAAAGTTAGATTATAATGAATAATTGTGCTACTACCAACAGGCTTCTCTCTCTTAAGCCTGTTGTTGTATCTCTGTCCTACAAGCTTTCCCGGCTTTTGTTACGCCGCAACCACCGCTTCTTCTGCCGCTACCTGCTCCGCCGCTAGTGCCGCTTGTTTGTCGGCTGCCGCTTGGGCAAGTTGCGCCTTGGTGCGGTAACCAGTACCCACCGGAATAAGTTTGCCGATAATCACATTTTCTTTTAAGCCGAGCAGCAAGTCTTCTTTACCGGTCACGGCCGCATCAATCAAGACCCGAGCTGTTTCCATAAACGAAGCCGCCGCTAAGAAGCTGTGGGTCGTGAGCGAGACTTTGGTAATCCCCAGCAGGAGCCGTTCACCAACCGCCGACTCTTTACCCTCTTCGTGGACCAAACGATTTTCTTTGACAAACTCCGACATTTCCACGATTCTCCCCGGCAACAGTTTCGTCTCTCCAGCCACGCGCACACGCACGCGGGAGAGCATCTGCCGGACAATAATCTCCAGGTGTTTATCGTTGATTGTTTCTCCCTGAATAGCATACACTTGCTGCACTTCCCGTAAGATATATCGTTGGACCGCCCGCACGCCCGCCGCCGTGAAGAGCTGTTGGACATTTAAATGTCCCTCGGTTAGTTGCTGACCCGCCGTCACTTCGTCACCTGGCTTGGCATTGAAAGTCGTACTCAAGGGCACCCGGTATTCCCGTACGTCTTTACCCCGACCGCGCAATGTTACCTTGTCATCTTTAAGGTGGATATCGCCACTAAATGGCGCGGCGATCTTTTCCCCTTCAACATTAACAAAGATAACTTCGCCTTCCTTGACCTTACTGTCTGCTTTAATCCCCCGCGCTAGTTTTCCGCCTTGGAGCGCCCAGCTCTGCGACTTTGAGCCTTTAGAGGTAATCATGAGGACCATCTCATTTTTATCCGTACTGACCTCGAGCGTCCCGTCAATTTCACTCATCACTGCTTCGCCTTTCGGAATTCGCGCTTCAAAAAGTTCCTCCACCCGCGGCAGACCTTGAGTAATATCTTCGCCAGCCACCCCACCAGAGTGGAACGTACGCATGGTTAACTGCGTGCCTGGCTCACCAATCGCTTGCGCCGCCACGACACCGACTGCTTCCCCGATCTCTACCAATCGGTTGTGCCCTAAATCCCAGCCATAACATGTCTGACAAATACCGGATTCGGCCTTACACGTCACCACCGAACGCACCACGACTTCTTGCACACCCAGGCGGTCAATCTCTCGGGCTTCTTCCGCCGTAATTAATTTACCCCGCGCCAAGAGCGACTTATTAGTCTTAGGATGCTTGATGCCTTCAGCGAGGGTGCGGCCTAAAGCCCGGCCTCCGAGCGTCGTGCCAATATCTTCGCTATCCGCCAGGGTGAAGAGTCCACCCTCGGTGTCGCCACAATCTTCCTCGCGCACGACGACATCCTGGGCGACGTTGACCAAGCGACGCGTGAGGTACCCGGCCGTCGCGGTCCGCAGCGCCGTATCTGCCATGCCCTTGCGGGTCCCGTGCGTTGATAAGAAATATTCCAGGGCGTTAAAACCCTCTTTAAAGCTGCTCTTAATTGGCAGTTCAACCGCACGTCCCGTTGGTCCCGCCACCGTCCCCTTCATGCCCATCATCTGTAATGTTTGTCCCCAGGATCCCCGCGCGCCCGAATTAACCATGGCATAGACTGATCCCTTAGGATCTAAACTTTGCTGGGTCACTTTACTCATTTCTTCACGCGCGCGTTCCCAAACTGCCACTGTCATCCGGTACCGCTCTTCATCCGTCAACAGCCCCTCCTCGTACTGACTGCGAATGACAGTTACTTCCTCTTCCGCTTTCTTCACAATCTCATCTTTTTCCCCCGGTACCGTGAGGTCAAGCATGCCCCAAGAAAGTCCGCTCTTCGTGGCAAAGCGGAAGCCGAGTTCCTTCATTTTATCAATAAATTCAGCCGCTTCATCCCGACCGTAGGTAGAGAGCACATTCGCAATGATGCGTTTTAAAGTTGGCTTATCAAGCACATCGTTAACAAAACCGAAATCACGGGGCAAGATTTCAAAGAAGAGCAGGCGACCAATCGTCGTCTTGATGAGTTCAGCACTCTTGCGCCCTCGCGCTTCGGGATCCGGCACGGTAATCAAGGCATTAATATCAACTGTGCCCAGCTCATAAGCCATCACCGCCTCCGCAATCGTAGCAAAGGCTCGTCCAGTGCCCAGCGCTTCTTCACGTGGCCGTGTCATGTAGTACATGCCGAGCACAACATCCTGGGTGGCCGAGGTAGAAGGCTTACCATCGACGGGCTTCAGTAGATTGTGCGATGATAACATGATCTCGTCGGCTTCGTAGCGCGCCTTCGCCGACAGGGGCACATGGACAGCCATCTGGTCTCCGTCAAAATCAGCATTAAAGGGCGTCGTCACCATAGGATGAATCTGGATCGCTTTACCCTCAATGAGCACAGGCTGAAAAGCCTGGATGCCCAAGCGGTGTAAGGTCGGCGCCCGGTTGAGCAGAACCTTATGAGTCTTAGTCACATACTCCAAGGCATCCCATACTTCCGGAATACCCTGCTCAATTAACCGGCTGGCCGAACGAATATTATGAGCCAGCTCGCGCGCGATGAGTTCATGAATGACAAACGGCTTAAAAAGTTCCAGGGCCATGCTCTTCGGTAAGCCACATTGGTGGAGTTTCAATTCGGGACCAACCACAATAACCGAGCGCCCTGAGTAATCTACACGCTTACCCAAGAGATTTTGGCGAAAGCGCCCCTGCTTGCCCTTGAGCATATCGGCGAGCGACTTAAGCTGCCGCCGCTGGCCAGTTGAACTCATAGTTGTTGAACCACGGCGGGCGGAATTATCAATCAAGGCATCAACCGCTTCTTGGAGCATACGCTTCTCATTACGGGTAATGACCTCCGGTGCTCCCAATTCTAAGAGGCGGCGGAGACGATTATTGCGGTTAATCACCCGGCGGTAGAGATCATTCAAATCCGAGGCGGCGAAACGCCCGCCATCTAACTGCACCATGGGCCGCAGGTCAGGCGGAATCACGGGGAGCACGGTTAAAAACATCCATTCGGCTTCAACGCCCGCCGCGATCATAGATTGAATCAGTGATAGCCGCCGGGTCAAACGCTTACGCTCCGCCGCTGAAGCATCGTTAGTCCTATCCAAGAGTTCTTGCCGGAGTGTCTCTAAATTCATGCGCTCAAAAATGGCGCGAATGGCTTCGGAACCAATCCCCGCTTTAAAGACATGCCCGTACTTCAGCGACAAGTCACGGTATTCTACTTCTGAAATAATTTGATAACGGGCGAGGCCGGTGAGCTGCCGCTCGGCTGTCGTAATCGCTTCCTCGAGTTTGGTGATGTTCTCTTTTTCTTCCTTAATGAGCTTCTCCTTTTGCTTCTCGCGGTTTTTTGCATCTTTAGGAATCGCGCTGCGTAATTGCTTATAGCCCTGGCGGATGGCCGCTCGTTTCGACTCACTTTCACGATGGAGACGATCAATGACTTCTTTTTTCGCATGCTCATCCACCTCGGTCACAATGTACGAGGCAAAGTAAATGACTTTCTCTAATTGCGAGACATTAATATCTAAGAGCAGCCCCATCTTCGAGGGCACGCCGCGGAGAAACCAAATATGCGAAACCGGTGTGGCTAGTTTAATGTGCCCCATGCGCTCACGGCGCACAACGGAACGGGTTACCTCGACGCCACATTTATCGCAGATAATGCCCTTGTAGCGAATCCGGCGATATTTGCCGCAGGAACATTCCCAATCTTTCACCGGGCCAAAGATCCGCTCGTCAAAAAGACCTTCTTTCTCCGGCTTTTGTGTCCGATAATTAATCGTCTCAGGCTTCGTCACCTCGCCGTGTGACCAATCCAAAATACGTTCAGGCGAAGCCAACTTAAGCTTAATTGAATCAAAGTCGAGAGAATGTTGTGTAGTATTTCTTTCCATAGACTGCTTCTAAATTAACGAATCCGCACTCGCTTATGCCGCGGGGAGAGCGCGCGCTCGGCCCCCACGTGCTCTGTCTGAATTGCTTCGCCCGCTTTCTTTTGACCCACGAGTTCCACGTCGAGGGCTAAACCTTTAAGTTCTTGGACTAAGACATCAAAAGCCGCCGGCGCGTGGGGTGGTGTAATCTCTTCGCCCTTCACAATTGCTTCATACGTCTTGCTGCGGCCAAAGACATCATCGGACTTAATCGTCAGCATTTCTTGGAGACTATACGCGGCGCCATAGGCCTCGAGCGCCCAGACTTCCATCTCGCCAAAACGCTGGCCGCCAAACTGGGCTTTGCCGCCTAAGGGCTGTTGGGTCACTAAGGAGTATGGGCCAGTCGACCGCATATGAATCTTATCTTCCACTAAGTGGTGGAGTTTTAAGATGTACATCACCCCCACTGTTACCGGATTATCAAATTTTTCGCCCGATAAACCATCAAAGACCTCAATTTTGCCATGCTCCGGCAAACCGGCTTGCTGAAGCTGCTGTCGTACCTGCTCTTCCGGCACACCCGCAAAAGGCGGCGAAGCTACAAAGTAATCCATCTTGTATGCCGCCATCCCGAGATGAGTTTCCAGAATCTGGCCAATGTTCATGCGGCTCGCCACCCCCATGGGGTTGAGCACGATATCCACTGGAGTCCCATCAGCTAAGTAGGGCATGTCTTCAACCGGCATGATCTTTGAGATGACACCTTTATTACCGTGACGTCCGGCAAACTTATCACCAACTTGGAGTTTGCGCAGTTGGGCTACGCCCACTTGCACCTGTTTGATTACGCCACTCGGCAGTTTATCACCCTCTTCGCGGGCAAACGTCTTGAGGTCAATCACTTTACCCATCTCGCCGTGGCGTAGATACAGCGACGTGTCCTTGACGTCTTTAGCCTTCTCCCCAAAAATCGCCCGCAGCAGGCGTTCTTCTGCCGTCAAATCAGTTTCCCCTTTATTCGTCACCTTACCAACTAAAATATCGCCCGACCGCACCTCGGCGCCAATGCGGACAATTCCATCTTCACCTAAGTTGCGTAACTTTTCTTCACCGACATTAGGAATATCGCGCGTAATAACTTCCGGACCAAGTTTTGTATCTCGCACGTCCAGCACAAAGTCTTCAATGTGGATCGAGCTGTAGCGATCCTGCTGCACCACGCGTTCAGAAACCACAATAGCATCCTCAAAATTACCGCCGTACCAGGGGACAAACGCCACTACTAAGTTTTGCCCTAGGGCAATTTCCCCCTTGTCAGTGGATGAGCCATCAGCAATCACCTGACCGGCAACCACCGTTTGTCCTTTTTCCACCAACGGATGTTGCGTCATGGCAGTTGAGGCATTAGACCGCTCAAAGCTGTGAAGACGGTAAATCTTTTTGTCGCCCGTTTTCGGCACAATTGTAATATGCCCGGCATCAACCTCCGCCACTGTCCCGTCAGTCGTTGAGACGACGACACGTCCTGAATCTTTTGCCGCCCGGGCTTCCATTCCCGTACCCACCCGGGGCGCCTCTGGCTTCACTGAAGCCACTGCCTGACGTTGCATGTTTGATCCCATCAGTGAACGCTGGGCATCGTCGTGCTCAATAAATGGAATGAGGCTCGCCGCCACGCTCACGGCCTGCTGGGTCGAGACATCCATATAGTTGACGCGCTCGGCCGGCACCTCGGCAAACTGGCCTTGCTCACGCACCTCTACCCGCTCGTGCACAAAGGTGCCGTCATCATTAAGAGGTTCACCCGCGTGGGCAATAATCATTTTGTCTTCCTGGTAGGCATCGAGATATTCCACGGTACCAGTTACGCGCCCCTGCACCACTTTGCGGTATGGTGTTTCGAGAAAACCATACTCGTTGAGCCGGGCGTAGAGCGCCATGTGTCCGACCAAGCCAATGTTCGGCCCCTCCGGCGTCTGAATCGGACAAATGCGGCCATAGTGGCTGCGGTGGACGTCCCGCACTTCAAAACCGGCGCGGTTGCGGTCGAGTCCACCCGGACCCATCGCCGAAAGACGACGCTTGTGCTCAACCTCGGAGAGAATATTCGTTTGATCCATGAACTGCGATAACTGGGAGCTCGCAAAGAATTCCTTGATCGCCGCGATAATGGGCCGGGCGTTAATAAGTTGGGACGGCGTAACCTGTTCCAAGTCGAGCGTGCTCATCCGGTCTTTGGCGATGCGCTCCATGCGCATGAGCCCCACCCGAAACTTGTTCTGAATCAGCTCGCCAATCGCGCGGACGCGGCGATTGCCTAAGTGATCAATATCATCAGCCTCTTCTTGGCTGCGATTCAAACGAATCACTTCGCGGATCACCGCCACTAAATCCTCAACCCGCAGGGTGCGGTGGGCCGGCTCTTCTGAAACCTGTAAATTCAAACGTTGATTGAGACGATGGCGACCGACTTTGCCAAAGTCATAGCGATCAAAACGAAAAAACATGTCGTGAATCATTTGGCGCGCATTATCAACAGTGGCCATATCACCAGGGCGGAGACGTTTGTAGACCTCTTTAAGTCCCTCCGCCTGCGTGGTGGCTGCGTCCTTGGCCAACGTAGCCTGGAGATACGAAACCTCGGGATCAACATCAAGATCCGCAAATAATTCCTTGATCTTCTCGTTGGTCTCGACGCCCATCGCGCGCAAGAGAGACGTCACCGCCACTTTGCGCTTGCGATCAATTTTGACATAGAGAGCACCGTCTGTGGCCGTTTCAATTTCGAGCCAGGCGCCCCGATTGGGAATAACTTTCGCGCCGTACCAGCTGCGTCCCTTAGCATATGTCGCCGTGAAAAATACGCCCGGCGAGCGAATTAATTGGGAAATAACAACTCGTTCAACTCCATTGATAATAAAGGTTCCCCGGGGAGTCATCACAGGAAATTCACCTAAGTACACTTCCTGCTCTTTCACCTCGCCAGTTTTCTTGTTAATCAGGCGCACCGCACAACGAATCGGTGCTTCATAGGTAGCATTGCGATCCCGGGCAGTTTCTTCGGTATGCTTAGGTGCATCTAAATAGTGATCGAGAAAATGAAGCTCAAGGTTGCCCCCGTAGTCTTCGATCGGGGAAATTTCCGCAAAGAGCTCGCCTAAACCATCTTCAAAAAACCAGGCATTGGATTCAAGCTGGGCCGTCAAAAGATCGGGAGTTTCGATAAAGCTAGTCGCGTCGTCAGAGAAAGTTTTACGTTCTCGCAAATTGATCAGTTTGCGTGAATTTGCTTTTGCCATAAACAAAAATAAGTCCCTACTTAAAGTAAAACTCAATAGGGCCGCTTCACCACAGGCAACCTATTGTCATTACGACAATAGGTAACAGAGGCGCCAATGTTATTCATGCAAAAGTCTTGTGGAAAACTTTGGTCACTATCAGTACCACACAGCATAGCGGAGAAATATCCTCTCAACAGGGCTTAAAAAGACTGCCCTGCCGTTATGATGGTGTACTGAAATATATGGTTGATGCACACAAATCGAGCTCGTCTAAGACGATAAAGAAAATTATAGAGGACAATCAGCGATGTTGTCAAGAAAATGAGTCAGCAGGGCTACACTTAAAGACTGGTCAGTACAGAAAATCATGAGCGATAAGGCTTATAGACTGGCTGAACATGGTCAACAGGCTCGGCAGTGACCACCTGCTGTAATAATAGTGTCTGATCTTGGCTGGTGAGGGCAAGCAGGGGAACACCCTGGGCATACGCCAGCATCGTCGCTGTCACCACCCCGACGCGGACAGCTGAATAATGACCGGGGCCACGCACCACCGCAATGCGCTGCAGATCAGATAAGACTAGTTGGTGCTCGCGCAGAAGACTATCAATCTGCGCCAGCAGCTGACGCCCCAGAGCCCGGGTATTTTCCCAGTGCCGCTCACCGATGATCTGATTATCTTTAAGCAACATAACTTGCGCTTCGGGCCGCGAGGTATCAAGCACTAAAATCCATGAGGGGGTAGACGACAACATAGAGGAGTTACTGTCCCAGTTCTTCCGCTAATTGTCCGATCACGGTTTTCTCATGCCACGGTATGACCTTGCTCCCAATACCCATGCCGCGCTCTGCCCCCTTGCCCGTCGCCACGATCACATCACCGGCCTGGGCTCGCTGCAGACAATACCGCAGCGCCGCCGTGCGATCCACAATGCGCCGCCAGGACTTATCAGTAGTCTGTAAGCCTCGCTCTAAATCAGAAAAAATCTGTTCCTCATTTTCCCGCCAAGGATCTTCGCGCGTCAACACAATTTCGTCCGCATACGTAGCCACAGCTGCCGCCATCGCGGGGCGCTTGCCTCGATCACGCTGCCCCGCCGCCCCTAAGACCGCATAGATTTTTCCCTTGGTTGTCGCCCGCACATCGCGGTAGAGAGCGGTCAAGGCACCCGGGGTTACCGCATAATCAATCAGCACCTGCACGCCATTCTTAAGCGCCAACCACTCCATCCGGCCAGGCACATTTTTTACCGCCGCTATGCCTGCCGCAATTGCCGCCGCCGGCACGCGGCAAGCTTGGGCCAAGAGCGTCGCGGCTAAGGCATTTTCGCGATTAACCTCTCCCGGCAAGGGAGTTGCCACCGCGTGGGCTTGGACAGCCGTAAAAGGAATAACTTGCCGGCTGCTCTCACGCGCGGCAGTCAAAATTCGGCTGACGTACGGATCATCTTCTTTGCCAACCAAGGGGGCGCCATCTGCCAAGTAGTTGAGGAGACGCTCTTTCGCCGCGGCGTAGGCCGTCATCGTGCGGTGGTAGTCTAAGTGCTCACGGCTAATATTGAGAACAATCCCACCCGCCAGCAAGACGCCTGCCAGCCGATGCTGATCCAGTGCGTGAGAAGTGATTTCCATCACGACGTGGCTAACACCTGCCCGGCGCATACGCCACAGATAAAAAAAGATGAGGCGACTCGGCAGCGTCGTCATTTTTGTTGCATTAATAATCTCGTCCTCTCCCACCCAAAAAGCTACGGTGGTCAGCAGCCCCACGTGCTTTCGACCATACGCCGCCGCCAATATGCTGGCCAAGATATACGAAGTTGTTGTTTTGCCATTGGTGCCCGTAATGCCATAGAGATGTAACCCCCGGTCCGGGCGACCATACCACCAACGCCACGCTTGGGCCTGACCGAAGTGGTAGATATTCTTGAGTTGTTGCCACCTGCTCATCGCCACAATCTACGCAGGCGCCTCGCAAGTGTAAAGGCCGAGTAGTGCTGCGGCTGCACAACATAGTCGTAGGCTCCAAGGTAACTCACCCGCCGTCCGCCAAAACTTTCCTTAAAACGAGTAATGCCTGCCCAGGGATGATCGCTAGGGGCGCCCGGTGGCGCCACCCCAAAAAAATCATAGGTCGCCTTACCGGCCGCTTGGGCCCACTGAATGGATGCCCACTGGAGCAGGTGCGGCGCCATAGATTGTCGCTCATGGGAACTACTAGCACCATGAACATAGGTTACGGTATCCCCAAAACTGATCAGAATGTGGGCAGCTAACGTTGTCCCCGCCAGCTCGGCAATTGCTATTGCAAACAGCCCGCTCGGCGAGAGAGCGTTGTGCATCGCGCGGTAGTAGTCGGGTGGATGGTACCGAAAAACGGAACGCTCTTCCACGTCGTAAGAGAGTCGAATAAAGGTTTCGAGGTCAGCAGGAGCGGTAGAAAAACGTACCTGGACACCTCGCTTCTCGGCCAAACGAATATTGTAACGGGTTTTATGGTGCATCGCCGCCAGTAAGGCGGAAGCTGTTTGCCTAAGATCAAGTAGCAACGTGTGGCGTGGCTGCACATCATGCTCCGCTCCTCGCCACTGGTGGCGTTGCAAGAGCTGGGTCTGCGCCGCTGACCAGAGCGGCTCCACCCGGACAAACATCGCGGCCTCTGTCTGGGCGAGCTGGATCAGTTGCTTTTCTAAATTAAGCCACACTGCCGCTGTCGGAAGTGATCCGGCAAACACGGGGCCGCGGGGAACATACAGCCACGAGTACCCGCCGGGCAAAGCCCGTTTGAGGACAAGAGCGACTCCCTGCAACTGCTGCTGGGCAAGGGTTACCAGGCGCCACCGCGATAGTCCGGCAGACTGCTGCATGTCACCCCACTCCCACGATTGCAAAAAAGATGCTCGCGGCTGCGCGGCAACAAAATCATTCCAAGTTTGCGGGTTAAGCTCCCCGAGACTTCTCACCATAGTTTACCGGGCATTATGCGCGACTTTTTCCTTGAGCACCGCGCGCACCGCAGCTTCGACGCTGGTAATGTCTGACGGTAACTTTTTCACTAACTCCCGCGCGACAGCCGGTGAGTAGCCAATACCGGTGAGCGCGGTGATAGTCTCGTGCTGAATCCTACCCGCTACTCCCGCCCCAGCCAGCTGCGGTAACTTTCCCCGCAATTCCACCACAATTCGTTCCGCAGTTTTACGGCCAATCCCCGAGACGCGCGTCAGCAACACCGTATCATTGTTATGAACAGCCTGGGCGAGGGTTGCGGGCGGCGCTATTTCTAAAATACTCATGGCAGTGCGCGGCCCCACGGAAGGCACAATCAGTAGCAGCTCAAAAAACTGCAGTTCTTCCCGGCTGATAAAACCGTAGAGCGCCTGTGACTCATCTGTAACCTGGTGGTGGGTATAAAGGTTGACTACCGCACCCACTTGCGCCTTTTCGTGCAGAGTTTTGAGGACCATTACTCGGTAGCCTATGCCCTGGACATCAACAATGAGGGCTTTGGCTTCTTGCTCTAAGACCTGGCCGGTCAATCGCGCAATCATATCTGTAGCGTACGGCAAAAAACTAGTCGAAGCTACCTAGACTTGAAGGCTGGCGGCTGCCCCAGTAAGCTCGAAGCGTGCCAAAAAAATTCACTCTCCAAGCCCCCTACCAGCCAGCCGGGCACCAACCGCAAGCTATTGCGCAGCTGGTGGCTGGTCTTCGCCGGGGAGATAGCCGGCAAACTCTCATGGGCACGACTGGCTCGGGGAAGACTTTCACCATGTCCAATGTGATTGCTGCCCTGCAGAAACCCACACTGGTGATGAGCCACAACAAAACTCTCACCGCCCAATTGGCCGCCGAGTTCAAAGAGTTCTTTCCTGATAATGCCGTAGAGTACTTTGTCTCATACTATGACTACTACCAGCCCGAAGCCTATATTCCCCGCACCGATACGTACATTGCTAAGGATGCCAATATCAATGAAGAGATTGATCGCCTGCGGCACGCCGCTATGGAGTCCTTACTGACCCGTCGCGACGTCATCGTGGTGGCCTCCGTCTCCTGCATCTATGGCATCGGCGCGCCCCGTGACTACTTGGAATCACGCCTGGCCGTTGTTAGGGGCCAGACGCTGGGACGAGCAGAGCTGCTGCGGCATTTAACCCGACTCCAATACACTCGCAATGATACTGATTTAACCCGCGGCACATTCCGCGTGCGTGGCGATGTCGTGGATATTCATCCTGCCGGCGAAGAAACTATTTTACGTCTCGAATTTTTTGGCCCGCGCCTCGAACAACTCCACTACCTTGATCACCTGACCAGCGAAGTCATCCGTTCCGTGGAGCAGGCCGCTATCTTTCCCGCCACATTTTACATTACCTCACCCGCCAGCATGCAAGCCGCTCTCGGTAATATCCAGGCCGAGCTTAAAGAACAGATTAACCACTTCACCGCCCGAGGAAAACTGCTCGAAGCCCAACGAATTCAGGAAAGAACCACCTATGATTTGGAAATGATCGAGCAGCTGGGCTTTGTCTCGGGGATTGAAAATTATTCTCGTCATTTAGATGGCCGCGCTCCAGGCCAACCCAGCGCTACATTACTGGATTACTTCCGGTATGCTTTCGGCAATAATTTCCTCACTTTTATTGACGAATCTCATATGACCATCCCCCAGATCGGGGGCATGTATGCTGGCGATAAAGCGCGTAAGGCAGTATTAATTGAGCACGGTTTTCGCCTACCAAGCGCTTTGGATAACCGGCCGCTTAAATTTAATGAGTTTGAAGACAAAATTTCCCAGACTATTTTTGTTTCCGCGACCCCCGCTGATTATGAGCGCGCCACCGGGCGCCAGGTGGTCGAGCAAATTGTCCGGCCCACCGGCTTACTTGATCCCCAAGTAGAAGTGCGCCCGACCCAGGGCCAAATTGACGATGTCATTGATGAAATTGAGCAGCGCATTAACAAACAGCAGCGTGTGCTCGTCACCACGTTGACGAAACGCATGGCCGAGGAGTTGGCAACGTACCTCGTAGAAATGGGTAAGAAAGCGACATATCTCCACGCGGATATTGACACCTTTGAACGCCTAGAAATTTTACGCGAATTGCGCCTTGGCACGTACGATGTCCTAGTCGGTATTAACCTTTTGCGAGAAGGCCTTGATCTACCCGAAGTATCCCTCATCGCGATTATGGATGCCGACAAAGAAGGGTATTTACGCAGCAGTACCTCGCTGGTGCAGATCATGGGTCGCGCCGCTCGCCATCTTGATGGCCGAGTGCTCATGTACGCCGATAAAATTACGGGTTCGATGAAGGTCGCCATCGAGGAAACAGAGCGGCGGCGGGCCGTACAACAGCAGTTCAACCAAGACCATGGCATCACCCCTCGCTCCATTGTGAAAGCCGTTCGCGATAGTCGCCTCGCCGGCAAGCGCCGCGAAGAGTACGAGATGCCATCCCTGGACGACATTCCCCCTGACGAACGCAAGCGAGCCCTTAAGGAGCTGTCGAGCAAAATGGAATTAGCCGCGCGCAACTTAGAATTTGAACGAGCGGCAGAATTACGTGATATGATTCGCCAGCTGCATAATGCCGGTAAGAAAAATAAACTTTAGGTAACCTCGGGAGTAAACACTTCCCGCTGTTGGTGGCGAGTCCTCTGGTAGTGCCGCCAGATACCATCGCCAGCAAACAAGCCTAGGATAAGGATCAGGACATTGCGCAGGATGCTTAAGTAAAATGTTGCCGGATTGCTACCACGACCATTAAACCAATCCAAAAACTCCGAGTAACGCACCGGGTAGATAACTTGGGTAATGACGAGGCTTAAACAGGCAGTGAGGATGATCAGCGACCAACGGCCGCGGTCATACCAAGCCAAAGGCACGAGAGGTAAAAAAGAAATATACCACCACAAATACTGCGGGTTTAATACTTTGGAGAAAAAAACAAACACCAGGATTAACATAAAAGCTAAACCAGCATCGCTATAACCCCGCTGGCGTCCCCGCCAATAGATATAGGCCAAGGTTACACCATACGGTAGCAACCAAAAATTATTCAAAAACCCAGTGGTCAGCCCGGGGAGATCAGGGGTGAACCCATGGACGCCGTAGCTCGGAGTGATGCGCAAGGGAATCCCCGCGATCTGTTGACCGAGGGTAATCAGGGTCCCCCATAGACCCTCTAAACCGACCGGTTTGAGCTGATGGACATTAACTGACGTTAACGTCTCTGATAATGATCCCCCGAGGGCAATAAATAACACCACCGGTAGCACTAGACCGAGAGCAAAAAACTCGACCGTCCAGATGATATTGCGCATCTGTCGGCGGGCAACCGCTTCCGCCATAAACAAAGGTAGTAAAATAACGGGATAAACTTTTATCGCGCAGGCTAAGCCAAGCAGCGTCGCCGCAAGCGGAAAGTTTTTTTTCTGGAAAAACCTCCAGGCAATTAGTACCAGCAGCGAGACAATAAGCTCGAAGCGGTAGAAGAGGATTGGTCCCATCGCCCCCACGAGAATAGCAAAGAAGAGCAGGGCATACCGATGCCCATAGCGACTAAAAAAATACCCATGAGCAAGAATCAATCCTAGGTTCACCAGCACCACGACCGTTAAGTAGGCATCGAAGTTAAACGGGGTCGGAGTGAGCCACGCCAGCCAAGCAAAGAACCATAGTGCCCCCGGTTGATACTCGTTATAGCCAACGTTGGCCCACGTGCCTTGCTGTAAAAAGTGTAGTGCCCGCATCTGAAAAACCACCACATCTACCTGTAAATGAGAGCGCCAGGAAGGATGATAAGCCTGGGTCACGAGTATAGTCAGCACCAGGACCAGTAATAACCACGACACAAGGATGAGAAAGGGACGACTAGGCCACACCAGTGATAGAGCTTTGCTAACCATACGTCGCCACTGTAGCATAAGCTTTTACCCCTTCGCCATTAAAAACAGACTGGTATACTGCAAAGATGCGACTCGCACGGCCGCCCTTCCATTTTTCTTTCCGAGCATTGCTGCCTATAGCCGGCACCCTAGCGCTCCTCATTGGTGCCGGCTATCTGGCCTCCTACGCCATCTGGCAAGATGCCTCTCATAACACCGTCACAGCCCTGACAACAGGCTGGGGAGATTTATTTTTTCATATTCGCGTGGGTACATTTTTGGCCGAACAGGGGTGGTGGCCCCAAGAAAGTTTTGTCCTGTCTGGTGAATCAGTGGGCTATGCCTTTGCTGCTGATTTGCTCTCGGGTTGGTTATGGCGCCTCGGCCTGCCAACAGCTGCCGCCTTCTCCCTACCAACTATCGTCCTCGCGATGTTGCTCGTTGGACTCTGTGAATGGCTCGTGTGGAAAATGACCAAGTCGTGGGCCGCGGCCATCATCAGTACCCTGCTCTTTGTCAGTTTTGGCGGGTTAAGCGGTTGGTTGATCTTGGCTGAACTACGCGCTGCCCCGACCGCCTGGACTCTCGCCTTGCGCAATTTACCTCACGGCGTTACCGCGTGGCATGAGGCCGACATGGTCATTCTCAATCCCTTCATTATGATGCTGCACCAACGGGCATATCTACTCGGTTTTCCCCTCTTTGTCGGACTACTATATGTCAGTTGGCGATTCTTCTTAGAGAAATCGTACTATGCCCTCGTCAGTATTATTATCGGCGGCTTGCTCCTCGCTTTCCTGCACCCTTTTACGTGGGCCGCTTTCCTGCTCATCTGGCTGTCGTGGCTCGGGTGGATGCTGCTGCTACATGCCAGTGCCTACACTAAGCGGGAGCTGGCGTGGATCGCGGGCGCGGCTTTAGCAATCGGCTTAGGCGGCTGGTACATCATCAGCCTGCTCCAACCAAGCGCCGGTGCCGCTAGTCTCGGCCTTCACCCAGGGTGGCTCGCCCCCAATAGTACTTGGCCCATATTCTGGTTTAAAAATATTGGTCTCTATATACTGCTGGCCCCCGTCGCTACGGTACTGTTACTTAAAAACAATCGCCCTCTGGCAGCGCTTGTCTTAAGCAGCCTCACGCCTTTTGTCGCCGCTAACCTTTTCCGCTTTGCGCCGTGGGATTGGGACAACACTAAAATTTTCGCCCCGGGGTGGCTGATCATTGCCATCGCCGTGGGAACATTACTCGGCAGTTGGTGGCAGCAAAAAAACTGGGGAGGCAAGCTAGCAGTCATGCTGCTTCTCCCCGTGCTTGGTCTATCCGGCGGATTAGAAATCATGCGCGCGGTGAGCCACCGGACAACCCCCTTGCTCCTCACCACGCCCACTGACGAAAAAATCGGCGCGGCGGTGCGCTCTCTAACTCAACCCAATGATGTTGTGCTCACCGCCCCGAGTTTTAACCACCCCGTTTTTGTATATGCCGGCCGACCCAGTTTTCTCGCCTATGAAGGCTGGCTTTGGAGTCAAGGCTGGCAAGGAAAATACGAGGAGCGCCTTCGCGATAGTCGGGAAATTTTTAGTGGGGGGACCACGACCGCCACCTTACTGCAAAAAAATAACATTACCATTGTCGTGATCGGCCCCCCCGAACTCCAAAATGGTGCTAATAAACCCTGGTTCGATCAACACTATCCACGGCTTTTGACCGAACAGGATTATAGCGTTTACCGAGTCGCCGAAGTTCCCCTAGATTTGTAAGACGGTGGGGTATGACGCCACCACTCAAGAATGTCGTGCAGTGATTGCTGAAGCGGTATCGCTGGCTGCCAGTGAGTTACCGCCTTAAGTTTACTCGCGTCACCCACGAGAATCGGCACATCAACTGGGCGCAGGCGCTCTTGATCTTGCGCCACAGTAATGGTGGCAGTCGTAAGTTCGAGGAACTCATCGAGTATTGTTTTGATACTCACCGCCTGGCCCGAGGCAACATGGTAAACCTCACCCATCACGCCGTGGCGCAGAAGTAACCGATACGCCCGCACCACATCACGCACATCCGTGAAATCACGCTGCGCTGTCAAATTACCGACTGCCATTACCGGCTCTTGCTGCCCCGCTTCAATCGCAGCAATTTGTGAGGCAAAGTCAGCCGTCACAAAACCAGGGCGCTGCCCGGGACCAATATGGGGAAAAGGCCGAACGCGAATCACCCGATCAAGGTAGTGCTGCTCAACATGTTGTTCCATTTCCCATTTCGTCTGTCCGTAAGGATTACGCGGGTGGGCTTGCGCGAGCGGTAATTCTGGCAGGGGAGTGGCCGCCCCTTGACCATAAATATCTGCAGTACTGACCACCAGCAATTTACTCGGTGGACTCTCCTCTGCGACCGTTGCCAGCAGGGCACAGCTGGCTTCAAAATTTATCTGCCGCGCGCGCCCGGGATCGCGCAGGCTCTCACCCACGGCACTGACCGCCGCCAGATGAATCACCCAGTCCGGCCGGTGCTGCGCTAAACTTACTTGATACGAGCGTGGTTGCGTAATATCAATCATCTCGCCCGTAACTCCAGCCGGTAAGCCGGCAAGAGTTTGATCCCACACTACGAGGCGAACATCTGGCTGGTAGCGCTGTAGCTCCTGAATGAGATGACGGCCGACAAAACCCGCGCCGCCGGTGATCAGAATGGTGCTACTCGTGGGCATGAGCTTTGTGTCTTCAATCGGAGAAGATCAAGGCGCCACCGCCCCTTAAGCAATTGGTAAGGCAGGAATTTCCCCAGCTTTAATGCGGGCGATGCGTTCACGCGCTGCTTCTACCATTATCTTGACTAACTCCGGAAACCTGACCTTGGCTTGCCAGCCTAATTGCTGACGCGCCTTGGTGGGATCGGAGATTAAAATATCCACTTCCGCCGGGCGCATGAACCGCTCGTCACTGCGCACGTAATCGTGCCAATCCAAATCCAGGTGCTGAAACGCAACATCGAGAAATTCGCGGACTGAATGCGTCTCGCCCGTCCCCACCACATAATCATCAGCCGTGTCTTGCTGCAGCATAAGCCACATCGCTTCCACGTAGTCCCCAGCAAATCCCCAGTCACGCTGCGCCTCGAGATTCCCCAGGATCAACTGCTTCACTAAACCCTCCTTGATATACGCGGCCGTGCTGGCAATTTTCTGGGTAACGAATTCATAGCCTCGGCGCGGCGACTCGTGATTAAAGAGAATGCCCGAACAGGTAAATAAGTCGTAGCTCTCGCGATAGTTTATGGTCATGTAGTGACCATACGCCTTCGCCACACCGTACGGACTACGCGGATATAGGGGAGTGGTCTCACGTTGCGGCGTTTCTTGCACCTTACCAAACATTTCCGAACTAGAAGCTTGGTAAAAGCGCGCATCTGGCTTCACCGTCCGCATGGCTTCCAGCAGACGCGTCACCCCCACGCCCGTCACCTCGCCCGTCATCTCGGGCAGTTCAAAGCTACTTTTAACAAATGACTGCGCCGCCAAGTTATAAATTTCATCAGGGCGGGAGACGTCCACCGCTCTAAGTAACGACGATGAATCACCGAGGTCGCCGGCAAAAATCTCAACATCGTTTAAAATATGCCGAATGTTGTCAAACGGATCAGTCGCTTGGCGCTGGACCAGGCCATAAACCTTATAGCCTTTCTCCAGCAGGAACTCTGCTAAATAAGAACCATCTTGACCGGTAATGCCGGTGATTAATGCATGTTTTGCCATAAAATAACGTGCGGTGCTGGCCTTCTTAAGAACACTTAAGAATAATTAATAATACAGCCAATTTAACGTATAGTAAGCGACATGTCCAAACACCCCCCAACTATCGCTGGCGTCATAGCCATTGATAAACCAGCCGGTATTACCTCTCATGATGCCGTGGCGGCCATGCGCCGCATTACCGGCATCCGGCGCATCGGCCACACCGGCACACTCGATCCTTTTGCTACCGGCCTCCTCCTCCTGGTTGTCGGCAGCGCGACTCGCCTTGCCGAGCACGCCCATGACTTGGCCAAAACCTACGAGGCGACGGTTGTTTTAGGCGCCACGAGCGATACTGATGATGGTACCGGAAAAATCACGCCTCAATCAGCGCGGCAACCCCAGCGCGATCTCGTTGCCGCCACGCTCCAACAATTTGTCGGCCCAATCCAACAGGTGCCCCCGGCATATGCCGCTCTCAAGCGGCAGGGGAAGCGGCTCTATGTATACGCCCGGGCAGGGGAGAACATCCCGCGGCTGCCGCGGCCAGTCACGATTGAGACGCTCGAACTTATTCACTACCACTATCCTTATATAGATATACGGGTCGTCAGTAGGCGCGGCACGTATATCCGCGCCCTCGCTCGGGATATCGGACAAAGCCTGGAGACCGGCGCCTACCTAAAGACGCTGCGGCGGACAAAAATCGGCAAATTTACCGTGCAAAATTCGCCGCCGCTGGCGCAAGTAACAGCCCACAACTTCCCCCAGTTGTTACAACCAAGTCGCGTCCTTGTCGAACATTTGCCCGCCCTCACCCTTACGCCAGATAACGTCGCACAATTAAAGCAGGGGAGAAGTATTCCGTGGTCTTCCCTCAATCATCCCCTAACGCCAGATAGTCCCCTTGCCCTCCTAGATTCTCACGGGGATCTTATCGGCATTGGTCACTTCCACCCGCCGTCCGCCACCCTCTCGCCGCACAAGATACTCTAAAGGCCGCTTTTGACTTTTCCGGCCCCACCCCCTAAGCTACCTGCTATCCGCTACGATAGCTCAAAGCTTTCTCGCCAGCGGGCCTCTTACCTAAAACTTTAAACGGCATGCCGCAAACATCAGCTGCAAAAAAAGCGCTCCGAGTCAGTCAACGCCGCCGGGCTATTAATGATCGTTGGCGTCGTAAGCTCCGAGCGAGCCTTAAAGAACTTCGCCATACTATTACTAGTGGGAAAAAAGAATCGGCCCAAGGCGCTTTCACCACCGCGCAAAAAACACTCGACCGCTCTGTCCGCCACCACATCTTGACCAAGCGCGCCGCCGCCCGCAAAAAATCACGGCTCCAGGCAGCAATCAACAAATTAGCCGCGTAAGGACTGCGCCCGTTCAAGCGGCTGCGACTCGGGCTGGTTGCAGAAGAGCAATAACCAACATATAAAGCCCCGTTCGCGGGTCGACTTTTCCTTGTTTAATCGCAAAATCAGTTGCCAAGATCTTGGTGAGATTATCGAGCAGCACAGTTGGAGAAAACTGCCGCGCCAGCGCCATATTTTTCTGAACAACATAAGGATGAAGCCCCTGCTCCTGCGCAATCGCGGGCGCAGTCAGCTGGCGCGCCAGGCCTCGGCGAATCAGCACCAGCGTCCGCAGCTGATAGGCCAGCATCGAGATAATGTAGAACTCACTGCTGCCGGCCTGCAACAGGCCTTCAATGTGGTGTAAGGCATGGTGCTCATTCCCCTGCGCCACCGCTTGCAAGGCAGCAAAAATTTCTGCTTCGCCTTTCACTGGCAGCGCGTCGCTCACCACGCGCGTGGTGAGCCGATCATGGGTGAGTAGCAATTGATCCACCGTGTTGAGTAACCGCCAGCCATCGTAACCGACTCGTGTCAGCAGCACCATCCCGGCCGCTTCCTCGAGTACCCCTCCGCGCTGACTCACTTCACGCGCCAACCATTCCACCATCACCGGTGGTGAGGGGTAGACAAATTCCCGGGCATTTTTTTTAAAATGTCGAAACAAGCGCGAGCGCTTATCAGGCGCCCCGCGATCCCACACAATACCGGCAGCTGTCCCCTGACTCGCCGCTATCACCGCTTCCTGCAAGGGTAAAGGAAAGGCCGCGGCATCTTGGATCACAAACAAGTACTGTCCAAACAGACTGCTGCCTTGGCTAAGTATTTCTGCCAGGGGGCGGGCTTCGAGGTCACCGCGAGTCAGCCAATAAATCCGCGCTGTTTGTTTTTCCGCTATCGCGGCAATCGCGCCGTGGGCTCGATATGTATCTTCTCCGTAAAAATAACTAATCATGATGCGCGCTTCCTGGCAGCCCTAAGCCTTAGCCAGGCGTCGCCGGCACTCCTATCTGGTGGGGTTCCCAGATCACCGCAATCGTGGTATCCGGTGTCATCACCCACACTTGGCCTCGCGTAAAAATAATCGGCTCACCTTGTTCATTTAAGAAATGAACAGGATCTTTCGGATCGAGGGGATTTTTCTTCCAGGTCCCTTTAATCATCTTGCCGTCTTGGTAAACTTCGAGGGCGCCTTCACCTTCAATCCCTACCTCGTTGTACCCGCCCGGCCCATCAGCAAACTGGTTCGGCGCGCGCGCAATTGCGACTGCGCTCGGCGCCACTATTTGCTTATCGGCCTCATCTACTTGCCGCACCCCCGCCCAGTACCGAACGTATCGATTGGTCGCCGGATCATACTCGTAGCTTACTTGGTATTGGCCGGGCCAACCAACTGATAGCTTGCCGCCGGCAATCCGTTCGCTCGCGGGAATATCATCTTTAAAATCATAGCCCTTGAAGTTAGTGGTCGTGCGGTAACCTAGTTGCTGCAGAGCATTCCACAAACGCTCGTACGTCGTGAAGCCGTTATAGGGAGCCGGCAGATGGCTTTTACGGAAGAACGCATTATGGGGATTAGTGAGCGCATTCAGCGTCTGAAACTCCCCGACCGCGATGCGGTTGAGGGCATGGTAGCTCCCGCCCCAATGGGCCACGATTGCATCAATGCCATCCGCGAGAAAAAGATAGTCATGGCGAGCAGAACGCACCGAGCCGACATCTGCCGGCTCGCCACACTGATACACCGCCAGCAAGCGCGTCACATTACTCGTTAACACCGGCAGCTCCCACACCATATCAGCCTGGGAAAAACCAGACATGGGACGATTAATAGGATCCCCTGCCAGCATTACGCCAATCGCCCGCCGGTCAGGATGCGCACACGCGACCCCGGACAAGCCGCTCATCGTCGCCTTACGCTCTTCTGCAAGTTGCGCCGCGCGATCTTCAGCAAACGGCAGGTTACCAAAAACTCCTGAATCCTCGCTGACCGAGGCAAATGAACGCCACGCTGTATACCCGCCAATGACACCCAACAGTACCAGGGTGACAACGCCTGCAATAATCGTTATTTTCTTACGGTTCCAGCGCGGCAGCTTCTTGAGCGGCTGGGGGCCGCCAACACGCGCCGGCTGGGCGGTACTACTGGGTCCCGGCACGGGCTGGAGCTGCGGGGTAGATGAAGTATCAGGCATAGATAATCAGTGATTCTAAATACGTATTCCAGAGTATACCAGGTACGGGAATAAAATTACTAGACGCTCCGGCGGCGGCCTTTAGCGCACCTGCACGGATGACGCTGCTGCCTGCGGCTCTGGTAATGAAGTGTGGTGCAGTCGGGTTGCCCCGAGCTGCAATCGCTGCAAGATTTCTTCTTCTACCTGCGAGTGCAGCCGCCCGTAGATAGTACGCGAATGCATCCGAATCGCATCGCGGCCCGCGGCATCCCCATAAGCTGGTGGCAGTGGCGGGCGCAAACTAAACGGTGGCTGCGGCACTCCCTTCACCAGCAGGCGAACATAGGCCGTAAAGCGCTCTAAATTTAACAGGTCATACTCGGAAAAGATTGGGGCAAATAGCGGCGCCAGCGCGGTCGCATCTTGTTCACCAACCTGGTAACTAACAATTGTCCCCACGTTGTCAAAAATCGCTTTTTGCACCGGTGCGTCGAGCGGCTGGGTAAACTGATGCGTTAAATTAAGACTTAAAGGATACTGACCAGCCCCTGATAAGACTGCTGTCATGCTGTCAGTAGTAAAATTTTGCCACTCATCAAGGTAGAGATAGAAGGTAGCACCAGCCGACTCGGGCAAACTAGCCCGCTTGCCTGCCGCCATTTGCATTTTGGCGACTAAGACAGCGCCTAATAAATCAGAATTAATATTACCTAAACTGCGCGGGGCGAGATTAACTAAGAGAATCTTTTGCTGATCCATAATTTCCTGAAGATCAAACGGCGAGTTCTCCTGGCCGATAATGTTGCGCATCACGCTGTTGTTCATAAACCGGCCCAGCTTGCTCATCACATAGCGTAGCCGGTCAACCACTAATTGCCCCGGGTGTGCCCGCTCAAACTCTTGCTCCCAAAACTGTCGCCGGACCGGATTATGGCTGTGGGCAACAATCGCTGCCCGAAAATCCCTGTCAATAAATAGACGAGGTACATCAAGCAAAGTCGCTTGCCGATCTTCCATCACCGCCAACAGCGCGTGATCCAGGTAACGCGTGAAGGCTGATCCCTTCGACTCCGGACTAAGCCTCATGGCGAGCTGATGCAAAATCTTGACCACTTCATTAATCACTATCTCTTTTTCGGCCTCGTCGCGCACCGTCAGCACATTAAACCCGAGCGGACGCTGGGTATCTTGGGGATCAAAAAGGATCACATCCTGGCGCCGCGCCGGCGGTACATGGAGCAAGAGATCTTCAATCAGTTCTCCCCGCGGATCAACTACGCCGACGCCGCGGCCGGCGCGCATATCTTGTAAAATCATGTTGAAGAATAGATTATTCTTCCCCGTGCCGGGTTGGCCGATAAGATACAAATGCCGCCGACGATCAGCTTCCGTCAAATAAATCGGAGTCTCTTTTCCGCCGTATACATTGTGACCAAGTCCAACCCCCTCGGTCGGCAAGCCAGGCGGCGCCATCGATCCCTTGATAGCTTTGGTCGAAGGCTCCTGACTGGTATCTCGCGACGGCAGCCTCTGTTGATCAAGCGGGAGGCGCATCCGTAGGTACTCGCGCAGGCTGCGCGCCACCAGCCACAGCATGACCCCCACCGCGCCGGCCCCCAGAAAGATCAAGGCAGAAAATAAGGCTGGCGACATACTAGGCGGCAATGAACAACAAAACTATCAACAAGGTAGCGGCCGCCATGCACATACTTGCTGTCAGCCTCCAGCTGCCGAGTGGCTGGCGGTTGGGGTGATGCGGCTGGAGGATACGGTAGAGTTCAGCCGTGAGGGCATCGTGGAATAAATCAAGATTCCGCGGGTAATGAGAACTCTGCCGCGCGCGCCGCAGGGCTGTCGGTAGGTCATGCGCAAAAGCCACCTCAACTAAACGCTGCGCTTCTTGGTGCTCGGCCCGATTGTGCTGCCAGGGTTCCCGCACCCTGTCGACCGCCTCGCCCCATTGTGCAAATTGCTCGGCTACCGCTTGGGCCACGATATCGCGCAGGCTATGTGTGCTCCCTCGTGGCGCTCGGTGGATGCGTTTTCGAAGCTCGTGGGTAAACGCCAAAGCCTCTTCAGGATTAGAGAAGATGAGAGTCTGTTGTTCGGCAGACTGGTGCTGCAGAGTCGCGAAGGGCATACAGTAGCATTTAGTATACCCGGTAGTGAAAATTCAATATATAGTTTTCTCCGCCACTGCTTGAGGCAGTCCGCGGGAAGCGACCGGGAGTGCATTGTTAGGCAATGCCCACCGTAAGCTTGAGGCGTCTTATGGTTGAGGCAAAATTTCGCCCGTACCCACAATGCGAGAAAAAATTTCCGGACGGACCGTCAACTGCTTGACGGGGCGATCAATCACGACTGCTTTCCCGTAATCACTAAAAGCTAAATTCAAGACCGCGAGCGCACTCGCCGATGAGGCACTTTCTGGCATCACAAACGTCACCGTTATTGTCCGCACCTCCTGTGTCTCGGTCGCCACATCAACCACCAGCGATTGCACATCGTAGGCTTGTAAGAGACGAGCAATAATATGGTAGCCATGATTGCCCGAAACTTGGTGCTGCAAGGTAGCGATCAGCCGGGCTTCATCTTCCGCTCTTAAGCTCCCCGCGTAGCGCCAGATCGCCCCGCCATTATCCTGCTCTTTACCCTGATACGCCAGCTGGCTAAAAACGTCGCTCAAAACTTGGCGAATCTCGGGGCCGTTACGTGTTGTCAGCAACCGGCTATCTACATAAGTCCACTTCTCAACTAAGCTCCCCGTAGGGTTAACCAGCACCGGCAAATTCTCCAAACGAAAGGCAACAGCCTCGGCCAGTAGCCGAAGCTGCCCATCAGCAAACAACACGGTCCCTCGTCCGCGAGCCTCGGTAAAGAGCGTGCCCGTGAATTCTGGTACACCGGTGGTATCGCGGACAACATCGCCTTCGGTACGGAGTGTAATCTGGTTGAGTGGGCGCTCGCGCCCTTGCAGGCGCACCGGAAGATTGAGTAGTAATTCCGCGCGGGCATGGTAGCTCGGCGCTGCCGTCAATTTCAGCCAGGCTTCTTGCGCCAGGGCTTGCTTATTGAACCGCTGGGCCACCATAAAACTGGCAATGACGAGTCCCGCCACCGCCACCAGTAGCACGGCCCCAAGGGCAAGGTATTTTTTCGGTAGAGCAGTCGGCATAGAACAAGATTTTATAGCACACTATTCATAGAAATGCGAGGGTCATGCCGCTAAGTACCATCAAGACAGACCCTAAAATATTAGAGAAGAAGAAAAACTATCCCGCCCTCTGACAAGAGAGCTCGTAAGTAGTGGCTACCGCTGTGCCGCACGGGCACGAATATCAAAGCGCCACGCTGTACCCACTAACAGCAGGCTCATGGCCACAAAGAAAGGCCACGGTAGACGCTTTTTGCCTTGCAAAATCATGGCGGCTTGTTCTCCGCCCGCCACCGGGAAACGACGCAAGATCCGCTCGGCTACGGGTGGCATCTCTACCGCTGCGGCAACTCTTGGTTCTGCTTCCGCGGCCCCACCCGCGGCTGCCGGGGCTTCTTCCTCGTCATGTGCCTCTGCGCCCGCTTCCTCACCGCCGCCTTGACCTTCTTCCGGGGCGGGAGTTGGTGATGGCGATGGTGACGGGGTGACTACCACAGCGAGCTTGGGACAGATACCTTCCGCATCAGTCACCTGCTGCTTGCCCGTATTGCGATGAGCCTCGTTGTTTCCGGTGGTCGCACCGAGCTGGGCAGCGGTGTGCAGATGAGCCTCCTGATCAAGATCAAGCGAGGCTCCGCCCACGCCCGTGGCGCTCACGTCATTAACCACATTTTTCACCACACCCTCAACACAAATGTCACCTGTTGAAATTGCCCCGCCGCCGGTGTTTTCATTCGCCGTATTGCCACCGGTATTCAGGAGCAAGTTAATAATATTATCAACGAGGCCGCGATTGAGCACTGCCAGCAGTGCCTGTTGTTCAACCGTCAGCTCATTACTATTCGTCGACAACGCCCCCGTAAGACGATTGGCAAAATCGGCGTCAACAACAATGCCCTGCCCGGTTAAAGCAACCAAGACTTGATTGACCAGGTTATGGATCGCCACCTCGGCCGCAATATCACCGGTCATAATCATCGCCCCGAGAGTATTCTGGTTCGCGACATTATTGCCCGTATTAACCATCGCCGGCACCTGACGATCACCAATGACAGTACTCACATTAGCGTCGTTATTAATTGTCATAATATGCTCATCATTAATGTGCGCCCGGATCCGATTCTGGGAATTAGCGCCCGTCGTCTCGTTTAAACCCTGGATCGCGATACCCACGCCCGCCGCGCCCGCGATACCCGTCAAGTTGGCGGCCGAGCGTGCATGCAGCGCCAGGGCCCCATCCCCCGTATCAATCAGCGCCCCGCCGGTGTTACGGCTGGCCCGGTTGCTGCCTGTATCAATCGTGGCATTCAGGGTCGTGGCCAAATCAGCTTCATTATCAATGGTTGTCTCCTGGTGGCGATCGTAGTTGATATCAATGGTATTAGCCGAGTCCGCCCCCGTCTCGCTACTGCGCGCCTCGGCCACCACCACACTCGCGGGCCCAGTCGCGGTCGTGCCCAGAGCGCTGCCGCCATAGAAGAGATCACCAAGCCAGTCGCCAAAAATGTTAACGACGGCAATAAAGAGTGAGCCGTCCTTAACGGTCGTATTAGCAATATTCACCGTCGTGGCCTGCACATTGGCATCCCCGGTAGCAATCTGCGCCCCACCCGTATTCTTATTCGCCTCATTCTGGCCAGTAATCGCCTGCGCGTTGATCTCGTTATTAATCACCGCGTCGTTGGCAACCGTCGTGGTACGTTCTCGTTCTACCTCCACCCCAATCGTGTTATCAGAATCCGCCCCCGTATTAGTATTACGCGCGGCAATCTCATGCAACGTCTCGTCTTGCGATAAAGCGCGGACTTCGCCGCTATCGCCCACTAAAAACCCGAGCCAGCGATTGAGCGCGTTGACAATCACCAAACCCCAGTTGCCGCCTTCTACGGTGGTATTGGCGATCGAAATAGCACCCGCTGAAACTTGGGCATCGCCCGTGGTAACCTCGGCTCCGCCGGTATTAGCCATCGTTTCGTTTTGTCCAGTAACAGCCTCCGCATTTACCGTCGTGGTAATATCAGCGTCATTATCAATCGTCGTGGTCGCGCGATCTGACACATCAACCGCAATCGCATTGGTTGAGTTTGTCCCAGTGTTTTCATTCGCCACCTCAATCCCCAGGAGATGCGCCGCGACCCAGCTCGAGAAGTCAGGCAGATTAATGTTGCCTTCGAGGTTGCCAAAAATGTCTGCCACCGTAATCCACAAGTCGCCATTAATCACCGTTGTATTTAACAAATTAACAAGAGTCGCTGCCACATTTGCATCACCCGTGGTGATCACTGCATCCCCCGTATTCTTATTCGCCACATTTTGTCCCGTAATCGCCGCTAAATCCAAGATATTATCAATCCGCCCATCGTTTTGCACCTCATTGAGCTCTTCTGTCCGCGTGGCAATGCCCACGTTATTAGTTGAGCCCGCCCCCGTCGCCTCATTGACCGCGCGGATTGAACTGCCGCCTGATAAATTAGCTGTCCCCGCCCCAAAACCTAAGTTCAAATCACCCACGTAATTGCCGTTGTGGCCTTCTACCTGTAAACCAGCGGTGCCGTTCACCGTGGCGGTATTATCATTTTTAACTTGGGTAACACCAATCCCGGCTGAACCCGTGATAATCCCGGTGCCCCCCGTGTTGTTACTACTCGTGTTGCCGCCAGTTGTTCCCGTCGCGGCGGCATTCGTGGTATCCAGAGCCGTGTTCGCAATACCAGTCGTGGTACTATTAGTCGCTGTCACGCCGGCTGTGTTTGTCGAATTCGTACCAGTGTTCGTGTTGGCTGCCGTGACGCCATTAGTCGAGCCCTGGCTGGCGCCCTGGCGGGTATCGATGACCCCTTCCGGCAATTCACCCGTTTCATCAGCTCCGAGATCCTCGGCCGACAGGCCACCCTGGCCACTTCCCTGATCCACTCCCTGATCACTGCCCTGGCCGCAACCGGCCCCGGTACATTCAGTCGCACTGGCGGTTTCCTCCGTTGCATCCACGCTTTGCGCAAAAGTCACCGCTGGGGTTACCACGCTCAACCAGACTATTACTCCGAGTACCAGGCTCTTCTTAATCCTTGTCAGACTGCGGCGCAAACGATTGTTCATAAAAGTCCTAACGTTAAATGATGCTCATGGAGAGGGATAAGCCAAAACTTATCCCCCTTGCACAAAAATCAAACAGACAAATTAATTGCTGTTGACTTCGTTGAACGCCTCAAAGTTGATGGAGACTGAACCAGTCTCAACACCACCGCCTTGGGTGTTCTTGTTCTGCTCGTTGTCGCCAGTGTTGGCGCTTACGGTCAGATTATTCGAGACATTAGCGGTATTGTCGACATCGATGTCAACGTTGTTATCAACGTCTACATCATTATCATTGTCGGAATCAGCACCGGTTGTGTCATTGGAAGCCTCTACCGTGACGGCGAGACTTGAGCCACCAATCCCAATGCTGGAATTGTTGTTAGCAGAGTTTTCAACTTTCGTTGAAACTTCCACATTGCCCGTAGTCATAGAGCCGCCCTGAGTGTTGCGATTCTGCTCGTTGCCGCCCGTATGGGCATTAATCACAACGCTTGTCGTGAGGTTGGCAGTATTGTCAACATCAAGATCATAGTCGTTGTCAACATCAACATCGTTGTTGTTGTTAGAATCAGCTCCCGTGAGGTGATTGCTGCCGCTGACATCCACCTGGGTGGTGCCAAGGCTAGCGTAACCGGCGCCATTGTTTGCCAAATTGGCAATCATTGAATCAACAGTTACATCACCCGTCGTGAGCTCGCCGCCCATTGTATTCTTGTTCTGCTCGTTGTCGCCAGTGTTGGCAGACAATGCTAAGTAGTTCAGAATATTAGCGATGTTGCGTAAGTCCAGATCAACATCATGATCTACATCGAGATCATTATCGTTGTCGGAATCAGCGCCCGTTGTGTCGTTGCTGAAATCAGCAGACACTTCTAGGCCATCCCCATTGTCCAACAAAGCCGCCCCGGCATTGACGATGCTCTCCCAGTCAGTGGAGGCATCAACCGCGCCAGAGTCCACGTCACCGCCTTCGGTGTTTTCGTTCTGCTCATTGTTGCCCGTGGTTACGGCCGCGCTGGCAGAGTTGCTCACATTGCCAACGTTGTCAACATTAACATCTAAGTCGTTGTCAACATCAGTGTCGTTGTTGTTGTCAGAATCAGCTCCCGTCATGACGTTCTCGGCAGTCACATCTACTTCTGCTGCCAACACAGGAGCGGCAACTAGTAAGAGTGCGAGTGCAGATACGCCAAAGAGTGCGCGAAATGTATTCTTCATCTGTACTCACCTCCTCTCATAGCTTCATGGTGCATGCGAGTTTTGTGTGTGAAAGCGGATAAACAAAAAACACGATTCTCTTCCACCGATCTTGGTAATCAATAAGATCAAATGGTCCCCCTCCTTAGAAATCGTGTCCTCTTAGGTTGGCTCCCCCTAAATCAACACGTTTTCGACCTGTATCCTTCGTACCACAACTTCTTCCCCCTGCAAGGATGGTTATCCACAGATTTCTGTGGATAACTTCCCTTGTTTGCTGCTGGTGCGACGTTACCGCGCCGACCGCCACCCGCCTATCTTCAGATTCCCAAACTCCTGTACCCGGAAGCTAAACTGACGCTGCTCCTCATCCAGCTCGCAGCTATTGAGCGTCGCGTGCAGCCGCACCGTTCCTTCAAGTTCTTGATCTACACCCACCAGGGAGCGGATCAAGCCAGTGAGGCTGACATCTGGTAACGCCAGTCCGCGGAAAGTATACGTATCACCGCATGATCCGGCCGCTACCTGCTGTGTCCCGCTAAATGCCACTCCCGCCGGCACACTCACATCATCCGACTCATACTCGGTCGTGCCGCTATATGCCAACTCGGCCACCCACGGTGGCGCCTCGTGATCACCGCGTGTGCGAATACTGACATCAACCCGGGGCGTCAAAGTTAAGCCCCCGCCACTAGTAAACTGCAGACTCGGCCGCGCCAAGCCCAAGCTGGCTGAACACCGGCACGTCGGGCTCGGGTTCTCGCGCGCCAGGCGCCGCGCCTCCCGCTCCGCTTCCCGCTGTGCGCGACGTTGTTCCCAATCAATATGCGAAGCCGCCGCGCTCGGGGTGATAACTGCAACCAGGCTAAGCGTCACAGTTCCGAGCAACAACAATTGCACTACATTCTTGAACGACATGCGTCGTCACCCCCTTTCAACATATTGTTTACTGTACAGGAGTACTTCACCGACGCAAGGGAGTTATCCGCACCACCACTGCAGAGAGCCTCATGACTTCATGAGGCTCTCTTATATCCATCATCAATTTCCGGAAATTTATGCCATGGGTGGCGTCTGACTCGAACTCATCCCGGGCGACATTGCTGCCTTCATGCCAAAGCCGGCATATAAGGCCACCGCCGCCAGCACCACGTGGAGTACTAAGTCTGCCATGTTGTGGGCCAGCATCCCTAAGAGCGGTCCTTCAATGTTGAAGATGCCCAGCACTGCCAACAGTGCATAGACTACGCCCAAGACCTGGAGAGACATCTTCGCATTCTTGAGGTTGGATCGGCTCCCCCAGAGGGCAGCGGCACCAGTGATCAAGTAAATCACGTTAAGCGGTCCGTTAACGGCAAAGATACCTAAGAGCATGCCATCAGTGGTGATTCCGGGCACATACCCCAGGATACCAAGAGCCAGGAGCACTACCCCAAGAATCATTGCTAATTTTTGTAGCATTACACTCACCTCCTCGCAGTCAATTACCAGATGAACGTCGACTTTTGTTAAATTACACCCTGTTCGCCCCCGTGGTATCAGTGTAACACCGCTTTTCCAGAACTGACAACCAATTTCTCCCCGTAAACAGTGAAAGAATCTTCCCTCCGCCAGGCTCCAACATCACGCAAAAACATTGTGCTTTTGTGGCAATGCGATACGCTAGTCAATAAGTAACTAGAAGTGCAGGAGGGCATGAGGGGGATCTCGTGACTGATCCTTCTTTTATTTTTGTGAAACACACTGCCGAACTCTTTCACCACTTTCCATTGCCACCCTGTGCGCCACCCTCGATCTTGAGAACTTTCTTGAGAGGAGGTGACATGATATGACCTTAACAAATATTCATCCTACTATGCGCTTGCTTGTAAGCGGCGCTGTTATCCTTGCGGTACTTGCAGCAGTTGCCGGTGTCTCAAGTGCACTCTTCTCTGACACTGCCACGCTTGAAAACAGCACATTTGCCACCGGTAACGTAGATCTTCTGATTGCACAGGAAGGCAATAGCCCTGTAGCATACCTTAATAGTATTCAGGGTCCTGTAGTTGAAAACATGCTGCCGGGTCAAACTTCAGAATTTGAATTCTGGCTAAAAAATAATAGCAGCGCTGAAAGTGAGGTCAGCCTTGATCTTAGCGTTCTTATTGAGAACATCCAGACACTTCCTGCCAACTCCACTGACATCAAAGAAGATCTTTCCGTTGGATTCTCATGCGATGTCGGTGATGATGGTGAGACTCTGGGAGATGGATCAGTTGACGCCAAGCCATTGTCTGACTGGGAAAATGATGGCGGTATTCCAACTGGTGGCCTTGGCACACTTGGGCCGAACGACGGCACAGTTGATGGAGAAGGCTCCGATGAAGCCAGATGTACCATGACAGCTACCCTAGATATTAATAGCGAAGCTACTAATAAAAGTGTCAACTTCGATGCCGAGTTTACTGGCACACAGAGCACACCTGAAGCAACACCCGAACCAACACCCCTCCCTTGAATAAGCCGAATAATTGCTAACTAAAAGGTTAATCGGTGAGGCAGCAAGGGTGATTAAAACAATCGCCCTTGTCCCTCATGGATAGCATTCAACCACCACAAATACGGCCAACTTCCGAACGCGTGATTACTTACGCAGAGTTTCGCCCGTTGCAGCAACATCACAGCCAAATTCGCTTGCCTACTACCTCTCAATCCCGCGTCAGGCAAGTAGTAACATTTTTCCTATTCGTAGCAGTAATTACCGCCAGCGCCGGGATATGGCATACCGTTCGTACTACCGAACTCTTCGTCGTGCGCTCTGGCAGCATGGAGCCCGTCATCGCCACCGGTGCCGTCATTACCGTGAAAGAGCAGCTGGCCTATGCCCCCGGCGACATCATTACATTTCGTTCGGCCAAAGGCACTACCACGCACCGCATTATTGAGAATGTCACCACGAAGCAAGGCCTAGCTTATCGCACTCAAGGTGACGCTAATAATGTTGCTGATTCTAAACTAGTGCCGCACGGCTTCGTGATCGGCGCAGCCGATATGTCTATTCCGTATCTAGGATACTTACTGCGCTGGCTCCACACTAAAACCGGTTTTACGCTTGCCATTCTGCTGCCGGCAACGCTAGTTATCCTGCAAGAACTCGCCGCTATGAAGCAGGCTTGGCGACAGCTGCGCCAACCGCGCTTATTACTTAAAGGAGCGACAGCCTTTGCCGTTCTTTTGGTGACTGTCCCTGCCACGTTAGCAGTTTTTTCAGACTCCGCAGCTATAACTAACAGTCAATTTTCCACGTCCGCTATTTTCCCCTCTCCCTCACCTACGCCTTCAACCGAGCCATCGCCTTCAGTTTCTCCCAGTCCCTCTCCAGAGCCCAGCGTCAGTCCTTCACCTTCTCCCTTACCCGCTGCAAACTGTGATCTCGATGTAAATATTGAGCAGCGCAATGAAAATACCGGCCCTGGCTCGACGAATGAAAACAATACCGAAGTTAGCAGTGAGTGCGATATAACCAGCACGACAGAGACACAAATCAGCAACACTATTACTGTTGACGCCACCACTGGTGGCAACACGGCGGAAGACAACACCACCGGCGGCACGGTAACTTCTGGAGATATCAATATTTCAGTTGATCTCCACAACACCGCACCCTGAAACCACACGGCCCAACTCCCACGCCATCAGTGAGCCAAGAATCACCCTTAGCCCATATTTCGATATATCGAAATATGGTAATGAGGCAAACAGTGGCAGGCTACCAGCGAGCTATGGGGGCACAGCCCGTGCCCGAGCTTAATCTGACGTATACTAGAAAAGACGTATACTAGAAAACATGTTGATGACTTCAAGGGGATACATTACGCCGCTGGCAGCAGTTATAGTTATCGCCCTGATCATCTTGGCGAGTATCCTCGGCATAACATGGTATCAGTCCTCACCCCAACAGCGGGTAGTGCTCGATGACTTAGCGGCGCTGCCCTCCCTCGACGAATTGCTTGACGACCCCCGCCGCATCATAACGCCCCCACCCCTGCGGGGCCCTGATCAGCCACACGCTGGTACGCTCACCCAGGGCGGTATCCTGCAGGAAACCAATGCACACCGACAAGTCGCCGGTCAGGCGCCGCTCACGGCCAACACGCTGCTCAATCGCGCCGCCGCGCAAAAGCTGCAGGACATGTTTGCCCAGCAATATTTCGAACATGTCGGGCCTGACGGCAAAGGCCCGGCTGATTGGGTCGAGGGCGTAGGCTATGAGTACATTCGCGTCGGTGAAAATCTGGCGCTCGGCAATTTTGGCAGCGACGTTGCCCTCGTCCAAGCCTGGATGGATAGCCCTGGCCACCGCGAGAACATTTTGCACGAGAAATTTAGTGAGATTGGCATTGCCGCCGCTCCCGGCACCTTCGAGGGCCAGCGCACGTGGCTTGCAGTGCAAACCTTCGCGCTGCCGCTCGGCACCTGTCCACTACCCGATGAAAGTCTGCGCACCCAACTTGAACAAATTGAAGCAGAAACCGCCGCCTTAAGTGCCACCCTCGACCAGGCGCGGCAAGAAATTGAGAGCCAAGAAGACAGCCTCGCCCAGGAATTGACTGCAATTGAAGCGTTGATCGCCCGAGCCGAGGCAACGATTGCCGCCGGTAACGCTAAAATAGAGGAAGGGAATAAAATCTACCAAGAAACTGGCTCCCGCGAGCAAGCCCAGCCGTATTGGGATGAAGGCCAACGGCTCCAAGCCGAAGGCGAAGCGTTAGTTGATCAAGCGCGGCAGCAACAAACTGCCTATAATCAGGCGGTGAGAGTATTACAAGAACAACAGCGCATCTATAACGAGCAGGTAACAATTTTAAATAGTAAGATTGAGGCCGCCAAAGCTTTAATGACACGCCTCAATCAGCAAGTCCAACAATTTAACGCCTGCCTTGAGTAATAAGGAAACCTTAAGAAAAAGCAGGAAGTTCCTTGCTGGAAAAGAAACTTCCTGCTATGAAACCGCCTCTGACGTCTACTTGTCTAAAGGCGGCCGCAACCAAAAGTACCGAGCCTGCTGCAATGTTAGCAGCGAGGGATGCGCCGCATGCGGTGCACTACCAACAAGTGGTAGAGAACACGATGGCGTACTACTAGTGGCAAGTACCGCACTTGGCACCGTTCCCTCTTGGGTCGCTTCATCCGTAGACTCCTTCGTGCAACAGGAACAGCAAAAAATGAGCCGCTGTCCAATCAGCGGAATATCACCATCGGGTGGCCAGTGTCCTTGCGCACTTGCGTAGAGCAAGTCGCCGCACTGAAAACAGCAGATCCGAGACATAGCAATGCCGACTCCCATCCGTGTCTCCTTGGCACTTTTTTGCCCGTGTAAATAGGGTGCGTAAAATGAACAACAATTCTTCTACTCAAAGTTCACTGTAGAGCCACGACCCGCAATTCGTCAACCAAAAAGACGATTGTTTTTTAAGAAGGCCGGCCTGGTGGCGAGAGCGGAAAAGGACAAGCTGGATTCTGGATACTCTTGTTATTAGAAAACCCGCTCTCATTTGCAGAAACTTTGTTACCACAAATAAGCCCCTGGGGTAAGCGCATTACTTTTATGGCCACATTTTCATTCTGGTAGAGCTCGTTGCCGTAGGCCTGGTTGTTAATACCATCACTTTCCTCATCGCCGCCGAACCGGATCCCGGCCCCGAGGTTACCGTAGCTGGTGTTGTAGCGAAAAATATTACCGCTGCCGCGGGCGTCGAACCCGCCGCTCTCGGAATCGCGTTGGCCCGTACAGTCATTAAACTCCACAACATTCTCGCTCGCTCCTTCTTTAATATCAACACACTCGTTCCCCCGGGTATTAAACGTATTAGCGCGAATAGTGTTCGCGTTGGTCTGGTCAGTCTCGGGCGTTGGGTTGCGATCAAGCTGCTCGGGAGCAGTACCGAGGTAGAGGCCCTCGCCATTTTTACCATCACCGCCGCCGCCAAAATCCTCTCGCCCGCAAAATTCTACGCGGTTATGCGCAAAGAGATTATGCGTCGAGTGATATTTGAAGCGCACACATTCACCCTGGGCTTCATGAAAATAGTTATTGGTAATCTTGGCGTACCTGGCACCCTCAAGCCACAGGAGAATATCGGCGTTCGTAAATTCAAAGCCCGAAATATCGTAATAGTCGTGCCGTACCTCCATCAGCCGCCCGTGCTTTTGATCACCCTTGAAAACCACGCGACCCTGCGCCCGGAGCGTAATTGGCTGCTGCGCTTGCCCCGCAGTCGTGGTCACTATGTGTTCCTGGTACTCGCCCGCTTGCACCTCGATCACATCTCCTGGCCGGGCGCGCTGTAGAGCCTGCGATACAGTCCGCAACGGACGACCACCTATCCCCCGGTCAGGCGCATCCACACCAGTGGGACTCACCAAGATAGTGGCGGCAAGCACCGGACTTGGCAATAGACTGGGCGGCAACAAAGCGGGCGTCTGGATATCCGCCACGGGCGGTGATCCTTCAAGGAGTACTTCCCCTACTATTTCTGTGGAGAGTATGACACTCGCCGGCAGAGACTCCAGTGTGCGCGAGTGCGCGAGCGAGAGCAAAAGTGGCGACGCCAGAAAAAGCCCGGCGCTATAAGCCAGGAAACCCAGCCCCACGCTGCTCATTAAAATTACTCCCCACGCGAGCGGGGGAGAGATACGGCGAGTGCTAAATGTCTGCAGTCGTGCGCCGAGTCTACGAACTGATATCCTGACCATTATCTTCAAAGATGTTGTCCTCGATTGTCACCCCCTCGCTATCCACTACCCGAATCCCGTACTTATTGTGTTGGCGGATAGTATTATTGGTAATGACGGCATTGTCACTTTCCTTCTTCAGATAGATACCCACGTCACCGTTGTGTTCAATGAGGTTGCCAACAAGTTCGTGGTCGGAAGCCCCGCTTAAGACGATCCCCGTTTCGCTGTTGTCTTCAATCGTATTGTTCTCGAAACGATTGTGGCTACTCAACTCAATTAAGAGAGATCGGCCGTTATCCGTAAAGTGATTATCTTGAAAGAGGTTATCGTCAGTCTCCTTCATTTTAAGACCATAGATGCCGCTGCCCGAGACTTCATTATTAATGAACTGATTATCGTGGGGCCGCCCGCTGTCGCCTGAATTCGTGGGGGCGTCACTGCCCTGATAGAAGTAAAGGCCATAAGAATCGTTATCGTGAATCTGGTTTTCGGTTACTAGGTTATGCGAACTGCCCACGCTGAAGCGTATGCCCTTGGCATTGCCATAGCTTCTATTGCCGCGAATCGTGTTGTGGTGGCTGTCAAAAACGGCGATGCCCGAATCACTGTTGTTAAAGGTTTCATTCCCTTCTATTAAAGAAAAGTCGGTGAGCCGATGCAGCATGATGCCGTTGCCGCCGTTATCCCGCGCCACGTTATTGCGAATGATTAAGTGGTCACAGAAACGCGAGCAGATAATACCGTGCGAACCATTGTGGTGAGCGTCGTTATCTTCAATCACTAAGTTATCGGAGTTGTCGTGGGGGTCGAGACCATAGACCACGTTATTATCAAGTTCATTGCCTTGCCAGTGCATGCCCTCGGCGCCGTAGGTGTAAGCGCCAAAATAGTTGTGGTGAATGCGATTATTAATCACCTCGCCATAGATATTGACCAAATCAAACAGATTTTCTTCTTTCCCATTGACCTTCCATGATAGGCCGTAAGCTTCCGCCCCCGCGTAGCCCAAGTACCCAATTTCACTATTCTTAATATTCATGTGCGATTCATTAGGGGTCACACCATCGAGCGCCAACCGTGACCGGGCTTGGATAAATGATCGCCGATATTGTTCATATTCTTTATCGGTTTCGCCCGTGGCCTCATCCCAAGAAGTAATTTTGGTCGTGTCGATATCAATTATTCCCCAATCAGCCCGGATCCAGACAATGCTATGGGTAGTAGAGGTGTTGTTACTCTTGAGTCGCAAATAGTCCACATCGCCACCAATGCTGGTGCCATGGAGTTGCAACGTGGCCCCTTGTTGCACCACTAAGTTAGTACCCAGAAACCAGATATGCTCGGTCGGATTAACTAGGGCGAGATTCGCCTTGGGTACCAGTTGGTCAATGTCCATTAGGGTACACACAACGTTTTCCCCAAAAATGTAGATGGTATTGGATGAACTCGCCCAACGAATATCAGTGCTCGTACAAGGCGTGGCGGCAGCCGAGGCAGAAAATACCCCCAATCCCCCGATGACGAACAAGACCAGGGCTACAAGCCCTAACCGAGACATCAATCCCCCACGAGCCTTGGCGAGGAAAATAGTTGATCGCATACGTTGTCTACTTTTTAGTAAACCGTAGCGGTACCATAAAGGCAATACTATATTTGTCATAATCTCTTCAAAGAACCGCGGCCACCGCATTGATGCGATTACCCTTGATGGCATTGTTTCCTGCATAATTGATCTCGTGCGCTAAGGCTTTAATGTAAAGCCCGTAACTTTCGTTACCGGCAATTTTGTTTTGATATAAGCGATTATTACTCGCCGGCGACTGTAAGTACATCCCAATCTGGTTGGCGTGCACGGTATTGCCACTAATCTCATTATTCGAAGCCGCCAAGTACAAGGCGAGACGGTTCTTCTCGAAAAGGTTGTCCTGAATGCGATTATGCCCGGCGGTCGCCGCTGCCGAGATCCCCGAGTGTTCATTACTGTGAAAGTGATTACTAGTAACAAGCGTTCGCTGGACACGCTGGCCGATATGTAATCCGCGCTGATTAGCACGCAGATGATTGCCGGAAATTATGTTATCAACTGCAGCATTCACCGCAATGCCGTCGCGGTGGTACGCCACTTCATTATTCACGATCTGGTTATAGCGAGACTGGGCCCGGAGAAGGATGCCCTGTTCCCCATTACGCGACAGAGTATTGCGCTCAATCACAGCATGACTCGTGCCAAGATCGAGAGCTAAACCGGCTTGGGTGTTGTCATAAAATTGGTTATCGTACCAGCCCATACCCGTCCCGCCCGCGATGTGCGCCCCGTGGTAGTTATGGTGAAAGCGGCTATTACGTACTTCCCCAGTCAGTAAAGCTTCTTCTTGGTCGGTGAGTCTCCATGTTACCCCTGTGGTCCCCGCCGGTCCCTGCGGCTCTGGCGGATAGCCTAAGTACGCTAGCTCCGCTGAAAAAATATCAAACCGCGCGTGCCCCCGCGCCACGATATAGCTGCGGCCATCGGCTAGCGTCTCGTCCACATTCTGGCGCGTCTCGTCCCAGGAAGTAAGTTTCGTACCGGTGATCAACATGTGGCCGCTCTCGGCTGTAATAACCACAAAATCATGCGGCTCACTCTTAAGTTTAAGCCACGCTACTTCCTGTTGCTCAAGTCGTAAACTCACGCCCGCTTTCAAGGTAAGATTGGCCGTCAAGTACCACTGCTGGGGTGAGACTTCACGCAGGTAACGCTCACCCACGGCCTGGCGAATATCCTCTAATGTTATCTGACGACCCCGGCCCCGCACCTCAATGGTGTGAGTACCGGCATTATACGTGATGCGTAGCGGTCCCTGATCTTGGTACGTTGTGGTGTACCGCACCGGAGCTGATGGCTGCGCATTGACCGGGGGGACACTAATCACCAAGCCAGGTTCGATATAGTTGCGGCTCGGTAAGAGCACGGCATTATGAGCCACTAAGACCTCGGGCTCAAGACCATAGTGCAGGGCTAGGCGACTAAGCGTGTCCCCGGCCTGGACTTCGTGACGCCCAATTACTGCCCCGCTGGCCGCGCCGGTGGACAGTCCCCCCACCACGTGCGCCGATACGGGAGTCACTGACAGCGGTCGCAAACTTTGCTGCAAGGTATCGTGCTGGGCAGCCTGCAACACCATGCGCTCGTGGAGACCAACACCTAAGCCCAGCGTCCCGACAATACTCATTGTCAGTCCATAAGCTGCCACCTGCTGCAGCGCCCGCGGCGCGTGGGGTAAGCGGCTGTGGTGCCACCGCGTAATCCACCCCTGGCGATTCAAAGTCAGGAGAGCGTAAATTTTAACCAAGGCCAAGTAGAAATTAAGAACAATGTACAGCGGGATCAATTCGATATCGCGGGGATGTCGGCGCAAGTGAGGATACATCCGTAAAAACCGCCCCACATGCCACCACCCAGCTAAAATCACCGCGGGCACCCCCAACCCGAGCAGGATGGATACAATAAAGAAGAGTGGTGAGAGTAGTTGGGCAAATGGTTGGATGACGCGATCAAGCAAGTACCAAGCAAAACGAGGATGGCGCCACACCCACGCTTGGGTTAGCGTGCGTAAATCTGCCCGCCAACTATTGCGGGTCCAGCGCAACCGCTGTCGTAAAAAATTACGCACCGTCGGCGTGCCGGGGGTAAACACACGGGCCGTTTGTTGAAAAGCAACTTTCCACCCCTGGGCTTCGACTAAGTATGTTAAGCACTTATCATCACCACTAATCACTGGTTGACCCCAAAAAGTTTCGTGGAGCAAGTTATCAAGCACGGGTATGACCGCCGCCCGGCGATAAAATGCGGTGCGTCCCGACAGACAAGTAACGACACTCCCCCCGCGCGCCGTCATAAACGGCATCTCCTCCAGGTAGCGAAGATTTAATTGAGCGTTAAAGATCTGCTGCGCTAAAGTTTTAGGCTTAAGCACGTTCTGCCGCGTGGCGACCCCGCCAATCTTAGGATCGCGGAAAGGAATCAGTGCCTGCCGCTTTGTCGCCCTATCCCATACCGTATCACTATCAACCAGGGCCACAATTTCGCTGCGTGCCATCTGCATTCCCTCCACTAGCGCTGGCCGTTTCCCTGGCTTTTCCGTAACCACTAAGCGCGCCCCAGGGGAGCGGCGCGCAAATTCTTTAAATATCGCAATGCAGGCGGTGTCAGTATAATCAATCACCGCAATAATTTCACTAACCTTGTTAGCGCGCCACGAGTCGAGCGCTCGACGAAAGAGCTGGGGATTTTCGTTGTAAACGGGAGTAATGACAGCAACCGAGGTCGTAAATTCTCCCGTAGCTGGTTGATACTGGCGAGCGTAACCTTTCTTAATCAACCAGACACTCCAGCGCCACAACCCAATTATGCCGAGGGGAGAATAGGCAACAATAAAGAGCCAGGACTGTGCGATCGCTTGTTCGAGATAATCAACCACTCCATTCTGTCTTGGTTAAAACGCGGCGGCGCTTGGGGCCACGACCATGTCACGAGCTGCTTGTCTAACCGCTGGCGCGGGCCGCGATTGGCGAGCGACGAGTTCGTTATTAACCGCGATCGCCTGCGCCAACAGCGGCATATCCCAGCCGTGAGCACGGGCCCATGACAAAAAAGCCTGGGTGTCTTTCGGCAGACACATGCCATCAAACGGCCCGAAGTTTCTAATCCCATACTCCGGGTTAAACATGCCTTCAGCGCTTTGAGCCACAAGTGGAAAAATCGCATCAGCACTAACTCGCGCTTTTTCACAAATCTGGCGGAATTCATTAAAGAATGTAATCTTCACGGCATTAAAAAGATTGTGGACATACTTTTGCGTCTCGGCTTCCTGGAGTGACAGTCGGTACACAGGACATTGAAAGTCACGGTAGAGCGCAGCCACGGTATCGCCTGAACGCTGGTCGTACTGACCAATAACCACAATCCACGGATGCGCAAAATCCTCGGTCGATTTCTTCTCCCGCAGGTATTCCGGATTCATGCAGACGCCAAAATCACGACCGGCTTTCTTACCCGAATATTGCTCAAGAGTACTAATAACCACCTTCTCGGTAGTTCCCGGCACGACGGTACTGCGCACAACAACAACGTGGTAGTGAGCCGCGTGCTTAAAGCGTCTACCCAGATCCACCGCGGCCGCTTCAAGATATTGAAGATTAATTTCCCCATTCTGTGTGGGTGTCGGGACGGTGAGAATGGTGACATCAAATTCAGGTGCTTGATCCGCCCGCTCACTCGGCGTGTACGCGCTCAATCCCTCGTGGCGCAAACGCTGCACGGTGTTGAGATTAGTATCAATAAACGTGACCGGAAAACCATGCGCTAAAAACCCTCGACCGGTCGCTTGCCCCACCACCCCAGAGCCAACAATACCTACTCGTAAATCTTTTGCCATGAAATTGAACAAGTTAACAATAAAGGATTAAGTAGTAAATCTTATTAGAATAAGGTTTTATGCCGGCACTCGCAATAAAAGATAGCGACAATTTTTCCCCAGATCGTCAGCGACAATTGACAAGGCACTTCCCGGCCGGTCAGTTTTTAGTTAGGGAGCAAACAGTTTGGTGTCGCGCCAATTATTACCGACCGCCACATCCACCAGCAACGGGACATCAAGCGTGACGACACGCTCCATTATTCGTTGCATCTCGGGGGCAAATTGGGCCACTATATCCGCGGGTACCTCACTCACCAGCTCATCGTGGACAGTGAGTACCATCCGCACAGTAGGATACTGGCGCTCAATCACTGCACTCAAGGTAATCATCGCTTGCTTGAGAATATCCGCCGCTGTCCCCTGAATGGGAAAGTTAAAAGCCATGCGCTCGGCTTGCGCGCGGAGCATGGGCGATTGGGCATTGATTTCGGGGAGGTAGCGGCGACGCCCCATGGCCGTCTCGACATATCCCAACTGCTGGGCCGCCGCGACAGTCTCCGTAATCAGCCGGGTTATCCCGCGGTACTGTTCCTTGTAGCGTTCAATAAAAGAGCGGGCTTGTTCAAGGCTAAGTCCGGAAGTCTGTGCAAATTTCTTAGCCCCCATACCGTAGAGCACGCCAAAGTTGAGTGTCTTGGCTTCGCGCCGCGCGCGCGCCGTCACTTGAGTAAGGGGGATGCCGTATACCCAGGCGGCGGTGGCGGAGTGAATATCCTGGCCGGCGCGAAAAGCCTCGAGCATCTTCTCATCCTGGGAAATATGAGCGGCTAAGCGCAGTTCCAGTTGCGAGTAGTCTGCCTTCACAAGCTGGTAACCAGCTTCCGCCACAAACGCCGCGCGAATTTCTTGGCCCAGCTCGGTCCGGGCCGGGATGTTCTGCAAATTCGGGTCGGAAGAGGACAGCCGGCCCGTCGCGGCCACGGCTTGATTGAACGAAGTATAAAGACGCTGCGTTTTTTTATCGACAAGCTTAGGCAATGTCTCGATGTACGTATTGTGCAGCTTCGCTAATTCGCGATACTCCTCTAACAACGCAATAATCGGGTGCAGCGCGCGCAATTTTTCGAGTTCGGCCGCCGCCGTGGAGTGCCCTGTCTGCGTCCGCGTAACCCGCTCAGTCGGGATGAGCAACTTTTCATAGAGAATACGCCGCAGCTGTTGAGTAGAATTGACATTGAACTCTTCCCCCGCCGCCCGCCAAATCTTTTTTCGCAGCGCTGTAAGGCGCGCTTGAACCTTTTTCCCCATAGTCTTGAGCACCATGCTATCGAGCTTCACCCCCGCTAATTCCATCTCGGCCAGCACCGCGATAAGCGGCAGCTCGAGTTCCGTAAATACTCGTCCCAAGCCTTGTTCTTTGATTTGCGGCGAGAACACCTCATAAAGCCGCCACGCTACTTCCGCATCTTCGGCCGCATAGGTCGCTAGATCAGTCAGTGGTACTGCGGAGACATTCTTCTGGTTTTTTCCCTGCCCAATTAAATCAGTAATCGGGATGGTCCGGTGCTGTAACTCTTGGGCGGCCAGCCAATCTAAGTTGTGCTGGCGCGCATCAGGATGGAGCACGTAGCTGGCCAACATGGAATCAAAAACAATTGGGGCGAGCCGTATCCCCGACTGGCGCAAAACTTTGTAGTCATACTTAAGATTATGGCCCGCTTTGCCCACGCGGGGATTTTCTAGTAAGTCGCGCCACGCTGCCACAGACACGGGTGTGACCGGCACGTACCAGGCCTGGAGCTTACCCCGCTCGCGGGCCGCAAAACTCATGCCCACAATCGGATACTGCCGTGCGCCCAGGCGATCGGTCTCGGTGTCAAAAGCGATGATCGCCTGCCGGCTTAACGTCGCCCGTAGTTTCTCTTGCTCTTTTTCCTCAACAACAAGGTGATAGTGATCCGGCATGGTGATGGTGGGAGCGTCCGCCGCCGCTTTCGCAAACAAGGTTCGTGGTTGGGTAGTGCGCGTGCTGTGCGGCAGGCGCTGCAGGAAACTGCGAAATTCGAGCTGCACAAAGAGCTTCTCTACAGCGCGGACATCGTAATCAGAAAGCTGCGCGGCCGGTAAAGAAAAATCGAGCTCAAGATCACAGCGAATGGTCGCTAACTCCCGGCTTTGCCACGCCATAGTCCGTCCGGCTTCTAATTTACTGCGGACACCAGGGGAGAGCTCATCAAAATGTTGATAAATTTCTTCGAGGCGGCCCCACTGCGACACCAAAGTCTGCGCCGTCTTCTCCCCAATGCCGGTCACGCCGGGAATATTATCACTGGGATCACCCCGCAGTCCTTTATAATCAGGCAGCAACGTTGGCGCAAAACCAAAACGCTCGCGCACAGCTGCCGGATTATACATGACGGTATCGGTTGCCCCGCGCTTGAGCGTTAACACACTGGTTGATTCATTAACGAGCTGGAGAGCGTCCATATCACCCGTGACAATAATTTTCTTGATAGTCGGGGGCAATCCGCGAGCAAGCGTCCCGATAATGTCGTCAGCCTCAAAACCTTGTTTTTCAATAATGGGAATATTAAAGGCTTGAACCAGCTGCCGCACCAAATCAAATTGGACTACCAGGTCATCCGCCGCAGCTGGCCGGTGCGCTTTGTAATCGGCAAAGGCGTGGTGGCGAAACGTCGGCCCTTTGACATCAAAAGCCGCGACCACATGGGTCGGCTTAATAGTGGTTAGCACCTTGAGCAGCATCGCGGTAAAGCCATAGACAGCCTGTGTGGGCACGCCCGCGCTCGTACTCATCGGCGGCAGCGCATGATAAGCCCGATGAATGAGCGCATGAGCGTCAATGAGCGCTAATTTTATTCTCGGTGGCATACCTTTATTTAACCATAAGTGGGCGAAGACAGAAGCTTATCCGGCAAATCAATAACGCGCCCCGTCGTCGCGTGGGCAAACTGCAGCTTATAGCCATGCGCGGGCGGACTCCCTAGTTTATCGGCCCATTCAATAACCGTTACCCGACGAGGATCTTGAGACAAGGCTACAAGCTCCGCCACGAGCGGATCGGACACCGCCTGTTCCGGCGAGAGCCGGTAGAGATCCACATGAACAAACGTAGTAATAGTCGAGTGGGCCGGCACCGCATACTCGCCCACAATAGTAAACGTGGGCGAGGTGACCGGTTCCTTAATCTCCAGGGCAGCCGCTAAGCTTTGGGTAAAGACTGTCTTGCCCGTCCCCATCTCTCCACTAAGTAAGAGTAGAGCGCCACTGGGTAAAGTGGCGGCGACCTGCTGGGCCAGCGCCGCTGTCGCGGCGACGGTGGGTACCTCAACTCGAGGCATATATCACGACGAGAGCGATAATAACTAAATAGCCCACAAACGGTTTAAAAGAATACCGTTCCACGATTTTAAGCAGCATAAATATTGCCGCCAAGCCGCTTAAAAACGAGACGCCAAAGCCGATCGCTAGTTGTAGGGGCGTAAAATCAACTAAATGCGTAAGCTTCGATAAACTTGCCAGTCCCGCCCCCGCAATGATCGGCGCTGACAGCAAAAATGAAAAGGTGGCGGCCTGGGTGCGAGTCAGCCCGCGCGCGCGACCCGCGGCCATCGTCATCCCCGAGCGCGACACTCCCGGCAGGAGAGCTAATACTTGGGCCGCACCGATGAACAACGCATCTTTAAAACTAGCCCGCGGTCGAGTCAAAGTTGATCCCGGACTATGGTCATCAAAGAGCCAGAGAGCCAGCGCGGTAAAAAGAAACCCCAGGCTTAAGAAATGTTCATTGCGCAGCGACACTGCAATAACATCTTCGAACCAGTAACCAACCGCGGCCGCCGGCACTGTTGCTACCAAGAGCTTGGCTAAGAGTTCTCGCTTGTCGCGGCCCTCGGTATCGCGCACCACCAAGCCCCGCATCATCCCCCACCAGACCCGCCGATAGTACAGCAGTACCGCCGCCAAGGTACCCAGATGTAAAAACGCATCAAAGGCCAAGCCGCCACTATCGTCAATCCCAAAAAGTAGCCGCGCCGCCAAGAGATGGCCCTTAGAACTGATCGGGAGAAATTCTGTTAAGCCTTGAATAACCCCTAAAATAACAATGTCCAGCAACTCCATCACGTAAGCGTAGAGTTTACACCCTATCTTTGCAAAAATGTCGTCGGAAAAAAATATGCGGTGGCGACTGACTAATTCTCCCGCGCCGGGCAATAATTTTTGTCTTTCATGACATGTTCCTCAAACCCCTCAACAAACTTTTCAACCCCTTTTCCCCATTTCCACATTTCCCATAAATCCAGCCGCCAAGTACTATAGGGAGATTTGCTTATGATCACGCCTTTACTACCGTAGCATGGCTTTGCCCGAACTCAAGCAAGCCCATACGATCATTGACCGCTCCGCCCACATTCTCCTCATGGTGCCGGAGCGCGCCTCGGTCGATGCTTTAGCTGCCATGATGGCGCTCTATCTCACCTTACAGCCACATAAAGAAGACGGTGTCGAGGCAGTCAGTCCTGCGCACGTCCCACCCCCATTGCAATTTTTACCTGGTTCTTCGCAAATTAAGATGCAGCCGCGCCAGCAAACTGACGTCATCATGGATATTGCCGGCCCCACTAAGATTGAGGCCATTCGCCAAGAGGTGCTGCAAGGCGGTCTGCGGCTCCACCTCACGCTGCCCACCGGTATCACCATTACCCGCGATCAACTAGAAATGGTCGTGCGCCCTCTGCCGTACGACGTGGCCATTATCTTAGGCGCGGCCGACCTCGAGGCCTTGGGTAAAACTTTCACCGACCACACCGACTTTTTCTACAACACCCCGATCATCAACATTGACCACCGCGCTGACAACGAACACTACGGCACAGTGAATATTGTTGATATCACTGCCGGCTCTGTCGCCGAAGTCACGTATGAACTCATTACTAGTAAATTTGGAGAGGAGATTAGCCCCGAAGTCGCCACTGCCCTCTACGCTGGGATTGTGGCCGGCACTGACTCCTTCCAAAAACCTTCCACCACGCCCCGTTCATTCCAGATTGCAGCCAAACTGATGGAACGCGAGGCCGATCGTGAGGCCGTAATCCAACATCTCATTAAAACCAAGCCGCTCTACCTTATTAAATTGGCGGGGCGTCTCTACGCCCGTCTGCGCTTTGATGAACACATGCAATTATTTTGGAGCATTCTGCGCCCGGTGGACTTTCAAGACAGCGGGGCCACCATGGAGCATGTACCCGCTGCTATGCGTGAGCTAGCGAATAACATCGCCGGCTTTAACGCCGCCTTTATCCTCCACGAAAATAGCGAAGGCTTTATGATGTACCTGCTACTCGGCAAGGGCTTACAGCAGCGCCGCCAAGAAATTCAAACCCAGCTTGAGGCTAAGCGCGACAACGGCTTGCTCCACGTGCGCATCCATGCCACATCCCTCGAAGACGCCGAACAAGAAGCGCTCGATAAAGTACGCGCCATCTTGCCGTAAAGATCTCGCCGCGGCAAAAATCTTTGACTGGGCCATAGCGCATGATCTAGGATACCTGTAGTCAACGTTCTTTTTAACCAACACTCCTCCTCTAGAGAAAACTGGAGTTGACGATGTCATTACTAGACCCCGCTACACCACAGAACACCGCTCGAATACCTCTATTGGTCATATTTGATCCCGGCCATCTTGCTGAAACAACACCCAGCAATCTCACAGTCAGCCAGGCAATAACAAAGGAAGGCCTGGCCGCTGTGCGGGCGCGTGTCTCACTCGTCCTTAAAGCCCGCCGGGCAATGATGGAGGAACGTATCACCGTCATGCGGGAACATATCTCGCTCGACGATATTACGATCAACTATCTCCCGGCGAGCACCACGGCCATATTATGTGGCCCCGCGGTTGCTATCAACAGTGTGATGGCCTACCTGGATACACGCCAAGACTTGGCAAAATACAGCCGGGATAATCCCCCTACCTTTCCAACGTCCCCCGAGAAGTCGCGCCAGTAAATCCTGGTTTGGCAGCCTCGAGCGATGAGAAAAGAGTTAGTTACCCCTCCCGCCGAATTCATCTCGGCGGATTTTTCTTTACTCCTCTGAAATCCGCTCTACTTCTTCTACGGTAGTTATACCGTCGAGCACTTTCAGATAGGCGTCTTGGGCAATCGTCGTCATGCCGGCTCTCTGCGCGGCGTCTCGAATAGCGTTGCTGTCCGCGCCTTTAAGTACCAGTTCTTCAATGGCCCCGGTGACAGTGAAGATTTCAAAAACACCTTGCCTACCCTTGTAGCCGGTTTGCGCGCAGTGATCGCAGCCCTGCGCCCGCACAAGTTTAAGCTTGGGGTCATGCACCACCTGCGGATCAAAAATCTCTCGCCGCACACCTTCCATCGCCGCCGCAATTTGCTCGCGTATGGCGCGATCCGGCGTATACTTTTTCGCGCATTTTTTGCAGACAACGCGTACCAAGCGCTGCGCAATCACCAGGTTGACGGCCGGCGCAATAATAAAGGGCTTGATACCCATGTCAATGAGACGCGGGATGGCGCCCGGGGCATCATTGGTGTGCAACGTGGAAAAGACCAGGTGGCCGGTGAGCGCGGCGTGCATAGCTGTCTCCGCCGTTTCGGTATCGCGCATCTCCCCCACCATAATAACGTCGGGGTCTTGGCGTAAGATCGCCCGTAACCCTTTGGCAAAAGTATAGCCAGCATCGGTATCCACCTGTGTCTGCTCCACTCCAGACAGACGGTACTCAATGGGATCTTCCAGCGTGATAATTTTCAACTCGGGAGTATTAACCTCACGCAAAAATGACGCCAGGCTCGTCGTTTTGCCGGAGCCGGTGGGGCCAGTAGTTAAAATCATGCCGTTACTCCGACGCAGTTCTCGCAACACTACAGCGTAGTCACGTTCCTTCATGCCGAGGTCAGTAATCCGCACCGCTTCCGCCGCGCGGTTCAAGATACGCATGACAATATTCTCGCCAAAGTCACCCGGCAAGATAGATACGCGCATATCATACGTAGCCTCACCCACCCGCAGCACGAAGCTGCCGTCTTGGGGCGTCTCGTGAACATTGAGCTTGAGCTTCGCCAGCACCTTGACGCGCGAGAGCAACAACTGCCAACCTGGCAATGCAAACTCGGTTATATCTTGCAACACCCCATCAATGCGGTAGCGCAAGCGGGCTTCTTTTTCTTTTGGTTCAATATGCACATCCGACGCCCCGAGCTTAACCGCTCCCGAGACTACCGTCGCCAATACCTCCGTCGGCGGCAGTGTCGTAATATGCTGCCCGAGAGTGTGGAGATCGCGGATAGTCTTGGTAAAAGCGCTTAGGCTCTCGCTGGTAATGCGCATTTCATCTTGGGGAGTCACCTCCACGCGCTGTTCGCGGCGGTAGCGGGAGAGGGCTACCTGTAAGCTGCGATGGGAGATCACGTAGGGCTGGGGTTCAACGCCCACCGTGTTGGTGACAGCCTGGCGAAATTTGGCAAAGGCTGGTAGGGAGGGGTTAACTACCCCCACCCGGACATCTTTCCCTTGTTTGTGGAATAAGACAGCGTGGGCTTGTTCGGCTAAGTGGCGCGGGATGAGTTCCAAAACATCTGCATCAGTTGGGAAAGTTTGAAGGCTAATGTAGGGCAAGTTTAAAGTCTCGGCCCGGCGGCGCGCGATGCGCTCTTCTTGCTCACCCGAGAGCACCACCATGCGCGCTTTGATGTCTTGCTTGATTTCTTTTTCCTCATCTTTTTTCCGCGGCATAGTGGCAGCCCCACGAAGGATTAACTGACGCTTCCGGTCAGTAAGCGCCTCCCTATACTATACTCATTTCTGCAGCCGCCTGACAGAATTGCAATTACTGCAAAAGTTGCGCCAAGAGCGTGCCAATTTTGGCACTGTCGTGGACAACTATAGCCCGCGGCACCCGGTCACCTGGCTGCTCCGTTGGCGTCAGCGTATTAACCACCGCTGCCTGGAGCAGTTGATAGGGATGTTCTTGTTCTTTGAACGTCACCCATTCTTGGCCGGCTACTAGTTTAACCGGGGCCTCGCCGCGGTTAGCAATCACGGCGGTGACGGCCCGCCCTAAGTATGACTCATAAACCCGCACAAAATCTTCACCACTCCACCCGACCGTCTGCCGCGGTGTCGTCAAGAGCGTCATCACCACGTAGATTTTCGCCGGGCTGTCAGTAATTGCGCGTTGCAAGGCGGGCAGAGCCAAAGTCGGTAAGATGGTGCCATAGGTATGACCAGGGGCAACAATAATGTGCGTCGCGTGGCGCAAAATTTCCGCGGCGCGCGGATTGAGCGGCACATCACCTTCAGCAAATTGAACTTTAACCGCGCCGGGCTGCCAGCGCGGGTCAGCTTGCATGTTAACCTTGTGCGCGATTGAGTACTCACCTTCCCCCAGGAGATTAGACGCCCCATCGAAGGTAATCACTGCTTGTGCTGTTAAGGTTGTCAGCGTGGTTGGCACCGCCCCGGCGTACTTAGGCACCTGTAAAATACGCGCCATAGTCGCCAGCGCCGTATCAATATCACTCGTCATTGCCAGCGCCGTTAAAAAAATATTACGCAGTGTATGCCCCGTAAAATCTCCGGCGGTAAAGCGATACTCCAGCGCCCGCAAAAATTCATCACCACGTATGTCTCCCTGAAAAGTACTCAAGGCCATCAGACACCGCGTTAAATCACCCATAGCCGCCACGCCGTACTGTTCCCGCAACCGGCCCGTAGAACCCCCATCGTCAGACATATGAATCAAGGCGTAGAGCGACTCCAATTCGCCCTGATTAAGACGCGGCAACAAGGCCCGCAATAGGCGCGAGGTACCGTTGCCGCCACCCAAGACCACCACTCGTGGCTTCGCTAGTGCAGTTTTTTTACCCGCAGTCATAGATTGCAGTCAGTATAGAGAAGAACGCGATATAATGTGAAGCTAGAGGACTTGCCGCCGCTTACGCAATCCTGCTTCGCGGCAGGAGCGGTTCCCGCGCTCGCTGGGCTTGTTGCAGCAGGTAAAAGATAACAACGCCCAAGCCCAACATACCCGCCGGTATCCGACCAGTAGCGGGAAAGGTCGTCAGCCCCGCCACTAAACCAAGCCGAATATCTTCTTGAAAACGCGGCAAGATGCGGTAGCCTGATCGCGTTTGGGAAACGACACCGGTAATTGTTACTGCCATTCCCTGTTTCATTGGTGGCTTATCAATTTTCGTTGTCTTAGGAATGAAAATTTTGACTTCGCCACTGCCATCGTCAACATAAAAGGTATCACCGCTAGTTTCGGTGACGTGGCCTTGGATAATCACCAGGGATCCCTCCGCCGCTTCATCGATCGCGCCCGTTTCGAACTGATGCGGTAGCGGTGGCTCCCCACTATGTACTTTCGTAATATCTGTCCCGGCGACTTTCAGTCGTGTCTCCTCCTGGTAGGAGCTAAGGCTCCCCGTAAGTTTTACTCGATCGCCCAGCTTGAGTGCCAGTACATCACCGGCTGTGAAATAGACCTGGATACCCGAGCCTGCTAAGTACAAGAGCTTAGCACCCACGATCCCCGGCGGCGCGCTGACCACGCCTTCTGTCTGCACCAACGTACCGGGCTCTTCCTCGCGCACATCCGCAAGCGCGACCGTCTTCACGGCCGCACCCGCCACCCGGCCAGCCACTGCCGGATTGTCACCATCTTCCGCTTCTTCTGCCTCTTCTTCATCATCACTCTCTACCGGGACCGTCACGCGATTTTCTTGTCCGGGTGTCACCGTGGTACTCAAACTATATGTTACTCCTGTGTGATTATATGACTGCCCTTCAGGCGCACTCGTGTAAGTAAAGGAAGATTTAACTACTCCCGCAGGATCAAGTAGGCGAACGGTATCCTGGGTGTTGTTGAGCGCCAGGTTAGTCTCCGTCCGCGCCAACGAAATAATAGCGCCCGCACCCAAGCTCGTGCCCGCACCGATGGTAAAGGTTGAACTGCCGCCGACGGCATCGTCAAGTTGCCAGCCTGCCAGGACCACCGCAGCCGAGCCGATATTTTTAAGCTCGATGAACTCGCCGGCGGTATCAGCGCCTACCGGATTGGGCAAAAATTCATTAATGACAATCGTGTCGGGATAGACCGGGGTGGTAATCACAACATTCTGCACTGCTTCATCTTCTTCTGTTCCATCGCTGACAGTGAGCCGGATAGTGTAAGTTCCTGCCTGGCTGAACACGTGCATTACTGTGGCTCCCGTATCCGTAGTACCATCATCCCACGACCAGTCATAGGTAAGCTCATCGGCTTCAGGATCACTGGAATCTTCAGCGGAGAAGTTTAAAGATTCTCCAACGAAGCCAGTTGCCGCTGCCGTAATAACAGCCGTGGGGGCGGTATTGACTACCGGTATACTATTAGACGCCCGCGGTGTCCCCCCGCGTTCACCACTGGCAGTAGAGGTATGCCAGTTATCGGCCACGGTGCCGTCGGCAGCGCGAGACCGCTCCATGGCCGTGCCCGTGTCGTTGTTTTCCCCCGCGAACCAACTGCCAAGCTGATTAGCAACATCAACAGTGCTACCCTCTGCCTGGAGGAGCGTTACCAGTTCGCCAGCGTTGAGCAGCGTCAATCCCGGCACGACAAGATCAGCCGCTGCCAGTGTTGCCGCTTCCTGTTTCTCGATGAGGTAATACCCCTGGGCGCTGATGACACTACCAGCGGGAAAATTCACAATTGTCTTGGGCACGCCGCCTGGCTGCTGACGTTGGAGTGACCACCCCGCCAGAACAATATCGGCAGTCGTGATATTAAAGAGCTCAAGATACTCAACTCCATCCCACATAATCTCATTAATAATGACGGGGCCAGTACCAGCCGCGCGGACTGCCGGCGCAAAAACTACAAGCAACAAAAATACGGCACTCGGGCCGTATCGAAACATCAAACTAGGGCAGTGTTGTACCGTGAGCCTCCCTAACCGGCATCTTCGCAATAACCGATTACCTCGCCACATATTTATACTTGAATGTTTGTTTTTTAACTACTCCTAACTATATCACTATGGGGTCAATAGCGCAGAAATATTATCCACAGGGATGTGGATAACTTAAGTATACCGTCCCGACATAACTATCAAAAATTATTTATATACCACACGGTACAAGTGCAGTGTCCCAACAATGCCGCCAAAGAGCGCGACGGCTATGATCACGGAAAATTCATACCGATCAACAAGAAGTAACCAGACAATGCTTAAGCCCTGGAGCAGCGTACTCACCTTACCTGCCCAGCCGCTCCCGACTTTGTCATCACCCGCTCTCATTTGAATGTGCGCGGCCGGCGCCGCCGCCACATCTTTAGTGAAAAGCAGGAGCGCTATCGTCGGCAGTAACCCTTCGCTAATAAACAGCAACCCGCCACCCACGAGCAGCAAGCGGTCAACAATTTTATCAAAGAGATAGCCGACTTTTGTCTCCTGCCGCCAGGCACGGGCAAAGGCGCCATCAACCGCATCGAGCGCCCAGGCCACGAGAAACACCGCAGCGGCCCCCAGGACATCACCCCGCCCCACCATAACAACAAGCCAGCCCAGTAACCCCAGGCGGCCGAGGGTAATAATATTGGCAACAGTCAGTACCCGGTAACGAGAGCCCATAAATTGATTGACTAACTACAGCAGCGTACCCGGTCGATCAGCGCCATCAAAGTGCGCAAACCCCGCTGGGGTTACCAGGCGCCCTCGCGGCGTCCGCTGAATGAAGCCGCACTGCAGCAGAAAAGGCTCAACAACCTCTTCTAGCGTGTGTTGTTCTTCGGCCGTTACGGCGGCGAGTGTTTGCAGCCCCACCGGCCCGCCGCTAAACTGCTCGATCATTGCCTGGAGGACGCGGCGGTCAATAATGTCTAACCCGCGCTCGTCGACTTCGAGGAGCTCGAGGGCCTCCTGAACCAGCTCACGAGTAATGGTGGCGCGCTTTTTAACCTGGGCGTAGTCGCGCACCCGCTTGAGCAAGCGATTGCCAATGCGCGGCGTCCGCCGACAGCGCCCGGCAATCTCCAGCAGCGCGTCTGGCGCCACTTGAATGCCGAGAAGCTGCGCTGATCGTTTGAGAATTGCCTGCATTTCCTCTTCACTGTAAAACGACAAGCGGTACGTCATACCAAAACGATCACGGAGCGGCGCGCCGAGCATACCCACCCGCGTGGTTGCGCCCACCAGCGTAAAAGGCGGTAAATCAAGTCGCAGCGTCTTGGCCCCCGGCCCCTGGCCCACCACTAAATCTAAAGCAAAATCTTCCATGGCCGGATAGAGCACCTCTTCGATGGAACGCTGCAGCCGATGCATCTCATCAATAAAGAGAACATCACCCGACTGTAAATTAGTGAGAATACCAGCCAGGTCGGCAATTTTAGTTAAAGCCGGGCCAGCCGTGACACGGATATTTGTCCCTAGTTCACGGGCAATAATCTGCGCCAAGCTGGTCTTCCCCAACCCTGGGGGGCCGGCCAAGAGCACATGCTCGAGCGCCTCCCCGCGTTCCCGCGCCGCCGCTAAAAAAATACTCAAGGACTTTTTAAGCTGCACCTGGCCAATAAACTCCCCGAGACGGCGGGGCCGCAGCGTCGCATCGAGGGCGCGGTCATCGTCTGCCGCTATAGGCGTCACGGCTGTCATTTTTGCTTCTTCGATAGCCATAGTTTTAGTATACACTCCCTGCCGCCGCCCTGCCGCTGCCATCGTTGACACTACCCCCTCGGCAGGCTAAGGTAGGGAGTTCTTCTATTAATAACTGTAGGCATTGCTTTTGTGGGGTTTGTGCCCAGTTCGGGCTTCTGTGGTGCTCGTCACGACAGAGTTCCTCGACACTTTCCTTCTCATGTCTACAGTTATTAGTAGAAGATTTTTTGCATGTATGCACGGTATACTATTATAGACAACTATCATGGTATGTCTAAAAACCCCTTCTCTATTACATCACTACTATTAGCACTCGCCGTGCTCTCGATTCCCGGCATCATCTGGTTCGAGCGCGCGCATCCCCAGGTCTGGCAAAATCGTCTGGCTATTCCTTTCTTAGAAGAAGAGCCTAACCGCCACACCCCTCGTCACGCCCTTGGTACTTACCTGCCACCTGTCATCCAGGCAGACCTAGCTCTCACCGCCGCCGATAATCCTGTCTTAGTCAGTAGCCAGACACACGTCGCTCCCGGCGCGACGTTGACGCTCGCGCCCGGAACCCAACTATATTTTCACGAATTTGCTGGCTTAATCATTACTGGTAAACTCCAAGCGCGCGGTAGTCGCGCCCAACCAATAATCCTGGCCAGCAATGAAGTTCACCCGGAGAACCAAGCGTGGTCAGGTCTGATATTTACCGCCCAGAGCGAAGGCCAACTCGACGCCGTACATATCAGCGACGCTTCACCGGCAATCAGCTGTCTTGCCGACAGTGTAGTGACAGCCCAGGCGGTGCAGATTCAGCGCGGCTCGGTGGGGGTGTATACCACCTCCAATCATTGTCAGCTGATAGACAGCCGCATTAACGGAGCGCGTGACGGGGTTGTAGCCGTGGGCGCTAAGGCGCAACTGCACAACACCACTGTCTCTGCCCGTCATCAAGAAGTCCGGGAAATTTTTGGGCCGCTGCGCGCGCCCTAAGTCTGCCGGCCATGTCAGGTCATACTAAGTGTCACCAAATTAAGCACAAGAAAGCCGCCACTGACAGTAAAACGAGATATTACCCTCGCGGCTCAAGCAGGCAGTCAATCAGCTACTGCGCGCCCTCGAACAACATAGTGACGTAATCGCCGTCTATGCTAACTATTATTAAAACTGACTCACTAAAAGGTCGTGGTGCTTACCCTGAAAGAAAGGTACACTACCAGAAAGCTCGCACTCTTTAGGTAACGACACTTTAAGATATGGTGATACTTGGCTTAGATCCCGGGATTGCCCGCACGGGGTTTGGCGTAATTAACACCACCGTTGCCCAGTCCTTTGTACGCTGTGGTTGCTTAACTACCCCCTCCCATGAGGCCACACCCGATCGGTTATGGACCATTGGTCAGGATTTGACAACATTACTAACAACCTATAAACCAGATCATGCTGTTGTCGAGACAGTCTTCTTTGGGGCCAATAGCAAGACGGCTATCATCACGGCCCAAACAAGTGGTGTGCTGCTCTATATCCTGCGCCAACACCGTATTCCCGTCCACACTTTAACGCCTCTCCAAATTAAATCGCGACTCACCGGGTATGGGGCGGCCGATAAACAGCAAGTTCAGACGTTAGTAACACGACGGCTTAAACTTCCCACTGTCCCCCAACCTGACGATGCCGCCGACGCGCTCGCGGCCGCACTCTGCCTAACCGAAGAATCATTATCAATCGCCCGCTAAATTTAAGATCTCCCCATGATCGCTCAACGACTACAATATAGCTGCGCTCTCTTTATAGCCGGAATACTCATATTCCCTGTCTTAGTCTTTGCTCAAGCTAATCCGCCCGAGGACGAGGCAGAGCAACAACCCCCCCTCCAAGCAGTCATTGGTTCAGCGCGAAGCACCCTAGTAGATAAACCAATTACTTTTGATACGACCCTCTCGGTAGTGCCCGAGGCAACACAAATCCAAGAAGTTCTGTGGGACTTTGGCGATGGCATTCGCACGACGGGCGATAAGGTAACTCATACCTACCAACAATCAGGCATCTATCAAGTCAAACTCACCATTACCGCTGACCAGGGACAAAGCGAAGATACAACGGAGGTGCGTGTCTTCGACCGTGTAGTCGTGCTCCTGGCCGATGCCAGTGCTTCCGAAGACCAACTGCAGTTAAGTCAACAACAAGCGGCAGAGCAAGGCCTATTATTGTTAGTGCTCAAAGCCCGCAGCAGTGGTCCAGAAGTTTTAATTGAAGAAGAACTCACACAACAACTCCTCGATGCCCGTAATGAGCTAGCGCAAGCTCACCTCGTGGTTGCTTGGACATCCGGCGGCGTCGGCCCTAACGTCCTGTCAAAGTTTGCCCAGCATCTACGGCAACAAACCGCCAACCTCTCCGCCACTGACCTCTCGATTGAGAGCAAGGGAATCATCATTCTTTCAGAAACGCGCCTGGGGGTGCTCTCCCGTACGGCCCAATCCGTCTTCGGACTACTCCATCCCGCCTACGTCTTACTCACTCGCCCTGAAGCACTCGGCCTCCTCTACAGCACAACAACGGCTGACCAGGCCCACACAATTATCTTTGAATCACCGATTGAACACCGGCTGCTCGGCACCTTTAGCGAACGCGCAGTCAGCGACTTAGGCATCACTAATTTTATGTCGTTCGGCCTCAACTTTCTTGTTAATCGTGGCGTCCCGATTAACAACATTATTCTTATTCTGATGTTGCCGGTCATTGCCACCATCCTCTCTTTTGCTCGTCAGGTGATTGGGATTAAAGCTTTTGGTTTAATCACGCCCGCCATGACCACTCTATCGTTCTTGGTAATGGGCTTGCAGTACGGCTTAGCCGTCTTTATCGTCGTGCTGCTCTCGGGCACGCTGACGCGCGTTCTTTTGCGGCGACTCCGGATGTTGTACTTGCCCCGGATGGCGCTCGTCCTTACTAACGCCAGTTTAGCAATTCTGGTGCTGTTAGGATTCGGCGTGGTCACAGAACGAGCTGCCACTCTCTCCTTTTCCATCTTCCCCATTTTAATTCTCACCATCCTCGCCGAAGAATTTATTGCGGTGCAATTTAAAGCGGGTGCACGCACGGCCCTCACCACTACCGCCTGGACTCTCTTTCTAAGTATTGCTTGCTACTTCATCGTTAGCTGGCAGCTCCTGCGAACCTTTTTGCTCTCGTACCCAGAAATAGTGTTGCTCGCTATTCCGATTAATATCCTGCTCGGTCGTTGGACTGGCCTGCGCCTCACCGAATACATTCGCTTCCGCGAGTTGCTCCGTTACGGTCAATAACAGCCTAGCCTATCTGATACCTGCTAATTTGCTACCTTCGACACATTACTATGGCCCTCTTCCTTGGTAAACATCTTAAAGACGTTCTCGGTCTTAACGCGCGCACCCTCGATTACATCACCAAGGTCAACCCCCCAGCGGCCACCCGGACAGCGAATAACAAACTGATCACAAAAAAAGTCCTCCAGAAAGCAGGCATTGCCACACCCCGCTTATTCGGGGTGATTACATCACGCCATGATCTCCGCCGCTTCCGCTGGACCAAGCTACCTTCTTCTTTCGTTCTCAAGCCCAATAACGCATCAGGCGGGGGCGGAATTACGGTAATTTTCGGGCGTAATAAAAAAGGCAACTGGGTCAAAGCTGATAAAACAGAAGTTTTTATTCCCGAGCTTAAAAATCAAGTACTCGATATTCTCGATGGCAGCTTTACACTCGGTAATATTTCTGACGTAGCCTTTTTCGAACAGCGGATTAAAAACCACGCGGAGCTGAAGCCTTACTGCGTCCGCGGCATTCCCGATATTCGCATCCTGGTGTACAACCTCGTGCCCGTCATGGCTATGCTGCGTTTGCCCTCTGAAGAATCAGGTGCCCGGGCTAATCTCCACTCTGGGGGCATTGGCGTGGGTATTGATCTCGTCCACGGACTGACCACGCTGGCCATCCACCATGGGCGCATTATCGATGTCCTGCCCGGGAAGCGCTTGAGCTTATCCGGTATTCGTCTTCCCCACTGGAATGAGGTTCTCCTCTTAGCCGTACGCACCGCGCGGGCCACCGGGCTTAACTTCGCGGGCGTGGATATCGCCATTGACCGTGATGATGGACCGATGATTTTAGAAGTCAATGCGCGCCCTGGTCTCGGCATTCAGTTTGCCAACATGGCTCCCCTGAAAGCCCGCCTGCGCCGCGTGGAAGGCCTGAAAGTCAGCACTCCCGAGAAGGGCGTAACGCTCGCCAAGAACTTATTTGCCAGTGACATTGAACAAGAGATTGAAGACATCTCGGGCCGGACAATCCTCGGTATTGAAGAGCCCATCGAAGTTTTCGACAGCAGTGGGCAAGCGCACGCGATCGTAGCGAAAGTTGATACCGGTGCCTACCGCACGACTATTGATGAAGCTCTAGCAAAAAAATATAATCTCCACACCTCGATCCTAGAACATAAAGACGTCCGCGGCGCCCTCGGCGAACAAACACGGCCGGTAATTGAATTGACGCTTAAGCTACGCGAGCGGCTCATTAAGACTCAAGCTTTTATTGTCGATCGCTCTCACATGAACTACGACGCAATTATCGGTCGCCGAGATCTCAAAGGTTTTTTAGTTGATCCCGCTAAGCCCACCGAGCGTAAAATTACGTAGGGCATCCTTGTCTTAAAGACCATTTGACAATTATCCGCTAAAACCCCACGATGGGGGCGATCATTATTGACCCCTTGCATTCATACTCAAAATAGGCACAGTACACCTACCATGACTCCTGCCTCACCTGGCACCTACTATTGCCGACCGGCTGTGGATAACTCCTATAGCGAGAAGTAGCCACTCTTTGCTTCCTTACTGTTTTAAAATCATCTAAAGTTAAGTTCGCCTCTCTCTATGGCCCAGCGGCGCTTTTCCCGTCAATCTAAATTCCATTGGCGTGCCCTTCCTCTTCTCTTGGGACGCCGAGGTTTACCGCTCTTTCTCACCATCGGCGGTGTTCTCTTTCTTATGGGTGCCGGCACGGTCTTGTGGTGGAGTAAAGATCTACCTAATCCCCAAAATATTGATGCCCGGCGTGTATCAGAGTCGACAAAAATTTTCGATGCCACGGGGCAACATCTTCTCTATGAAATTGGCGACGTCCATCGCACAACTGTGCGGTTGGATCAAATTTCCCGTTTCATTCGCCAAGCAACTTTAGCGGCTGAAGATGATCAATTCTATGAACACTACGGACTTGATCTCAAAGGAATTTTGCGCGGCGGTGTGCTCAAACCCTTAACCGGGCGCCGGATCCAAGGCGGCTCGACTATCACTCAACAGTTGATTAAAAACTCTATTCTCACCCCCGAACGCACGCTCCGCCGTAAGGTTAAAGAGGCCGTGCTCGCCCTCGAGCTAGAACAGCGCTTTAGTAAAGATGAAATTTTTGAGATGTACCTCAATGACATCCCTTACGGCAGCCAAGCGTACGGGATTGAAGCAGCTGCGCAGGCATTTTTTGATAAACCAGCAAGCGAGGTCAGCCTGGCCCAGGCGACAACCCTGGCCGCCTTACCCCAGGCACCCACTTACTACTCACCGTATGGCTCGCACATGGAAGATCTTAAGCAACGCCAAGAGCTGATTTTAGATCGCATGGCTGGCCTCAATATGATCAGCCGCGCAGAAGCAGACGCGGCCAAGAAAGAAGAACTCGTCTTTGTGCCTCGCCAAGAATCTATCCAAGCCCCCCATTTTGTCTTTTATGTTAAAGAGCAGCTCGACGCCGAGTATGGCGAGCGCGTCGTGGAACAAGGGGGCCTTAAGGTGATTACGTCACTCAACATCGAGCTCCAAAAGATTGCCGAGGAAGTGCTTAAAGAGCGACAAGAACAACTGCGCCAGCTCGGAGCTTCCAATGCCGCCTTAGTCGCCATCGATCCTAAGAACGGCAACATTCTCGCGATGACTGGTTCGATTGACTACTTCAACGAAGAAATTGACGGTAATGTCAACGTCTCAATTCGCCATCGTTCCCCGGGCTCTTCGATTAAGCCGGTGGTGTACGCCGCTGCCTGGCAGGCGGGTTTTACCCCCGAGACCATCCTCGTTGATGTAGAAACAGATTTTGGCCAAGGTTATAAACCACGCAACTACAACTTAAGCGAGAATGGCCCCGTAACTATGCGGCAAGCATTAGCTAACTCACTCAATATTCCCGCCGTCCAAACGCTCTACCTCGTCGGCGTCCGGCAAGCAACCGCTCTCGCCCAGCGCTTGGGCATGACCTCACTGTCTGATCCTGACCGCTACGGACTTTCTTTAGTGCTCGGCGGCGGTGAAGTGCGCTTAGTGGATGAGGTCTCGGCTTACGGTGTCTTTGCTAACGATGGCATTCGCCATCCCCACCGCGCTATTCTTAAAGTGGAAAATAAAGCTGACGTTATTTTTGAGGTTAAAGATGAAGACTCACGCGGCGAGCAAGTGCTCGAAGCGCAAATTGCCCGTTTAGTGACAAATGTCATCTCTGATAATGGCGCCCGCGCCCTTGTCTTTGGTACCAACACCCCTTTGCAGTTAGGTAGTCGTCCCGTGGCCGCTAAAACAGGTACAACCCAAGAATTCCGCGACGGTTGGACCGTAGGCTACACACCTTCACTCGTGGCTGGTGTATGGGTAGGTAACAATGACAATTCTCCGATGAACAACCGCTCTGATAGTGGCTTAACGGCTGCCCCCTTATGGAACGCTTTTATGCGCCGCGCTCTCACTGGTAAAGCTATTGAACAGTTTGTTCGACCTGAACCCTCCCGCGATATTCCTCACGGCATTTTACGAGGAGAATTACCCGAAGTGAAAGGTAAATGGGAAGAAGAGACCCAGACCCTTTACACCGCTGACTGTCCCGTCGCTGTTGGCCAACCGGTGACCTTTAAAGAACTCCATAGCATTTTGTTTTATATCAATAAAGGTAGGCCCCTAGGTCCACCACCGGCCCGGGCCGAGAGCGATCCCCAATTTAGTCGCTGGGAAGGAGCGGTCGCTGCCTGGCGCGACAAGCATAATCAGAAAAAGGCCGAGGTGCGGTACACGAGCTCACTGCCCACTCCCACCTGTGGTATCACCAGTAGCGCTGATTTGCCAATTGTGCGCATTACTGAACCCAATACCTCGATTTTAAAAAGTAGTCCAGTTGTTGTTAAAGTGGAGGTTGATTCAAAGTTTCCCATCCGCGAAGTCCGTTTTCTCCTCGAGGGTGAGGAGATTGCTCGCCGCCGCGGTGATGAGCCCTTTGAGACAGCTTTCTCCTTCCCGGGCAACTTTACGGGCCGCAAAACTCTCCTCATTCAAGCTATCACTGATAATAACTTGATTGGCCGCGGCCACCGAACCTTCATCATTAATCCTGATGACAGTGCTCCGCGAGTCACGCTTCACACTCCCCGCAATAATGAAAAATTAAGTCCCCCTGACTTTCCACAGACCATTAAGGTAACCGCCACCGATGATTCCGGTATTGAACTCGTAGATGTTCTTTATCAGAAAGATGGACAGACAACTACTAATCGTATTGGTCGTACCAGCACTACCGCGGCCACAGCCGCTAATCGCTATGAAGTAATTTGGCCTGATTCCCCTGGTCCGGGTACATACTATATCTTCGTCATTGCCTACGACAAAACCGGTAATAATACCCAAACAGAAGCCCACACCATTACGATTGAATAGACCGCCTTAAGACCGCGGAAAGATTTATCGTGAGGTATAGACAATTAATTGTCGCAAAATATAGTTAGTCTGCTTCCGTAATTCACGAGCCAGTTCAAACTCTAACAGCACTACTTCTTGTTGGATAAGAGGAGAATTAACCCGAATAACCGCCACCCCTTCGTGAACTTTTTCGCAGTAGAGCACACCAGCCTTAAACCGATTCTGAAAATACCGCTCGATGTAGTATTTAATGTCGGTCTCTTCCCAGCCAACCTTAGTATGCCGAAAGAGTGCCCGAAGAGGATGAAACATACTTATTTAGTATACGGGCGTTGACACTGTTTCAGCTACCTCATCTTCCACAGATAATTCGCCCGGCCCCTCGGCCTGCTCTGGGCTATCCCGCCATGATAAATCTTCTTCCGGTGCAGCAATTGACCGTAAATCAAGCAGATGAACATTGTCACGTTGCTCTAAAATCGGCGGAATAGTCGTGCAGGTAAGGAGAGTTTGGGCGGGAGGTAAATTTTTAAGTAGCCTGCCCTGGCGCTCATGGTCTAACTCACTTAAAGCTTCATCCAGAAGGAGTAGGGGTTGTTCTTGCAGCGTCGTACTTAAAAAACGCCAGGCTGTAATCTTGAGCGCCAACACCGCGCTTCGTAGTTGTCCTTGGGACAACGCTGCCCGGAGGGGACGATCTTTACTGGTGACCTCGAGATCATCGCGGTGTGGGCCATGAATTGTGTAGCCATAGCGCTGTTCTTGAGTAAAGGATTGCTGAAGATTAACCGGGTACTGCTCACTCGAGCTGCTCATAACTAAACGTGCTTGAAGCTCACATTCTTCCCCCGCAAATAAAGTATATACCTCGCTTAAATGCGTATTAAGGTAGTTGACAAAACCCTCTCGCTGTTTCCAGATCATCACACTATGTTCAATGAGAAGTTGTGTCCACGCTTCAACATCAGCAAATGATCGAGCTGTTTTAAGGAGAGCATTGCGCTGTTTCAAAGCACGATGGTATTGCACGAGTGCCGCCAGATAGGTGGGAGCACTTAATAAAATGTGGTTAAGAAAATTACGACGGAGCGCTGGGCCGCGGCTAAACAAAAAAGTATCTTCCGGCAAGAAAAGAACAAAAGGGTAGTGCGCGAAAAACGTCACTGGTGAAGCGGGGACGCTATTTTCTTCAATGCGTATCTTTTTACTAGGTAGGTAGTAGCGGACCGCAATTGATGCCTCGCCTGCTTGAGATACCACTTGGCCGCGAACTAAGAAGCTCTCTTCTCCCCATCGGACACACTCCTCGGCGCTGGCCCGAAATGACTTCCCGCGCAATAACATTGTCATCGCCTCCAGAAAATTTGTCTTCCCTGTAGCATTCGGCGCCGCCGCTACTAAAAATGAATTCTCGGGAAAAGTAATTTCTTCAACATCGGTAAAATTGCGAAAATTAGTGAGGGCAAGGTTTTTAATATACATAGGCTAAACTTGAATAGGCATCACAACGTAGGTATAGACCGTCGAATTAGGCACAGGACTAAACATTGCCGGATCGACCGCGCTCACGAATTTAACCACACACTCCTCACCAGGAATATACTGGACCCCATCCAAAAGGTATTGAATATTAAAGAGTATCTCTAACGTCTCCCCTTCTCCAGTAAAATCTAAATCAACTGTACCTGCCCCTGACTCACTTCCCCCTACCGCTAATTTTATTTTTCCGGCTTGGGGTTGAACCACCATCTGCACACGACGGGAATCACGGGGCAAGAACACCGCTAAAGTCTTCAAGGCTCGTACTAAATCCTGGCGGTTAAGCGTCCCGGTAGTAGTAAAATTAGTAGGGATAATCTGGCGATAATCAGGATATTTACCATCAATTAACCGTGAAGAAAGTTCAATACCGTCACCATGAAAAGCAATATAGTTATCATGTGGTAAGAGAGTGATGATCTCTTGGTTGGTAAAGAGACGGACCACCTCCTGGGCAGTAGTTAAAGGAAGTAAAAAAGAGAAAGACTCTATTTCCTCCTCTAGTCCCATCACCTCTTCCGCTAGTCTAAAACTATCAGTCGCCGCAATATAAATACGCTCACCTTCGCCTGTAGTATAGACACTGTGAATTTCTGGACGGGTATCATCTCGAGCTGCCGCAAAAATAGTCCGATTTAATCCCTGACAAAACTTATTAGCTTTAAGAGTAATTTCCCGAGACGAGGTGGCACGAGGTAGGAGAGGAAAATCATCATCGGCAGTTGTAGGGAATTGGGCGTTAAATCCAGTAGTGCTAACATTCATAAGCCTCTCTTTAAGTTCAATTTTAAGAGGGTTTAGTGGTGGTAATTGTTGAATATACTCCATAAATTTTCGAGCTACGACCGTACATGATCCCTCATCCTCAATTTTTCCTGGGACAACAGTATGAATCCCAATCTCAAGATCAGTACTAGTGAGGTGTAAAACTCCATCTCGTAACTGCAGTAAAATATTTTGTAATATAGGAAGTTGAGTGTTTCGCCCCGCCAAAGGAACTACCTTACTTAATCCCTCTACTAAATTTTCTTTCGTGCAAATAAATTTCATACAATTCTTCTTTAAACATATCTAATTAATAAAGGTAGTAGTAGATAGTAGTAGGTAAGAGTAAATCTGGGGGAAGACTTATTTATTAGCTTTGTTACTAGTCTTATATTGAGGATAAACTGTGTGTAAGTCTGGAGATATTCTTAGGATAAAGAGTGGATGAATAGCCACTATATCCCCAAGTACTTACCCCACCTCTAGTAAGTAGGGATAACATATGAAATAACCCTCTTTTATTAACAGCGTTTTCCTCACTTTTATCCCCTGGAATACTACCTAAATTTTAAGCGTACAGTCGTTCACGAATAAAATTAATATCCTGAAGTAACTCCTCGTCATGCTCCAGAAGCTTCTGTATTTTTTCACAAGCATGCATGGCAGTTGTGTGATCTCGCCCACCAAATTGATCACCAATCGAGGGAAAAGAAACATTATTTTCTTTACGGAGAAGATACATTGCTACTTGACGAGGACGAACAATCTCCTGCTTGCGGCATTTTCCACACAAATCATCAAGGGATAAATTATAGTAAACACTCACCACATCAAGGATTTTCTTAGAGTCCACAGTACGTTGTTGTGGTTGATCAAGGATTCCTTCTAAGACCTTTTCAGTATATTCCAAAGTTGCCCGGCGATTATTAAGCTCACAGTGAGCAATAACTCGATTAAGAGCCCCTTCCAATTCCCGCACATTCTTCTGAATATTTTTGGCAATAAAAGCGAGAGATTCGGGGTCAATTTTTACGTGAGAAGTCTCGGCTTTTTCTGCTAAAATTGCGAGCCGGGTTTCGTAATCCGGTTGTTGGATATCAACTTGCATTCCCCCTGCTAGTCGCGAGCGCAGCCGTTCTTCTAAAGTAGCAATAGCTTTAGGAGAACGATCGCTACTTAAAATAATTTGCCGGTTTTGGCTATGAAGACTATTGAAAGTATGAAAAAGCTCTTCTTGAGTCTTGCCTTTACCAGCGAGGAATTGCACATCGTCAATAATTAAAACATCAACATCCCGATAATACTCCTTGAATTTCTGTGTATTGCGTTCCCGGATAGACTGAACAAACTCATTAATGAATTTTTCTGAAGAAACATAAAGGACCCTTGCTCCCGGCTTCTCTTTGAGAATGGCGTTGCCTACTGCTTGGAGAAGGTGGGTTTTACCTAAACCAACCCCGCCGTAGATAAAGAGTGGATTATAGGCTTCGCCCGGCTTAGAGGCAGCGGCCCGACAGGCAGCATGAGCCACTTCGTTATTAGGACCAATCACGAATGTTTCGAAGGTATACTTGGGGTTAAGCGTCTTGGCAAATTTACTGTTAGGAGTCGGTGTAGGTGGGGCGGGCATGGACACGGGTGTTGGGATTCTATCGGGCAAAGTAGCCGGACGATTTTTCTGCACGAGGATCCGAGAATTCTTTTTGAGTGGCTTATGCATTTTAATAGGCGACTGGATACAAAACTGTACGTGCTGCACGCCACCATCTAAATCATGAAGAATTTCCAGAATCGGTTGTTGATACTTGCGCGATAACCACTCATGAGCAAAGGCTGATGGTGTTTCAATCAGTGCTGTACCTGATTTAATTTCTTTAATTTTTGTCTCACGAAACCACGTTAAGAAATTACCCTGGCTTACCCGTAGCTCAAGTTGACCAAGCGCTGCCTTCCATAATTGGTCTTGATTCATGAAAAATCCTACTGTCTTTATAAAGCACCCCCCAGCGTAACATAGTTATCCACAGGTGTATACAGGAATATCAACATTTTTTTGGGGAAAAGTTGGGGATAATGATAAGAAAGTGTGTATAAATTGACCAAAAATAAAATAATAAGTATTATGAGGCCACTGTTTAGCATTATCCAGAGCTTAAGTGTATGTCTACTAAAAGAACCTACCAACCGAGCAAGCGGAGACGTGCTCGTCGCCATGGTTTTCTCTCCCGCAAACGCAAAAAGAAAGTAGTCGCCCGTCGCCGTCAAAAAGGACGAAAACGACTAGCACCGGTAGCCTAAATGCTCTTTTAAGTGTCTCTATGCTACCTGCGGCGAGACGGTTGCGGAGCGAGAAAGATATTCTGGCAACGATTCGACAGGGACGAGTTCTTTCGACCTCTTGGGTGCGTATCCATGCCAAAAGCTCTTCTGCTGCCTATTCCCGAATTGCCTGTATTGTTGGTCGTAAGGTTGATCAGTCGGCAGTAGTTCGTCATCACTACCAACGATGGCTGCGAGTGTTAGCGGGTGAGGCACTGGGAGATATTTTTAAAGATCAGGCGTATGATATGGTTTGGATTGCGTTGCCGGCTATAAAAAACGCAACCACCCTGGAAGCAATACGAGCGAAGATTTGGCCCCAACTTAAACAATTACGTCATGAGTCGCAATAAAAGACCCATCTATTTTTTTCTGTCCACGATCAGTTTAACTGCTCTTTTGTGGGTGCTGGCTCTTTACCGAGCCACTCTTTCACCGGATCATGGTTTACTGCGCGGCTTATTTCCCGGCGGTGTCTGTCGTTTTACCCCCACGTGTTCACAATATATGAGCCGCGCAGTAAAACTCCATGGATGGGCCGGCCTCTGGCTAGGATTACAACGCTTAGGGCGTTGCCATCCTTTTACCACGGGGGGCATTGACTACCCGCCCGCCGGCGTGGCTACCTCTCTTAATACTGGCCGACATCCGGCTAAGAGATAAGCTGACAGAATGTCTGACAGGAGTATCACTGATATAGCCTTATGAATATTTTTACCTTTTTATATAATGAGGTCCTTTTTCGCCCCCTCTTTAATCTCTTAGTGGGCGTCACGAATATATTACCCACGCATAGCGTGGGAGTGGCCATTATTATTGTTACATTTATTACGCGACTGATTTTATTACCCTCGGCCTGGCATCATGCTAAGCAACTCCAAAAAAATCAGGGAAAAATGGCCGACTTACAGCGCGAGCTCAAGGTTATTCAAGAAAAGCATAAGAATGACAAAGCCAAAAAAGCCGAAGCGACCATGGCTTTGTACAAAAAATCTGGCATCAATCCTGCCAGTGGTTGCCTCCCTCTTTTGATCCAGTTACCAATTTTACTTGCCTTGTACCGAGTTTTCTTCATTGGCTTAGGGCCAGAGACATTTCAACATTTGTATCCCTTCGTGTCATCACCCGCCACGCTCCAGTCATCCTTTCTGGGAATCCCTCTCTCGAATCCTAGTCTCTTGTTAGCCATCCTTGCTGGTATCGCCCAATTTATTCAAATGCGCTTCTTTACTCCCACCCCCCCATCTTCCCCTGGCCTCAATGAAAGCAGTGAGCAAATGATGGCTTCAATGCAGCGCAATATGATGTACATTTTTCCGGTGATGACAGTGTTTATCAGCTTACAGTTACCCGCCGCTTTAGCTTTATACTGGTTAGTTTCCACTATCTTGGCAATTGGTCAGCAGTATATTATTAAAAAGAGACTCCATCTTACCACTACTCCCTCGACCATATGACTGAAGATTTTGATGCCCAAACCCTAGTTTTAATAGAGGAACACGTTCGCCGCCTCTTGGCTGTAATGGGTTTTATTGAGATCCGTGTCCATTGCCGCCGCCTCTCCCTGCCGCCGGCGACACTCGCCACCTCTTCTCCAGAAGAAGCCGACGATGAACTTCTGAAAAATGCCGCTTTAAGTAGTGAGCCTGCCAAAGTCACCACGAGGCCTCACGCTGCCGAAGCTCAATTGCAATTGAGCATTGAAGCGGGTGAAACTGGTAAACTACTTATCGGTACTCATGGGACTCACCTCGAAGCCCTGCAACATATCATCCGCTCTATTCTCCGCCGCCAGTTAGGTAGCCCTCTGTACGTTATCGTCGATGTTAATGGCTACCGCGCTCGGCGGGAACGAACACTGACTCAATTAGCGGAAGCAGCAGCCCGACGTGCCCGCCAGACTGGGCGTACTGTCACCCTCGAACCCATGGGGGCCGCCGACCGGCGTGTGCTCCATACGGCTTTAGCTACTCATCCAGAAGTGAGCACCGAGAGCACCGGGCAGGAGCCAAATCGCCGCGTGGTCGTCCGTCCCCGTTTTAGTTAAACTCATACCTCCCGGCACATTCTTAGGTACTTCTAGAGTACCCCTTTCGTGCTATGCTCAATTTTTAAAAGAGGTCATTCATGGCGCACTCAATTCTCTTAAACACAGCCTTCGCCTCCCTTGGCCGCCTCTCCAGCGCGGCGCTGGGAATAGTGGCCACTGCTCTTTTAACTCGCTACCTCGGCGCGGCTGGTTTTGGCTTTTATAGCCTGCTTTTAGCTTATGGCGCTCTCCTCCTCCTTGCGGCTGATTTTGGCCTCTACTTAACATTAACGCGGGAAATTGCTAAAAATCCCCAGCAGGAAACTCATATTCTTTCGCATATCATATCCCTGCGCTTAGCCTTACTCCTCCTCGTCTTTATTATCGGTGGCGCAGTCTTACTGCTCATTCCATCCTGGCGCGAGGTTGCGCTCGCTTTCTTTATTGTTGCTCTCGGCCTTAGCTTCCAATCATTAAGTCAATTATTAATGGGGGTGTACCAAAAATACAGCGTTGTCTGGCGTGTCACTGTTGGCGATCTAGTGGGTCGCCTCGTCCAAATTGTGGGTATTGTCCTGCTCTGGCCGCTTGCCGTTGGACTCGTGGGTATGGTGAGTATGTTTACCTTCGGGGCCGCGAGTGCTTTCTTGCTGCACCAACGCTTATTGCCTATTTACTTTCCCTACCGCTTTAAGTTTAACCGCCCTACCTGGCACCAGTTGCTGCGGGTATCCTGGCCCTTAGGAGCAATGCTTGTCTTGAATGCAATTTACTTTCGGGTCGATACCCTCATACTTTCATTCTTTCGCACCCCGGCCGAAGTTGGTCACTACGGCTTTGCGTACCGCCTCATTGAAAGCGGCCTCTTCTTCCCCGCTATGTTTGGGGGACTGCTCTTACCGCGACTAACAGCAGCATGGCAGGCAGGCAAGATTGCGCACTGTCGTCGGCTGCTCTCGGAAAGTCTGCACGTGATCACAATCGCGGTGGTGTTAGTATTAATTTTCTTACAAATGACAACTGAACAACTCGTCTTACTCATTGCTGGTCCAGGCTACGAAGCTGCTGGCCCACTCCTCCGCGTGGTCAGCCTCGCGCTGGCCAGTATGTTCTTTGGTAATATTTTTGGGTTTACCTTGGTGGCCCTGGACAAACAAAAGATGCTCCTGATACTGTACGCCATGCTCGTCGTAGGCAACGTTCTCGCTAATCTCGCCACGATTCCCCTGTGGGGAGCCTTGGCCGCAGCCTGGACCACTGTGGCGACAGAAATTATTGCGACGGTTACGGCTGGGGCCTGGGTTTATCGAAGCATCGGCTATCACTATAATCTGCGCCTACTTGTGCGTATTGCCGGCGCGGCACTGGCGACAATCTGTCTGCTCCTGATTTTTCCACCGACGGTCCCCGTATGGCTGCAACTTATGATGGCCAGCGTATTCTATGTTGCCTGTAATATTATTTTGCGGAGTCTGACGCGGCAACAGTTAACCTTACTACTTACTCCCGCCTCTTCCTAAGAGTCAATCTGTATGCCGCAGTGTGATGTTATTATCCCGACGTATAATAGTGAACCAGTCTTGCCCGCCACGCTCACCGCGTTGTGGCAGCAGCGCTTGCCGCCAGGCTGGGTTTTACGCTTAATCATTAGTGATGATGGCTCCGCAGCTGATGTTGTCCCTGTAGTCGAACGGTCTTCACCGCCCTCGCCTGGGTCCTATCTAGTAGTGAAAGGCCCGCACGCCGGCTCTGCCCAGGCTCGTAATCGCGGCCTCCAGGCGGCCACTGGGGATATTATTTTGTTCCTAGGAGCGGATATTATACTGCGACCCGGCGCGCTGCTGGCTCATCTAGAATTTCACCAGCAGTATCCTGATCCTCACCAGGCCGCCCTCGGTTTTGTTACCTGGGATCCACGGATTAATCCTTCGCCGCTCATGATGTGGATGACGCATGGTGGCCAGCAGAATAATTATGATGCTCTCCTAGGTCGCCGCTCCGCCGATCCACGACACTTCTTCTATGGTGCTCACCTTTCACTCAAGCGCGAGATGGTACATAACAATCATTTTGCTCCTCAATTTACCGCGTATGGCTGGGAGGATTTAGAACTGGGGCGGCGCCTGGGCGCACGCGGGTTGCAGTTGCATGTCCTGCATCAGGCCCGTGCCCTCCATCATCACCGCTATAGCGTTAGGGCAATTTGCCATCGCCAGGTTCTCACCGGCCAGAGTTTGGCTATCTACCAAAAATTGCACCCGGCGGTAGCTTTACTTCCCTCCCTTTCTCGCCGCCGCTTCTATAAACAGAAAATAGCCATATATCTCGGTGGCCCACTCTTACTCTGGTTGCTGACGAGTATACTGGGAGAAAAGCTGACGTTTCCCCGCCTCTTTCAAAATCTGACCGCACTCTACTTTTGGCACGGCCTCCATACCGATAAATAATAAAAAGGCTTAATTAAGACAAATAAAATTAATTTTCACACATTCTTTCCACTATAATGATAGGGTTTTCCCCAGTATTATCCACAGCCAATCCACAAAAACGACAATGCTTTGTCATACTTGTCCATTATGGTGCGGCCCACGTTACCCAAAATGCTATTCGTGCTTTGGAACGCAGCTCGGCCCCACCGGCAAAAATTATCATTGTTGATCATGGCCCCACGCCGCTGACACTGCCCCCCTCGCCTCACTATCAAATTCTGACGCCAGAAAATAATGCTGGATACGGCGCGGGAGTTAATCTTGGTCTCGGGGCGCTTGTCTCTACTGGCGCCCAGGGATCAGATATAGTCGTTATTATGAATAATGATGTGCACGTGTACCCTGATACGGTAGCGAAGCTGCACACCTGGTGGGCAGCACATCTCCAACCAACGTTGGCGGGAGCAGTCATTGAAGAGGGCCACAGTGCAATTCACGGCGGCGGGCGGGTGAATATGTGGACGGGACGGGCCCACCTTGTGCGATCAGCCGACAAGTATACGGCTCGTAACTTAGATTATATTCACGGTGCTTTTATGACTGCCCCCTTAACGTTGTTGCTCTCGGTCCAAGGCTTGCCCGAGCACTATTTTTTATACTGGGAAGATGTTCTCTTGGGTTCACGGTTGCGCCGTCGAGGCGTGCTTCTGCAAGTCGCCTCCACTGTCCGGGTGCGCCACAAGGAGACATCCGCCGCTCGTTCCGCAGAAAAACTCTATTACTTAGTCCGCAATGGCGCCCTCTACATGGAACACGAAACTCCTTGGCCACTCTCATTATGGTGGCGGCTTGTTAATCGTCTGCGGGGGTTGCGGCATCGGGTCTGGCCTAGTAAGCATAGTAGCGTGGTCGCTCAAGGCCTCCAGGATGCACGTCGCGGTATCACCGGTAAGCGTCGCACCCCATGACCACGAGTGCTGTTGTGGTAACGTACAACTCTGCCGCCACGCTCACCGCCTGCCTAGCCAGCTTACGCCAGAACGGGATTGCAGAAGTGGTGGTTGTTGATAATGCTTCGACCGATGCCACTACCAATCTAGTGCATAAGTTGGGAATGCACTATTTCCCCCAGTCACACAATGTTGGTTTTGCCACCGCGTGCAACCGTGGCGCCCAATCCACAATGAGTGACTACATTCTCTTCCTTAATCCTGACGCCGCAATTTTTCCTGGTGCTCTTGCCGTTGCCGAAAAGTATTTAGTTGATCATCCGAAAGTCGGTGTGGCCGGGTTGCTGCTCGTGACTGATTCTGGTCGCGTGGAAGAGGCGAGTTTTGGATCGGATGTTACTCTATTATCACTACTCTGGCGTAGGCTTATAAAGCCGCCTCCTGTTCCGGCTCAACCCATATCGTGCGGATGGGTTTCGGCCGGCGCCTGCCTGGTTCGGCGCCATGCCTTTGATGCTGTGGGTGGCTTTGATCCCCAATTCTTTCTCTACTGGGAGGATGTGGATTTCGGCCGGCGCCTGCGTCAAGCCGGTTGGCGGGTTGTGCTCGTGCCGCAAGCTCGCGCCTATCACCAGCGCGGCGCCAGTCAGCCCTCCCTGGCGCTCAAGACACGCCTCTATGACGAATCAGCTGACAGGTATTTTCGAAAGCACTATGCTGGAACGATATGCTTACTGCAACGATTCTGGCGGCGCCTCTACCGGCTTTTTTCGCCCTCGGTGCATTGAGCGTGGCAAGTTTGGGAGTAGTGCGTTTTCCCGCCATTGCCCTCGGTGTCCTTATGGGTTCGCTGGTAGCGGGCCAACTGGTGCGGCTCCCCTTGCCGGGTCAGGGAGGGGGATTACTCGTCAGTGATGTTGCCGTTGTCCTTGTCCTAGCCTCGGCGCTGCTCCTGCGGTGGCTCCGTCCCAGAAAATTACCCCTTCACGGCAACCAGGCAGTGTCACCTTCGCATTCTCTGCCGCTCATCTCATACCTCTTATTCCTACCTTTTCTTGCCTGGAGTTTATGGACTCTCATCATTCATGCCCCTGATCTGGGCTCCTCGGCCACCCTAATTGCGGGGGCCTACTGGGTACGCTTGGTTACTTACCTCGCGCTGCTACCGACGCTGCTTTTTCTGGCGCAATTTTCTTTCTATCGCTCTTGCTTGCGCACCGGTCTCTTAATCACGCTATCATTGCTAGTTGGACTCGGCGCATTGCAGCTCTTCTTGGTGCCCAATCTCATTGGTTTTGGTTCTGGGTGGGACCCGCATCAAAATCGTTTAGTCTCCACGTGGCTCGATCCCAATTTTTTTGGCGGTCTGCTCGTGCTGGCACTTCCCTGGGTTATTAGTTTACTGGCGCGGCCCGCCCCGCAAGACTCTGTGCCCTATAACCTATTACTACTCCTCGGAGTCACTGGTGCCCTCCTCGTTGCTCTTCTCCTCACCCAATCCCGTAGCGCCGTTAGTGCCCTGCTAATTGCCGGGACTCTGATTTCACCCTTGTGGGTGATCGGGCGATCGCGACCAAAGAACAGAGTGCCTGCCACCATGCGCCTGCTAAGTATTCTCGGTATATGTTTAGCACTGGCGACTACCAGCCTATGGTTACTCCGCGATCGTGTGTGGGGACTTGTTACGTATGATCCCACTGTGACGCTGCGGCTAGAATCCGTGGCGGCTGTTTGGCCTTTGGCGGTCGCACACGCAGGCACTGGCGTAGGCTATAATGCCTACCAATTTGCGGCCGCCGCCGCGGGTTTACTAGATAATTTCACCATTCATTCTCGGGCCGGAGCTGATAACAGTCTCCTTACCCTATGGGTGACTACCGGCATCATCGGCGCCGCGTTGTTTATACTGCCCTGGGTAGCCATAGGCTTAATCTTTGTCCGCCGGTGGTTGCTCTATCGGCAGCCTGGCAGCCTGGCGGTCGCGGCCAGCTTGCTCGCGTGGATGGTGCAGGCTCAATTCATTAATGGTTTGTTATATGCTCACCTCCTGATTGTAATCATTGTGCTCATCGCTCTAGAACTTACGACCGATCCTTCCCATGAATCTTCTCTCTGACACCTTAATCGGGTTCGCCATGCTGTCCCTGGTGCCCTTGGGTCTGTGGCACTACCATACGGCTCTTGTCATCACCATCTTCTTACTGCCAGCGTATCTTCTGCGTCTCTCCCTCTTCGGGCTGCCTACAAATGTTTTTGAGATCAGCGTGATCGTCGTCGCTATTCTTGGTCTTTGCCAAAGAGCCGTGCGCCACTCCTGGCTGATAGCCGCCCAGAAAATGCCGCGATCTGTCCTTATCTTTGGGCTCTGTTTCTTAGGCGCCAGTATTATCGCCACCATTATTTCACCGCAGACACGGGTGAGCCTCGGTATTTTAAAAAGTTGGATTTTTATTCCTCTTCTCTTCAGCTGGCTTATCTTCAGCGCGGCGCAGAACCAATTAATCGCCCACCGGCTCATCCGGGGACTCGTTTGGTCGGGCACCGCTACGGCTCTGTGGGGGTTAACCCAGATTGGCCGCGACGAACGCATTACGAGTGTCTATGATGTGCCTAACTCCCTCGCTCTCTGGCTGGCCCCGCTCTTAGTGTTGGCGCTGTGGCGCTCCCTGGCAGCCGGCGATCACTCGTGGGCAACACGTCTCGGCATCCTCACCATGAGCGTGGCTCTCTTGGCGACCCAATCAGCGGCCGCTCTCGTTGCGGTCGTGGCCACACTCCTAGTTGGCATTACGGCGTGGCTCCCCCCGCCGCGCCGCGCCAAATGGTATCTCATGATCTTTATAGTCCTGGCGGCTGGTAGCCTGGTTTACTCGGGCCGGCTGGCGTATTTAGTTAATCCCTGGACGAGTGGCCAGGCTAATTCCCTATCCGTCCGTCAACAGTTGTGGAGTGTCAGTATTGAGCTACTGCAGCACCATCCTCTCCTCGGTATTGGCTTAGGACAATTTGAACCAGCCTATCAACAGGTGCTCCATGAACGTTTTCAAGATTATGCCGCGTCTTTATCCACAGGCCCCCAACCCCTGCCAGAGTTTGTCGTGCGTGACCCGCATAACTGGCTTTTATCCCTATGGCTCAATACCGGTTTACTCGGACTTTTCTCCTTTATTGGTCTCCATGTCGCTATCTTCTGGCGCGCTAAGTGGCGTAAGCCTCATACTCAAGCGCTCTTGTTATCGCTGCTCTCTCTCCTGCTTTTCGGTCTCGTTGATACCATTTTTTGGAAAAACGATTTGGCCGCGCTTCACTTTGTTTTGCTCGCCCTCACCCTCGCTGACACTACGGCGTATTAAACTCTGGCTCTTTAACCTCCGAAGCAAATTGTGGGCTAATAGTATTGAGAACCAGGAAGGCCGTCAGCGCCAGCGCAATGCCGAATAGGGCGGCTTGGATCATTGTCTTAGCCTTTCCCACTTTGCTCGCATCCCCACCCGCCGTCATATACACGTAGCCGGCCGCGACGACCATAATGAGCCCGATGGCGACCACGATCGCTGTCAAAAAATTAACAATTACTTTTACCGTTGAGAGAAAAGGTGTGCTTTGATTATTGGCCAGGTACGCACAAATATCGCCGGAAACCTTCTCGTTAATTGGCGCTTCAAATTCGCCAAATGGACACACGCAAGTTCCCGTGGTGCTCCCTTGAGACTTCTGGCAAATGTAATATTCAGGACACGGATTGTTATCACTACAACTAGCACCACTTGCGCCTTGAGCGAAAGCATCGGGTAAAGCTAGCATCATACTACTCGTAAGCAGGAGAGTGGTGAAAAGTATGGCAAAGAAATGTTGGTTGATCATGAGAGGTTACCTCCCGAATTTGTCGCTTGGCGTACGACCATCAGAATAATAAAGAAGAACATCAGAAGTAATAAACCGAGCACGAGAAAGGGCAGGGCGAATGAGAAAACTTTTTTAATGGGATAACTGATCGTTTTTTTAATCTTTCGCTCGAGGACATCACCCACGTCTTGCTCCGCCATCGCTTCTTGTTGAGCCCGCGCCGCTTGCGCTTGCGCCATCCTAATTTGTATCTTTTTATCCACACTAGCGGCACTGGCCGCCGTACTGGCCGCTGCTTCCCCTGCTTTTCTCCCCGCGTATTTACCGGTATATCGCCCGACTTTTCTGCCGACACTGCCGCCCATGCGCGCCCCCTGGGCACCAAATTCGGCCGCGCCCTCGGCCGCGCCGGCAAAAGCTCCGGGAATGGCCCCTACCCCGCCCGCCGGTGCGCCGGCAATTGCTCCCCGTATACCTCCCACCACTGTCCCGACCCCAGCCCCGGCCGCTCCTCCCGCCGCCATGCCGCCAGCCTGCCCAGCCGCGGCTCCCGCCGCCTCTCCGCCCCTGGCTCCAGCTCTGCCGCCCGCCCTGCGAGCTTGATTTTTTCGCGCCTCTAGTGCGGCGCGAGCTCTCTCTTCTCGTTGCTGGGCTTGGGCAACTGCATCAGCCATAGGGGTGTCAGCCGCCACCTAGCGGGCGGTTCGTTGATTTTGCGCCATCTCGCGCTTAGCCGCTTCAATCGCTAACACCTGCTGGGGATCAGAAGTAATCACTTGGTCCTCGGCATAGCTGGCGACCACTTTGATCGCTACGTGTTTTAAGCCGGCAAAAAAGATGCCCTCGCCCACGTCGCTTTCCAGAAGCCGGAATTTCTCATGGTCGGTGAGATAGAAAACTTGGGCGAGCAGATCAATCGCGGCTGGCGATTGCCGCAAGAGCAGTTGCAAGGAAGAGTTAGTAATAATGGGTTTACCGTACTTGGATTGTAAGAAATCAGAAATGTCCTGCGTAATTGTGGTTACACCGAGGAAGTATTTGCGGGCTCGTTTCGCCATTGAGAATAAGAATTGGGCTGATTCCTCGTGCTGCATCATGATCCAGGCCTCATCCACGACGAGCAAGCGCTTCTTGAGCTGGCTGCGGACGCGATTCCAGATGAAGCCCAAGATCACGTACATCGCAATCGGCCGCAACTCCTCTTCCATGTCGCGCACATTAAAAACAATCAGCTGCTGGTTGAGATCAATATTTGTCGGCCGGTTAAAGACGCCAGCAAAAGTACCTTCGACATAGCGTTCGAGGCGCACCGCAATGCTGTTGCCCCCCGCCATGTCGTGGATAATCTGGTAGAAATCTTGCAGGGTAGGCACATCTGGCTTAGTCCAGCGCGTGCCGCGGGTAATATCTTTAATGGCGTAGGTTTCCCATAAGCCCCGGTCAACCAGCGATTGCTCCTCGGGCGACATGCCGTTAATCATGAGCGAGATCAGTCCGGTAAGCCGCGTGATATTCTCGCGCAAAATTGATTCAGGATTGTCGTCTTCAGCTAAGGCGGGCAAATCGAAGGGATTAATCCGATGATCAGAGGCAATCGCAATTCGCAAGTAGCTGCCGCCGACCGCATCCGAGAGGTAGCGGTATTCTTGCTCGGGATCAATTACAATCACCTCGGTGCCAAACATGAGGCTGCGGAGGATCTCTAGTTTGACCGTGTAGCTCTTGCCCGCGCCAGACTTAGCCAAAATAACCATATTGGCATTTTCTAAACTAAAGCGGTCGAAGAGCACGAGGCTGTTGTTGTGCAAGTTAATCCCGTAGAGCACGCCAGAATTACTAGTAAGGTCAGAACTAACAAAGGGAAAACTCGTGGAGAGTGGTGAAGAATTCATATTAGTCGTCACTCCAAGCTCGTCGCGGCCGAGCGGCAGAGTAGACGTAAAGCCTTGCTCCATTTGAAATAGGGCGGGCTTGGCGTACACAAGGCGGCCCTCGAGCAACACCTCTATTTGCGACAAAATATCATCGAGTTCTTCTTGGGTTTTGCCGTAAATCGTGAGATACAGCCCGAATTGAAAGAAGCGCTCGGTCCCCTGCACTAAGCGATCACGGAGCTCCTCAATGTCTTGATACGCCGTCTCTAACTGGGGATCGCGGACTTTGCCCGCTTCTGACTGCATGGCAATCGACGCTGAAACTTGCGTCACTCGCTTACGGAGCTGTTTTAAAATCGCAGCGGAGTCTTGCGGGTAAATAAACATGGCAACATCGAACTCCACGTCGAAATTAACGATTGGGGCAAACCAATTAGTGTCTAAAAAGCGCGGATAGGTCGTCACAAAGAGCGTTGTAGCAAATTTCCCATCAATTTCAATGTACTGGGGCGTGACCCGAAAGCCCGCCGGGGCAATAATATCCTTCAGAGAGGAAATCCCCTGGTTAAACTGCTTGAGTGTTGCCTGGGCCGCTCGCTCGGCCTCATCCGATGAGGCAGACTGCTTTCCTTTGAGCACACCCACAACATCACTAAAAACACTCATAGAAAGGATGAAGGATCAACAACAAAAAACCATGCTTGAGACCGCATAACTTCATCATACCATTGACCCGCGATTGCGTACTAGACAGCCTTCTAGACTTCAGTTTCTTGAACTTTCAACTGGGCGGCGTTGTGTAGGCGCTGGTTGCGCGACGTGGCCGGATTGTACATGGTATAAAAGAGTTCAAGTAATTCCTGGGTTTGCAGCGGAATTAGACGTAAGCCTATGGCCCGCAGCCCCACCGCCACCTGCTCCACTCGCTGGAGCAGCTGGGCCCGATTGTGCTCAAACTCTTGATCAGTGAGTGTGAGCTTACCCGCTACCCCCTTGGCGCTTTTAAAGAAGCGGTCCAAGAATCCTTCTCTTTTGTTTTGCTGGACCGAGAAAGGAACGGTGATAAAGAACGTCTTCGTCATAATATCCGCGCTCTTCACTAATTCACCCACGAAGTTAATATACTCATCCATCTGCAGCCGCAGTAGCTCGTTTTGCTGTTTATTGCGCCGCTCTTTCACTTCTTCCAGGTACGGTGTGATATCCATTTTGCGCGAGGAGACGGTGACCTGCAGCGGAAAATCGAGAGCATTGAGAAAATCTTGGTAGGCATAAACAATGGCATTTTGTTCATCCTCTGATTTCAAGGCAAAGTTGACCGAGGAGACCATCAGTGTTGCCCGCATCGTCCCGTCGTTTAAAATCGCTACGCCATCGCGAATGTGGGCGATGCGGATTAACTGCTGCGACGGCTTATTCTTTTTACGCTGTTGCATTTCAAACATAATAAAATGGTAACTGGTAACGGATAACTTGTAACCTGTAATTATTTTGCTTTTCAATAGAACGAATCATGTTGTCAATTATTCTTCCGCTTCATCCGCCAACGGGTCAGGCGCGTCCTCTTTGATAAGCTTGCCTTCGGTTTCCAGGGCGCGGGCGCGGCGGGAGAGCGACGAAACGCTATCTTCGGGGATAGTGAGCATAGCGTCAGGCGAAAAATCTCCGTATTCTTCTCCGGCAATCCGCAAGAGCTTGGGTTGATCAGTCCGCTGCCAGACGAATACTTGGCCGCGCAGGAAAAACCGCAGGGCGTTAGCGATGACGGCGAACAGGCTCTTGCCGTGGAAACGCAGGTGAGCAAACAGTACGGCGATGCCCATGATGGGAATAGCCACGGTGATAAACAGCGAGAGATCAAAAATCAGGTACAGCGGGATCAGCCCCAGCACGCCGCTCAAATAAATCAAAAACTGCTTCAGGGTAAACGGCCCGATGATTTTATCCTCGATGTCCACGAATTGGGGAACTTGGAAGCGCATACGTAGTACAGATTACCAATTATCGTTGAGGGATTGCCGGTGGCTGTGGTGGCCGCGGCTGACTTTTGAGGTCCAGCACATTGCGCGCGCCGCCGGCAGCACTCGGGGATGACGAGACTGGCGTACTGGTGCTACCGCCTGTAATTTTTCTTTTCTGGGTGAGATACGCATTGAGTTCCAGCATAATGGGCGCAAAGAGTTCACGTTCAATTTCTTGGGCCATGGACTGTGCTTTTTCAAGTGGCAGCTGTAGATCAGATGCCAGCATGGTAGATAATTGTAGTAATGTTTTTTCACCAAAGCTGATTTGTAAAACCATAAAAGCAATCATAGCCGCTTTTTCGAGGGCTAGGTCATAATTTCTTACCAAGCCACGGATAAAAGCTCCTGTTTTAGCTGACATCAGTAGAGATATCAAACTTGGTGGCAAATCAGGCAACTCATTCAAGTAGCGCTCTTCTTCACTGCGCTCGCGTGTTAATAGTGATCCCACTGGCCTACTTTTGTATGTATCGTCTTGCATCATTTTTTCTCAGAACCCTGCTCACCTGCACGGCGCCTGGTAGCATGGAACTCATTTAGTATTTGTTGCGCTGTTTTTTTAGCCTGCTCGTGATCAGCAACAGCAGCCGGTCCTGCCCCAGGAACATGAGGAGTCATTAACAAATCTTGAAGCTCGTCAATAATGTCATCTTTATGCGCAGCTGTCATATTATTGACGATTTCAATGTTTTGCACCATAGCGGAAACTTGTTTATATTTATCAGCTGAAGGTGGTTGAGCAATAATGGTGCTAATTTGTTGTGAGGATAGAGCGCGACCAACTTCTTCACTTCGTAAATTACGCGGTGTAAAGACCGGGTGATTAGCTGGAGCTCCACCGCCAGCCTTTTTAACATCCTCTGCTGCCTGTCTTGCCTGGGCTGTCTCTGCTCGCTTTTTTGGTGAAGCATAGAAATCTTGACCCACGCGCCTCCCCAGCGATGTTTTGCTTCTTTTCTGCTCCTGTTTTTCATTATACTTTTTTCGTTCATCCACAAAGTCTTTGATGCCACTACGTTTATAGGCTGCACCCGCTGCTTTTTGACCTACCCATCTACCACCTCGTCCTAACTGCTTTGTTCTGTTATTCACAAAATTAACGGCCATAACACCAACTGTGCCGCCCACTTGTTTGCTGAAAATTGCCGCCGCAAAGATCATGGCTACCATGAGAGCCCAGAGAAGAAGGTCCTGAAGTATGCTACTGCTACCACCGAATAACGCGATACTGCCGAGGCTATTAATTTGGGCAGCAATGAGTAAGAAGAATAAAGCGACTGGTCCATAGAAGACATACTTGAAAAATTCTCGCCACCATCGGGAAGCCAAACCACCCGCATTGGGGAACGCAAAAGCCAAGTATGCTAGCGGAGAAATAATGAGGAGAAATACCAGTATGACATAGCGAATAATTAAACCAATCGCGAGCCAGATTACTGCAATTGCCAGAATCCAAATCAACAACGCTGTAGTGGCTATCTGAACTAATGCCAATGTGGCAGCACTAAGTCCTTCTGTATCGAAAGGCAGGGCAGTAATTTCCAAAAGGCGCGAATTTTGCTGTAGGAAAGCCATCACGGTGTTCAATGAAAAACCACCGAGGCTCAACGTGGTAGCCATAATTGCCATGAGTACTTTGGTGAGATCAATAATGACGCCGCTAATAATGAGGCTGAAGTTGATCAAAATTGCGGCTAAGAGCAGCCGTGGCAACATCCGCCGCGCGCCCATGTTTTCTATCCCGAGCGTGGTGGAGAAAGCGATAAAGAGGAGTGCTAGGATAAAACCCATGTTGGCGAGGCCTTGAATAAACGGCCAGCCGGCGATAACCAGGGGATTAGTAATAAACTGATTAGCACCTAAAGTCCACTGAACAAGTTCTAAAGCTCGAGCTAGCACCCACAAACCAAGACCCGCAATAAAATTTAGCAGTGTTTGAATTGCATCAATCGCCCACCCAGCAACAGTCTCGCCCACTGCTGCTCCTACTTTATTAACTACAACTTCCCCCACCTGACAGCCTAAAAATCCTAAACCGGCTCCCAAGGGTCCTCCGACAATGCCTCCCAAGCTCGCACAAAATGCATTTAGTAAAGCACCTTCGACCTGCCCTTGTGTGATAGTAAGTTGAGCGGTCACCTGGGGATCACAGAAAAAGAGAGTGCCCGGCAGACGATCGGCCGCCGCCACGCGATATGGTTTGCCCGGCGGCACATCAACCATATTCTCGGTAACTACCTGTTCAATACAGCCTTGCTGCGTTAATGTGCTGCGGTCTTCGGCGACCACTCGAGCTGGTGGCAGCGAGTCGGGCGGGACTTGCACGGCCTGGGCTGGCGGAGTCAGTAAATATAAGGTTGTAGCAACGAGCCAAGCTGTACCCAGCACTCGCTTTCGTAACCCAGCTCTCCTCATAGCGGCGTAAAGCGGTTAATTTTTGCTAAAATGGCCGCGCCAAAATCATTTGTTGTTTCAGCCAACCCGCAGCCGCAGGCATTTGTACCGCTGGCAAACCCAGGAAAGAGCGCCTCAATCGCATGCGCTAGTTCGCTCTCGCGGTGCGGAATGACGGGGTTCACCCCCAGGCTCGGCGCGCGGCTATAGTCAGTCGAGTCAAAGGTTATCTCGCCGGCGACTTGGCCAGTACTATCTCCTGCTTCCACCGAGGTTTGAATACCCTCCACTAAACCGGTTTGTTTGACCAGGCGGTTCTGCCCGGCGGGCGAGGCAATAGTATCCGGCACGGCGTGCACGATCGTGCTGTCGAGTGTGCCGAGTACGTTAGCTAAGGCGTATACTTGAGCGATCTTGGCCGCTGCCGGTACCTCAATCGTGGGTAAAATATCACCCTTACTGATTTTGCAAGTCTCACCAGTACAGACTTTTTGCCCATCGACAAGTTTTCTGATGTCGGCTACCTCACCCTGCTCTTCTAGGGTGGCCGCAATCGTTTCGATGTTCTTAGCGGCAGCCTCGCCAGTTACCTTAAGAATCCAGGGGAATTCTATCAGCTCGTACATTTTTTTCTCCCAGACCGCCGAGTAGCCAGCGTCAGTGGGCTCAAGTGCCGCCAGCGCCAAATTACCATTCCCGCCCGGTGCCACCGCTAGGTTAACAGTGCCATCGGCATCAATCTCTAAGCCGTCGTAGACATTGCCATTCACGGGCGGGGGTAAAAAAGAAAGCGCCGTTTGTTCTAAAGCAGCCTCGAGCATTTTTTCCTTTTCGGCATCACCACTGACTTTACTGCGGAGGCTGGCAATTGCCGGATCATAGATGCGGCCAATTTCATAGTTATCTTTATTTTTCACCAAGTCTTCTCGTATCTGGTCATCTTCCGGCGTACCCGATAGCAGTGCCCCCAACGTCCCATGGATAAAAGCATTGGCTTTCCATTTCAGAGGATCTGGCACGAAACCGAAACTGCGCTTGCCCACAGCGCCTGCCAGCTCACTACATTTTTCGCGGCCGAGTGCTCGTTGGCAGAAAACGCGGGTGACAAGATCAGTAACAGCAGTGCGCCGCGCCACTTCAATGGCGTGGTTATAAGCTTGTTGGGCGGTATACGCATCGTCTCCTTCAAGCGTCAGGGGACGCGTTAAAATTGCTGGCTGGTTCGTGCGTGTTTCACTAATCACCGGGTCTTCCGTAATGCCGGTGAAAGTTTCTCCCGCCCGGTTAGCTTCAGCTGCTGCTTGGCGTGCGTCCACGAGCTGCTGCCGCAACTGCTCGGTCTCTACGTAATCCGCCTGATCGAGTGCGGCGAGTGTATTAAAGAAGAGCTGTTGTTGGCCAACCGTGGTGTAGAAGAGGGCATGTGGGTCAGCGCGGGCTACCGGCGACGTAAGGAGTACCAGTAAAGCCACCACGGCGCCCAGCAGGCTGATGCTGGCGGTGCGGTATAGTTGGCGGTACCTCAACCTAGCCACTCGTGAAGGAGGGATCATAGGCTTCAGTTTACAACTTTTAGGAAACAAGGTGTAGTCACGCCCCCACTATTTCGTTAAGCTATTCCAGGCCGTACTTGGTCTCGAGCGCCTGTACTTCCTGGGTAATTTGCTGAAAAACCGGACCTAATTCCTCAATATTCTTTGACCCGATCAAGCCGCCCACAAAATCATTTTTCATATCGGCGAGCAGGCGGGTATTACCCAGAAGCGATTCCGTAGCTGCCAGGAGCTTGGTGTGAAGGGCCACGACTTCGGTGGGCGCCGCTACCCCTTGGAGAATTTGTAAATTTTTCTCGAGCTTATGGGTCATTCCCACAATAGTGTCAGGCTGACCTTGGAGCTGGAGGGTGACGGCCTGTTGAATGTCGGCGTTGGTTACTGGTTGCAACTGGGCATTGTGCACAGCCGAAATACTATTAAGATAGCTCTCAACAGCTTCTTGACCGGTGGCCGGGCTAGTGTGCACTGCCGTGGAGGGTCGCGTGGAGAGGAGCGGTCCTTTGTTGAGGCTCACAAAAGCTTCGAGTCGGTCTTGTTGCATTATGTCATCTCGCGTGATTGCAGTCGGCAGTTGCGCGAGGTAGCGCTCGGTGAAGGTCGTGAGCGCTGTTATGTTCTCGCCAGTCGCCGGTTTAACCTCGTCCTGGGTACCCGCCACGGCTGGGTCCCGCCCCTGGGCAATTTCGTCATAGTCACTAACACCATCGCCATCTGTATCGGGGTTATGAGGATCAGTGCGATAGATGCTCTCGAATTTGTCGGGCAACCCATCGCCGTCACTATCAGTGCGTTCGTTAGGTAAGCTTCCTTGCGCCAGCGGCGTGGCCGCGGGTGTGGTATCGGGTCGCAGCAGGTAGCGGCCGCCCCACCATAAACCTCCTAATAAAAGAAGTATGGCGCTAGTTAACCCGACCATCTTTAAACCAAGGGCATTCGTGGCATTCATACTCCTATAAGTGTATCACACCTTAAAAGTAAGGATCTTTGTGGCGGAAACCATCAGGCGGGCCATCCCAGAGACACTCGAGGTTCGAAGTCACAAAAATATCATGACGGGTGATAGGATAGCAGAGTTCGCACAACGTAACGCTATTGCCGCACTGGACTGACTGGCCGCAGTGACAGAGGCAGCTGGCTTCCCAGTACGGGTCCCCCGCTTGCCCGCCGCAGGCTATCCCACTGACACTACTGGGGTTAATTGCTGTGATTCCCCCGTTGATCGGCACCGGCGGCCTAACATCGCGGCGTACTGGCGGTGGCGCTTCTTGGATAATAAACTCGGGTTTACTACCCGACTCACACCAGGTTGTCGCTATGGGCGGGGCAAAAACATTTTCTCTCTCGCACGTTGTCGCCAGGGCCTTTGGCGTATCGAGCGCCACTTCCCACTGCTGCAGTCGAATCGCTTGATCGCTCTCTTCATCGAGTTTCCCATGGTTGTCGTAAGGCGCCCCCAGAGCCTGGTACGCAGTGGTGGGTAATTGCGGAATACGATCAGGAAAATCCCGTAAAGAGCTTTCATTGCCATTTTTGTAATCGTTAAGTGCCTGCCCGAACTTGACGCCGACTGCTCCTAGATAATTACCGTAGCTTGCCAAGCTATCACTTTGTGTCGCCGGATACGCCGCCGCTCGGTTGTCGAGAGCCGTGGTGTACGCCAGTTGCACGGCGGGCAGCGAGGCCACCAAACCACCGTCATTTTCTGGCGGGCCGCAGGCAAGTAGGAGCGATTCTTTAGCATTCGCAGTCGCCGTGTCAGCCACCGGTTGAAATTTTGCCTTTTTTTGGTCGCGCGTACTGTGGTAATCACTTAAAAAACCTCCATGTAAATTGGCGACGCGTTGCTGCCACTGTGGCACAGCCGCATTGTATTTACCCAACGCTTCATCAGGCGTAATTTTTTGGGTAAAAACGTCGTTGATAATTTCAAAGAACTCGCGCCAATTAGCCTTATGGGTATCTTCCAACTGATTGCGGACACGTTGGAAGTGAGTAATCCCGAGTAGCTCATTCGCTGCTGTCAGTTCTTGAAAATCTTGACCACTCTCGTACAGAGGGAACAGGTAGGCCGCCGCGGGATCAGCCCGGCGGTTTAACGCATCTTGAAATTGCGGAGTGCTGATAACATTGTCTTCAATCACCCGGCAATCACCGGGGATAATATCTGCGACAGCCTCCTGGAAGCGAGGCCCTAAATCTGGTTGGCTGCAGCCCGCACCTGAACAATTCACAAAACCCTTGGTGGCATCAGTCAGCGCGCGCGAGTAGTTTTCCCCTAGCTTCAGGCGGAGATCCTGCACCGTACTGCGACAGCCAATTTCTCCCGGATCACACACAATGGCCGGCTGGGGTGAAGCCGGTAAGGCTTCGGGGGCAACTAACGGCACGCCGCACGTGCCGTTAATAGTATGGTCACTGAGGACAATCCCCCCATTATAGAAGACAGTTACCCGAACCGTGACGCTCGACGACGGCGTATCAACCGTAATAATAACAGCGTTGGAGAAGTAAGCGCCGGGGGCGGGCAGTGAGCCGCCGGGCAGCAGCACTGGCGTAAACCATTCTACCAACCGCTCCACGGCCAACTCACGGCTGGGCTTAGGGTCAGCGTCGCGGAAGTTGGTTCCCTGGGGGTGTTGAAATTGAACCGTTACATTCTCGGCCGATACATCGCCGTAGTTGCGGACAATAACTTGGTAGGACAAATTGTCATCGACGGCGGTGCACAGGGAGTTGTTAACAATAAAAACCTGGGGGTCAGGTCTCCCCGTGGTCACCGCCGCCACGTGACCGGCTGCCGCTCGCGGGTCGGTAGAAAAGGGGGCGGAGAGCAATTGGGCCGCAATGTACTGGGGAAAGTTGACGTCGTGTGCCAGGCTTAAGGCGAGTGGCTCAAGAGAAAGCGCGAAGGGCATCACAAACGTGGTGGTTAGTATGCTCCACACGCCCCACAATGCTGACATCATAGGTGCCGCTTAGTTAGGCGCAAGTGAGTCGGCAAGTTGTCCTAAGCGATCAATCTCTGTCCGAATCAAGGGAGTATATTTACGATCAATGGTATCGAGTTGGTTAATTGCTACCATGGCTTTGACAGGATCTTCATTCCAGCTACCCATTTGTTCGTAGGTTGCTGCTAGAAGCTCGGTAAAGCCGAGTAAGAGTTTATGTAGTTCCACCGCTGCCGGGGGCACGGGGAGATCCAGCAAGGCTTGCTGGTGGGAGCGGACTACTGATGAGAGGCCTAAGGCAGTCGCGGGGTTGTCGTTTTCGAATAAATCTTTAAATACTTCACTGATGACTGTTCGATTAATGAGAATATCAAGGTCACCGGCGGTATCGAGGTAGTGCCCCAGCGTTAATTGTGAATCACGTTGCGTGGTAATAATCACGCCCGGGCGCGGCGCCGGTAAATTAGTAATAATCGGCTGCTGCTGGGCAAAGGTTACCAGCGTCTCTTGCGTCCGCTCGGCCTGGGAAAATTGCCGGTTGTATTCTTCGGTCAGGTTGCGGGGGTCGGGCTGAACATTAAGGTTCTCGACGAAAAATTGGTCAACTTGCAAGGGAGCTTCGTCGAGAGGACGTAAATCTTGCCCCGGTGTAAAACCCGCCGGCAGTAAATCATTTGGCGCCGGAATGGTGGGGTTATGGTTCGCCGCGACTTCCTCGCCATCTGTATAACCATCGCCATCCGTATCGGGGTTGCGGGGGTCAGTCCCCCATACTACTTCTTGGGCGTTCGTCAGGCCATCATTGTCATCATCCCCATTCGGATTAACGATCTGTTGCTGACCTTGCTCCGCGGTCGGCAGGGTGTCCGGGAGAGTCGCCAATTCCCCGTCCTCTTCTCCCCGAAAGCGTTGCACAATTAAAACCACGGTACCGCCAATAATACCAAGGATCAACACCACTAAAATGCCAATGATAAGACGTCTGGGCATATGACCTTATGCCGAGTATATCACCCGCAGAGTGACAAATCTATGCAGGGCTTTCCCTACTTTAAGTAGCGGTAGAGCTTTTCCCACTGCGCGAGCGAAAGTTCCTGGGGGCGCTGCGTGGGTGCTATGCCCAGCCGCTTGAGCGCCGCGCCGGTAGCCATTTTTGTTTGCCCGGTAATGTGGGCCAGGGTGCCACCAATCTGTTTGCGTCGCTGCTGGAAAAACTGTTTCGCTAGGCCGACCACTGCTTCTCGCTCTGCCGACGGCACAAGAGGTGTTGCGTGCGGCATGAGCAGAAGAAGCTGGGAGTTAACGAGCGGCGCGGGCCAGAAGCACGATTTGGGAACATTGAGCAGCAGTTGCACGGTTCCCCAGAGTTGCACCGCGACACTCAAGAGCTGCATGTGGGGTGGTGTGGCGAGCAGGCGCTCCCCCACTTCTTGCTGCAAGAGCAAGACAACCTGCGAGGGGGCAGGCTCCAGTTGGGTTATACGGCGGAGAATGAAGCCCGAGAGATTATACGGAATGTTACCCACTAGTTGGTACGGCTTGGCCCACGTCCAGGTGGTGGTGCGCAGGTCTTCCACAATCACCTGCAGATGAGGGTAGCGCTTCTTCGGCAGATGGTCTTTCAGAATAGTGCTTAAGCGGGGATCACGTTCAATCGCCCGCACCCATTTACCAGCTTCGCTCAAAGCTTGCGTGAGGGGACCTATGCCCGCACCGAGTTCAGTCAGGCGCGATGGCCCCGCGGCGGTCGCTGCCAGCACTGCTTCAGTGACCTCGGCGCAGATAAGAAAATTTTGGCCGGCACTGCGGGCCGGGGTAAAGTCCGCCTGGTGCAAAACACGCTTGAGATACGCTATATCAGTAAGAGAGGTTCTCAACATACATCAGGTGAAACGCGAGGTCACTTAAGTAAAGGTATAATCCCACTGTCGATTGTTTTCACACCATATCCTTGAAACACGCACGTCAGCAACGTCCCCGCCGTTTGAATTACTACGCCTCGCCCAAATACCGGATGGGTAACAAAATCGCCCACGTCCAGTCCGATACTGACTGGCTCACTAGTGCCGCCATACTGAAGGCCAAAATCATCGTGTTGAGTTGGGGTGTCAGCCGTGTCATGCCACTGGACCGCTGCCGGTAACGCTTGTAAGAATCGCGACGGTGCCTGGGGGAGAACTTCACCGCGCACGGCTCGCGTCGCGGCATGGGTTAATGTCAGAGAAGCTTTGGCACGGGTCATGCCAACATAGAGCAGCCGCCGCTCTTCTTCTAAGGCTGTGAGTGTACCGAAGCTATTGTTATGGGGCAAGAGACCTTCTTCGCACCCGACGATACAGACATGGTTAAACTCCAGACCCTTTGCGGCATGCAAAGTCATGCAGGTGACACGGTCGTCGGTGGCCGCTTCATCGAGATCACTCATCAAGGCAATCTCCTCGACGAATTGGCGGACGTCGGTGGAGAGTGCAGCCACATTAAAAAGCTCTTCGATGTTTTCCCAGCGTTCTTGACCATCACTCTGCTGTTGGAGCCAGGTGCGATATCCCGAGGTCTGGACGAGATACTGTAGGAGATCAGCGACCGTGGCAAACTGCTGGTCTCGTGCTCGCTGGAAAGCAGTGCGCAATACGGCTAAGACGGTTTGTTGGCGCTTCGTGGCGACACCAGGTTGAGCAACTGTATCAAGGAGGGGCAGGCGGAGCCTCTCGGCCTGAAGTTCCAAGCGTTGCAGCGTCTTTGGCCCAATGCCCGGTCCAAGAGAGCGTATCAGTCGTTGGAGCGCCAAACTGGCGGCCGGGTTGACCCAGAGCTGGAGCAAAGCCATGGCATCTTTAACTTCCCGGCGATCATAGAAGCGAAAGCCACCGATAATAGTGTAAGCCAGGCGGTGTCTGATGAACTGTTCTTCAAGTAAGCGTGACTGGGCATTGGTACGATACAAAATCACCCACTCTGCTGCCCGCTTGCCGGCAGCTATGTGTTGCTCAATTTGCTGCCGAACCCAGATAGCTTCGGCCTGGTCTGACGAGAGCGCTAGCACAACCACGGGCGGCCCCGCTCGCTGCGCCGTCCATAATTTTTTGTGTTTCTGCGCCGTATTTTCCGCAATAATGTGATTGGCGGCCTGCAAAATCGAGGGTGTCGAACGATAATTCTGGGTAAGGTAAATTGTCGTACAGGGTGCCCATGTTTCCGCAAAGCGTAGGATATGATCGACCTGGGCGCCCCGCCAGGAATAGATCGCTTGGTAGTCATCGCCCACCACGCAGAGATTTTTTTCTGGACCTGTTAGTAGTTGCAAAAGATGTTCTTGTGAAGCATTGGTATCTTGGTACTCATCAACCGAGAGATAGCGCCAGCGCTGCCGGTATAACTGGCGAATCTGGTCATGCCCCGCCAAGAGCCGAATTGCTTCTCCAATGAGATCATCAAAATCATACGCATCATTGCGCTGCAAGAGAGCTTGGTAGCGGGTGTAGATGATCGCCACCACCTCCTCCAGTGGGCTCGCGCTCTTATCACTCATCTCTGCCGGGGTGAGCAGTGTATTTTTAGCACGAGAAATCTCTTGTCGGATAGTGCGCGGTTGCCATTCTTTAGAACTCAAACCCTGCTCATGCAGAGCTTTTTTAATCAGTTGTTCACTGTCATTCGTATCACAGATCGTAAAGCTAGCCGAGCGATTTGTAGCGCGGTAGTGGGTTCGCAGGAGTCGAGCGCCGAGGCTATGAAACGTACCAATCGCTGGCGGGACGTGAGGTTGGCCCACCAACTGCGCCACGCGCTCGCGCATCTCCCGGGCTGCTTTATTAGTAAACGTGACAGCCATAATTTCTTCGGCTTGAGCCAGACGTTGGGCTAGTAGATAAGCAATCCGGTGCGTTAACGCCCGTGTCTTGCCCGAGCCTGCTCCCGCCAAAACTAAGACCGGCCCATTAGTTGCCTGGACTACTTGTTGCTGCTTGTCATTGAGAGAGGCGAGCAAATCTTCTGGCATCGCTCTAGTGTAGCGCAAGCTTTACCCTCTTGATTGTTTTCTTCTTCCCCAGTTGTCGTGGGGGCTGGGAAACTGTTGGTGCGAATGTACAGAATCTGACCGTCAGATGAATAATTATCTAAATCGATCAATAAAGGATACCCCTTGACGACTATTTATCCACATTGTGGAAAGTAGAGGAATAGCCAAAAATGACCCAAGTTAAGGAAGGAGAGCAGGAAAAATATTCTTGAGGAGCCTAAAGGACAACATAGTGCAACGGTAGTCAATGTTGACTGGTCGGGCTTCTCGCGTACAATTCCCTCTTGTTAACTGCCAGCCCTAGTTGACACTACAGAAAAGGCAGAGTCCGAAACCAACATCGTAAAACAAACCTTTCTTTAAGCTTCACGTGGATGTTTGTGGTTGAAAGAGTCTGGTGAGGGGCCACATCCCATAAGAAAGGCTTTAGGTATTCATACTCAATCATCAGAGATCGAGGGTAAAACTTCGGCTCATCACCTGAACACAGTTGTGTCATCACGGCGAGGGATCTCCTCCCTTACTGCCTGGCTGTCTGTCCGCATACTGTATCACCGTATCAGGAAAAGCGGCTACCGTGTCTATCGTGCTGCTTACTACTTCTACATCGTAGTTGAGCAACATCTGATAAAGCGGCTGCCTCGTGTTACGCCTCGCCAGTGGCCGAATCTAGTAACAAAACGTGTCATCGTGCACGGAATTTTTTTATCGCTCGTTTTAGGCATCGCCGGACACAGTCAACTAACAACTGGGGCTGATCGTAGCTCCCTGCTCTATACCCTGGTGTCGGGTGAGGAAGTGATCGAAGGCCCTCTTGATCCTTCTGCCTATGCTCAGACCGACACGCCTGGAGTCGGCGGGGCGCGTCTGGCGGCCGTGGCGTCCGATGAGGGTGTTGATATTATTACGTTTGACGATCCTGAAGTAGATTTTGCTGGTGCCTTAGGTGGGAATGCGGTGGTGGGCCCGCTGAATCCGCTTGTCCCCGAACCGGGCAGTGAAGAACTTCCTCCCCGGCGGGTCGGCAAAAGTTCCCAAGTTTATACAGTGGTGGAGGACGATACTATTGCCACTATCGCGGCCAAGTTTGACATCAGTGCCAATACTATTCTCTGGGCGAATGGATTAAATAGCCGTGCGGTTCTTAAAGTGGGTGATTACCTCACTATTTTACCCACGACCGGTGTCTTACATACAGTCCGCTCCGGTGACACAGTCTCCGCGATTGCCGAAAAGTATGATACCCAAGCAGGCGAAATCTTAAGTTACAATAGCCTGGGCGAAGGGGCTAAGTTAAGCATTGGCCAAAAGTTGATTGTGCCTGACGGGTACATTGCTCCCGTCAATGCCCCGCAAATTGTCTCCCAGACAACGCGCGTAGCTTCTCGCGATGCCGATGATGGCCCTACTCCCGAACCTGCCCAGGGCATTGGCGAAGGTTTACTGTGGCCGACCACAACGAAGCATATTTCCCAGTACTTCCGTTGGGGCCATACGGGTATTGATATTGATAGCCGCTCCCGCCCTGCCATCTATGCGGCCCTCCCCGGGACGATTGAGTTTGCTGGTTGGATGGGAGGCTATGGTAACCTGATCATCATGAACCACGGTGGCGGGACCCAAACCTACTACGCGCATCTCGATAAATTTTATGTTAGCAAGGGCGCGCAGCTAGCCAAGGGCGCGGCCATTGGGCAGATGGGTTCCACCGGCCGTTCCAGTGGCCCCCACTTGCACTTCGAAGTCCGCAAAGGTGGTCGCCCTGTCAATCCGCTCGGCCTGTATTAACAATGCGGCGCCCCCGCGCCACGGCTGCAAAAAAAGTAATTTTACTCCTCAAATTCCCCGCGCCGTCGGCGCTTGAATAGCCGTTGCCACCAGTGTTTGCGGTATCCGTGCTGCGGCCAAAACAAGAGAGCGAGGCTTAACCCAAACAGTCCCACGTCGCGAATGGTGACCGCATCAATCCCGTGGATGATTAAAATGCCTGCTAAGTGGAGTGAGGCAAGAAGAGCCGTGGCGCGGGGAAATTTATTGACGATCAAGAGGATGCCAATGGCAACATCCAACAGAGCCGTGAGTTTTAATCCGTCTTCCCGACTCATGCCGAGCGGCAGACTCGTCGGCAAGTAGCCAATCCACATATCAGGATGGCGCCACATGTCGATTCCAATCCAAAGGAAGGTCAGCCCGAGACCCAAGCGTAGTAGTAAGTGTGATGTACCGTAGCGGCCGTGGCGCATGGGGATAGTATAGAGTAATCACTTCTCCGGAACTAGTCAGCAGCTCTCATTTTCACTTCTCTGTAATGAGCGGTGAAAAATATATTCTATAAATAAGTATTTGTCCTTCGTCGTCTGAAATGGCAGCGAAAGGTGAAGAGAAGGGAGCGGGTAAGGGGAATCGAACCCCTGTCAACAGGTTGGAAACCTGTGGTAATGCCATTATACGATACCCGCGTACCTGTCTTTATGTACGCAAAATTATTACTCCCGTCAATCTTAAGGCTCTCCTCTACTGCCAGCCGCACTTGTCTTTGACACACCCACAATGTAATCCCTGGACATTGGGGAAACTATCATCAAACTCACAGGTGGTAACTTTGGGAGTAACACTACACACCTCACCCGAACAACCCGTAATGCGACAGTCGCTATCTTGCGTGCAGTTGCCCCAACTAAAGCGAGATTCCCCCGAAGTATACGACCGCGGCTGGGATGATGCCGGCGCGCTCATACGGGTAGGCACCTTCAACCACTCCCACCACTGCGGATCAAGGTTAAGGCGTTGCAGAATTTTAGGCACAGCCGCGACGCCGCCTTCAGCCTGGAGAATATAGAGCAAAGAGACGATGAGAACGGCTAAGATAATGAGATTAATGAGAGAACCAGAGATCATAACTACCATCAGTTTACCCCTACGCTCCCAAACCTGATAGTGTCAGGAGATCAAGAACATTCTTCTTTCATTCCTGTGAGCTTATCTTTTCGACAGCCGCGCCGCGGGCCGTCGCCTCGCCGAAGCGAGCTTAGGCCACGCGAAGGCGGGAATCAATCATAGCGCCTTTTATTTACATGACATGAGTTTCTTTATTTTTAGTGTCTAGCGGGCCGCGGGACTCCCTAGTGTAAAAACTTGCATATCACACAGCACTAAAAATAAAGAGAGGAATGCAGTGTCGGGGTGCTGGGAATTGAACCCAGTCTACATGCTCCCAAAGCATGCGTACTACCGGTATACGACACCCCGTTTAATCGGTGCTTCTTTGTATATCGTTTCCGTGCCTGTTTGGCAACTCCTGGCAACTGCCTACTTGACGTTTTCTTTGAGAGTTTTACCCGGGCGAAATTTTGCTACTCGTACGGAAGGGATAGCAATACGTTCATTAGGATTGCGTGGATTAACTCCTGGTCGCCCCTTGCGCTCTTTGACTTCAAAGGCGCCGAAACCGGTCAGGTTAATTTTCTCATTCATTGATAGCTTTTCAATCATGAGATCGAGGAAGGTATTGATGACTTCTTCGACGTCCTTGCGAGCCAGTCGCGTAGCGTCTGTTACTTTATCAATAAGATCTTGTTTATTAATCATAGGTCGCTTCCTTTTTGGCTCCGTTAAGGATAAATGTCTACCTTAAGCATTCATGATTTTTCGAATATGTGCAATGTTTGTCGCGTGCCCCTCGCGCGGATCAACGTCCAGGACCACCGCGCCCACTTCGACGGCCCCTCCCTGCTCATAGGAGAAACTAACGGGCGTTTGGAGAAGGAAGCGCCGCAGTGGCCCGGGCGTATCCACTCCTAAGATGGAATGATGGTTCCCATTCATGCCTACGTCCGAGATGTACCCTGTCCCCTGCGGCAATATCTGGGCATCAGCAGTGGGCACATGGGTGTGCGTGCCCCACAGCGCACTCAAGCGTCCGTCAACGTGCCAGGCGAGTGCGCGCTTCTCACTCGTGGCCTCGGCGTGAAAGTCTACCAGGGTAATGGCCGCTTGCTGGATATCTGCCTGTTGCAAGAGACTATCCAAGTAGTGAAAAGGATTGAGCGGATGATTCTTAAAGAAGACCTGGCCCTGGAGATTAATTACGGCTACCGTCACCGCTCCTTTGGTAAAGAGGTGGTAGCCTCGCCCCGGGACACCCGGCGGATAGTTGGCAGGCCGCACCAGCGGCATTTTTTTATCCTCCAGTACGCCGAGGCCCGCTTTATTATCCCAAGCATGGTCGCCCGTCGTGTACACATCGGCGCCCCACGACAGCGCTTCAGTCATTGTGGCCGGTGAGACACCTGTGCCGTGCGCAATATTCTCAATATTAATAATAACGCTGTCGGGCCGATACTCTGCTTGTAGCTCGGGCAAGACTTTACTAACCGCCGCCCGGCCTGGCCGACCCACGACGTCACCAAAAATGAGAAATCTCATACCTACAATAGTAATCGGTAACTCATAATTCGTAACCTTGTTGACTGCCAATTATTGCTTACTGTCTAACCCGTTCGTGGCCACAATACGCCATTGTCCCTGCCGCTGCACAATATGCCCTTCCACTTCAAAACCACTGGCTAATTTATGCCCCCCGCCACCCAAGCGGGCAGCAATGGCACTCACATCAACTTTCTTATGGGGTTCACTACGCAAGCTCCCCTTTATCTTTCCTGGCTCATATTCGGCCAGCAGCATCGCAAATTTACTCTGCGGGAGGGTGTTGAGGAGATTAACAACCCCCGAGAGGTCATCAAGTGTGGCCCCGCATTCTTGCAAGTCGCGGACAGTAATAATGGAGACCGCTGCCCCGGTCGTTTCATTAACAATCACACGGGAGAGCGCGCGCCCCCAGATCCGCAAGCTCGGCAGGTCTTTTTTTTGGTACGTCTCGTGAGCGATATGTGACAGCCGCGCCCCTTTACTCATCAGGTAGGAGGCAAGTTCTAAAATTTCTGGGGTCGTCGAGTCATGCATGAATGAACCAGTATCAGTGAAGATACCCGTGAGGAGGCAAGTTGCCATATCTTTGGTAATCGGTACTCCAGTGATTTGGAAAAATTCAGTGAGTATCTGGGCCGTGGCGGCTGCTTCAGGGACAATGAGATTGATTGTGGCTTGGCCTTTGTTGTCGTAGTGGTGGTCAATACAGATAGTGTTGGGATGCTGTAACACCGCGTCTTCTAAATGCGTCCGGTACAGCTGGGTGTAATCGAGCACGACAATCAGATCATAGTCAGCAACAACGGGTGGTTGAGTGGTCAACTCTTCAAAGCCAGGAAGAAATTGGAGAAACTCTGGCGCCGGGTCAGGGATATATGCCGTTACATGTTTCCCCTGCAGGCGCAGTGCGTGCAGCAGCGCTAACGAGGCGCCCACAGCGTCGCCATCGGGGTGTTCATGCGTGCCAATTAACACTCGCCTGGCTTGCCGTAGGCGCTCAACTATAGCCTTAACGATTGGCTGGTGGTGTGCCTGGAGGCTCGTGGTCGGCTTTTTTAATTTCGGCCAGCTTGCACTCGATATTTTCGGCATGTTGGGCGCCATAATCAATCCGTAACAATAGGCGAGGCAGTGGCCGAAAGTCAAGGGTGCGGTTGAGAATACCCTGGAGTTCATAGAGTTGATGGGTGAGTTGGGCTAAGGTGGCCTCGGCTTGTTCAAGGGGATACACATACAACCACACTGTCGCTGATTTGAGGTTGTAGCTGGTATCCACGCGGGCAATTGTCACCAGTACATTGGGTGGCAGCTCTGCCTCCCGCTGCAAAATCTCGCCAAACGTTCGCTGGAGATGTTTATTAACTTTTTGAAGACGACGAGACATCGTAAGAAAATTTCCCAGAAAATTTAGTCACTGTCCGGCGATTGATTACAGTGCGGCGGCGTTGGGATCACGCCGGATTTTCTCTTCCCGGTACACTTCAAGAATATCGCCTGCCTTAATTTTCCCCTTACCTTCATAGGTTAAACCAATTTGATCGCCCTGCTGGGCTTTCGTGATCGCGCGCTTCTCCCGTTGCATCTCTGTAATGATACCTTGTCCGATCTGAACCTTATCTTTGTTTTCCTTGCGCCATAGAATTGCCTTTGCCTCTTTTTCCACCGTGCCGGAAGCAACCTCGGCGCCAATAATTTTCCGTTTCTGAATCGAGAAGAAAACTTTGAGGACTTTCAGATTTCCTAGGTCAGTGCGCACAATATCAACTGGTAGGCGTTGTTCAATCTCTTGGCGCACGTCTTCTGATAATTGATAGATGACGTCAAAGCTCTTCACCGACACATGCTCTTTATCTGCTAGTTTCTGCGCCATGCCACCGATTTTAGTATTGAAGGCATAGATAATTGCTTGCGCGGCGTAGGCGGTCAGAACATCAGAGTCAGACACGGCGCCTACTTCCGCCCGAATGATCGAGAGACGGACATCAGCAGGTACCATCGCTTTGATCGTTTGCTGGAGGGCTTCCAGAGAGCCATGGGAATCAGCTTTAATCACTAAGGCCAATGTTTGCCGAGTGTCCCCTTCGTCGCTCTTGCTCATTGATTTGACCGGTGCCCGGCGCTGCGACGCTTTTTGTTTCGCCTCGCCTCGTTCTTCCACCGCCTGTAAGATGTCACCTGCATTCGGGACATTTTCTAAGCCGACAATCGCTACCGGCATTGACGGGGTAGCCTGGTTTGTGGCTTTGCCCCGAAAGTCCATCATTCGTCGGACACGGCCGGTAGTGCGTCCTACCACTACTTCGTCGCCGGTTTTAAGTGTGCCCGTATGAATTAAAATTGTCGCCAGGGGGCCTAAGTTTTTATCTAAGCGACTTTCGACGACACTTCCCAGGGCCCCCCGGATCGGATTAGCTTGCGGTTTGAGAATATCAGCCGTGAGGATGATCATCTCAAGGAGTTCCGCAATCCCTTGATTTTGCAAAGCAGAGATGGGCACCATCACTGTTTTTCCACCCCACTCTTCTGGCATGAGCTCGTGGCTCGCCAATTCTTTTTTAACTTTATCAATATTCGCCGCTTCTTTATCAATCTTATTAATTGCCACAATAATTGGTACTCCGGCGGTGCGCGCGTGGCGGATGGCTTCCACCGTTTGCGGTTTGACGCCGTCGTCAGCCGCCACTACCAAAATCGCAATATCGGCGAGGGAAGCGCCGCGCTGCCGCATAAACTCAAAGGTTTCATGACCCGGCGTGTCGATAAAGGTAATGACCCGGCCGTGATGCTCGACTTGGTAGCCACTAATGGCTTGCGTAATCCCACCTGCTTCTTTAGCCGCGACGTTAGCCGAGCGGATAGTATCGAGCAGCGTTGTTTTGCCGTGGTCCACGTGACCCATAATGGTCACCACCGGGGGGCGTGCCACTTGGTGTTGTGGGTCTTCTTTTTTTAATATTTCCTCCAATTTTTCTGGAGTTAAAATATCTTTCTCAAGGGCCTCCACACTCTCTTCGGTGCGGTAGCCTAAATCTTCCGCAATAATAGCTGCCGTATCGTAGTCAATGTCATCATTCAAGTTAGCCATGACGCCATTCTTCAGCAGCACCCCTAAAACATCACCCACCGAGAGCTCCAGCGCCTTGGCAAAATCTTGGACTTTGACGATCGAGGGTAACGTAATTTTCTGTGACTTGAGCTCTTCGCGGCGGCGTTGCTCGTTCAAGTATTGGCGAATGCGGCCAGCCTCATTCTGATCGAGGTTCTTTTGACCCTCTTCGAGGCGTATCCCGATTACCCGCAGGGTGCTCTGCAGGCGCTGGTCAGATAGCCCCAGTTCCCGCTGGAGATCGACTATCTTGAGGGTATTTCTGGTCCGCAAATTACGTTTCATAAGGCTTAAACGTACCTATAAAACCCCTTTTTGTCCAGAAGGGCAAGAGCGGGCCGCCCAGGTTCTCTATCGCGGCTGAGCCGCCATTATTTTTGCCGCTGAATATTCTTTTGACTTTAGCCCACATGGGTCATCCGATACTTAATATTTAGGGCGGGGGCTCCGGGACTCGAGCCCGTCCAGGTCGCCTATTCGCCCTATGACTATGGGTCTGCCCCTCAATTATTTATTGCAGCCACCCTTTTCTACTGCTCATCAGGAGGCAGAGGAATGTACGTATACGGTCCCCACGATTTTGTCCATGCCTGCGTCTTCCAGCGGAAAAGGAAATGGATACCGAGAGCTACGACCGTCAAAAAAAGAAACAGTAGCCCCAAGCTTTCGAGCCCTTTCCAGGCATATACCGCATACGCGATGCCGAAAATCACCAGATATTTGACGATGCGGAATCTGAACGATTGCGCGTGCAAAGCAACGTATTTCTCTCGCTTGAAAAATGCTTTGAGCGTCATACCTTGTGATTACACTCTTTCAACGATGCGGGCACCCAGCCCAACAACAGGGCCGGCGCATTCCGCCCTTAAGCTTTGAGACAGCCTTCTTAATGCGGATTGTGCGCGTCCCCGCCTTCTTGCCGGACGTAACCCAGCATACCCACTCATTGCGAGCCAGCGGCGTAATATCATCCCAGGCCGCCTGTACCGCCGGTATAGAAGCGATGGCTTTTCGCAAATCAGTTGGTAGGTTGTGCACCGCTCCTCTTTTAATCATATTAGCAAACGCCGCCGCACAGTACCTGTTCAAGTAGTCTTTCACCCACATTAGCAACCATTCCCGCCCAAATGAGGAGAAACGCGAGCAGGATAGCAATGATGACGATGAACCGATGGACAGAGTTGGCAATTTTTCTCACTGCGAGGTCAATAGCAAATCCCGTGCCAAAGAGCAGTGAACCCATGACAAGAAAATCACCGAAGCTCCAGTTCCATCCGTCGATAAAGATGTTCCCGAACAACGGTAGTAGCAACAGCAACCCTACCACGAGTGCAATACGAGCAAGCCGCTTGTTTTCCATATACAGTCCGCGTATCACGTTTCTTCTTGCTCCATCTCCGCCGGCTGCAACAGCGACACGCGGTTGCCTTCGGTGTCGGTGAAGCCGGCATAGCGGCCGATGCCGGGGATATCCATCGGCTCGCCGTTTTGAAGCGAGCTTTCAACGACTGTGCCACCCGCACTTTTTACCTTTTCCATTGCTACTTTAATGTCGGGAACGGAAATGACGACGGACGGATGCTGGTTCTCCTCCGCGCGCTTGAAAAAACCGCCGTCTATCATTCCGGGCTTATCAGGAAACTTAGTCATATCCTCACGTTCGGAGGTCATGGCGACAACATAGTTTCCCATCTCGGAGCCCAGCTTATTTGTCTGCCAACCAAACACATGTTCGTAAAATGATGCCATGCGATCCCTATCCTCGTACGGCATTTCAAAGTGTATAACTGGATTTGGTTTGTTCATACTGTTCTTGTAGTTAATTGTAAATTACTTTTGCGACTTGTATTTTTTAGGCACTCCCCACTGCCAGCGTGGTTTCTCACCCTTCCAGTACCCGAATATGAATATAAGTGTAATTGCGAGAAAGATGCCCATGAGCGCTGCGCCAGGAGCGTCATCGATGTCACCGATGTAGATACCAGCACTACCAATAGCAATGCCGATGGCCACGACAAGCCAGCCCTGCCATTTCACCGGCACCCAGCCCCAGCCAAAGAGTTTGGCTTTAAACCAATAGCCTTCGGGGTTGTCTTTTAAGTATTGGATATATTCTCTTATCATATTAGTGATTTTAGTTTAATTTTCTTTGGCGGCAGATTCACATAATTTTTCTATTCCCCAAAAGAACCAGTTTTAACTTCACCAGCACGTTCGTAATTGGCAAAAATGACACCACTAGGCGAAACTTTGCTGTCAGTCAGTTTGAAAGCTGCAGGAATCGTACCCTCGGCAAATAGACGTTTACCTGGGCCGAGCGTTATAGGGAAAATTTTAAGCCACAATTCATCAACCAAGTCGTGCTTCAAGAGTGTCTGTATTAAGTTGCCGCTGCCGTACACTTGCAGGTCTGGGCCGTCACCCTCTTTAAGCTCTTGCAGCTTCGCGACCACATCGCCAGTGATGAGTTCGGCAGGTCCCCACCGTAACTCTTTTTCTTCATGTGACACCACATATTTCGTCACCGCATTAACCCCGGGCCATGAATCTTCGTGTTTTGGCCAATATGAAGCGAAAATATCGTATGTTTTGCTTCCGAGCAATAGATCAAACGGTTTACTCATTTGCTTACCCATAATCTCACCCGTCTTTTCGTCAAAATATGGAACGGTCCAACCGCCATATTTAAAGCCGCCGGATGTGTCTTCCTCCGGCCCGCCCGGCGCCTGCATAACGCCGTCAAGGGTGATAAACTCTAGGACGATAAGTTTTCTCATAGTTTCTATTTTAACAATTACTCAGTTGAAATGCCTAAAGCTTTGGATTTGTAGGCACCCAGGTCTGCCGATAAAAAGTATTCCTGGCGGAGACGGGAGGATTCGAACCTCCGAAGCCCGTAAAGGCTTACCGCATTTCGAGTGCGGCACATTCGGCCACTCTGTCACGTCTCCTGTAGTTCCCCCAGCGTACTGCAACTATGCCTATTTTGAATAGAGTAAGGCAATCTTGTCAGCGCTCTTAAAAATAAAAATGGCCCATCTTGCATAGTTACTCCATTCGTGCATCATGTAATTTATTCTTAGATCTCTATAAATAACCTGAACGTAAAGTTATGATGTATCTTACTGACCGTCTCCGTCGCCGAACGATGTCCCGAGTCGGCGCCCTCACCTATCTCGGTCTCATCTGTATCGTTTTAACTCTCGCGGCAGCCTATGCCGCGAGTCACAGTCCTGATCAAGGACACCATACCGCAGTCACGTTTCTGTGGATTGCGATCATCCTTTTGGTAGCTAAGTTCTCCAGTTTAATTGAACGTTTCGGGCAACCCGCTGTCTTAGGCGAGCTACTTGCCGGAGTCGTCTTGGGTAATCTGGCACTAGTGGGGTTAACAATGTTCGAGCCGATTAGGCATGACTCCATCATCGTCTTTTTAGCAGAACTTGGTGTCGTGATCCTACTCTTCCAGATTGGCTTGGAGTCGAATATTAAAACTTTGCGATCGGTCGGCTGGCGCGCTTTCTTGGTAGCCATGGTGGGGGTCATCGGTCCCTTTATCCTTGGTACCTATCTCGTGGGTCCCTGGCTACTGCCAGGACTCTCGGCGAATACTTATCTCTTTTTAGGGGCAGCGTTGACGGCGACCTCGGTAGGTATTACAGCGCGGGTCTTTCGTGATCTCGGTAAGTTACAGACACCCGAGGCGCAGATTGTCCTAGGCGCAGCCGTGATTGATGACGTTATGGGACTCATTATCTTGGCTGTTGTCTCGGCAATCGTAACCCTAGGGGCAGTGAGTCTTGGCACCATCAGTCTGATCGCAGGCAAAGCCATCCTCTTTTTGGTTGGTGCCATTGTCGTGGGGCAGCTACTAGCCCCTCGGCTCGGCCGGCTCTTTTCGCGGATTCACACCGGTGCCGGGATGAAGTTTACCCTCGCTATTAGCTTCGGCTTAATTTTTGCCTGGTTGGCCGGTGTCATTGGTTTAGCGCCAATTGTTGGTGCCTTTGCCGCCGGTTTAGTGCTCGACCCATTACACTTTCGGCACTTTAAGGGTCCGCGCATTATTGACGAGGTTCGGCAAACTATGGATGGTATTACCCTCGACAACAAGCAAAATATTCTGCAGGTCGTAGAATCACATGCCCATCGGCACATTGATGAATTAATTGAGCCCCTCGGCCACTTCCTCGTACCCATTTTCTTCGTCGTCACGGGGATGGCCGTAAAGCTAGACACGCTGCTAAACCCTACTATCCTCTTCGTAGCTTTAGGCATCACCGTCGCCGCCTTTATTGGTAAACTAGCCGCTGGTCTAGTCGCGGGTGGCAAGGTTAGGAAGTCAATTGTGGGCTGGGGCATGGTCCCTCGCGGTGAAGTCGGCTTAATTTTTGCGGCGATGGGCAGTACACTGGGCGTCATCTCGGATGCAGTCTACTCGGTCATTGTCATCATGGTCATTATTACCACGTTGCTGACACCAATTATTCTGACAACCATGATTCGCCGCCTCGATGCCGCTTCGTAAAGTTATCGTTTTAACGAGCTGCGAAGAGATAGAGCGTTACGCCAATAAAACTGACCAGGGCTAACAAATTCGTGGCGGCAAAGTAAGGGTAAGCCCGCCGCGCTAAAAGGTAAGAATACAAAGCGAGAGTACCCACTGCCATTATAAAAATGACTCGCAAGACTACAAAGCCTAATGCGTCAAAAAATACAAAGAGGGCAAAGAGCAACAATGGCCCGAGAAAACCGAGTAGAACTTCAAGAGTTTTCTCCAAGCGCGACAGGGAAAAAATTTCTGATTGCTGTGTGTAAGTATCGCTCATCATTTTTCAATAGTTAACGTACCAATGTCTGCGGGAATGCGCACTAGAAAAAGATTATGATTTTGTCGGTCAGGTACAACACTGTGACAGCCGCCGCACTTTATCTGGAGCCCGTAAGACCTCGGGCGTAAGCCCGAGGATGAAGGGCTTTGTCACTGTCCCGGCGGAGCCGGCACGCCACAGACAAAAGTCCCCCGATACCACGGGCATAAGCCCATGGTGACTTTTATTTTTCAGGCTAGTACCAGAACTACGCTGTGATATACAAAAAATCCGTCCTTTAGGGACGGATTTTCTTTAAACCGGCACCGACCTAGCACCCCCGCCGTAGCCTTGTGCGAAGGTTGGCTCTCGCCTTTGTTGGCTACCATCCACCTACGCTAAAGCTTCGGCGGACACCATCGGCGCTGGTGGGCTTAACCCCGCAGTAGAATTCTACGGATTCACTATACAGGGCATGCTTCCGTGATTTCCTTGTACTTTTCAACGCATTATACGCGGCACCGACCTACTCTCGCTAGGGTAATAATCCTAACTACCATCGGCGCTGAGAGGCTTAACTTCCGTGGTCGGAATGGGAACGGGTGTTTCCCTCTCGCTAAAGACACCGCGAATAATGAGCTGAAATGAAAAAGTACGAGGATCGGGTGCGGAAGTCCCGTAGTCATGCGAAGCATGTACTACGGGGATTTCCCCACCGCTAAAACCACCGAAGACTGAAGATTAGCGGTTAATCTTCAGAGCTTTGATGGTCTACCATAAATCAATCACACACTGCGTTCACGATCAACTAGTAATCAAGATATCACTAGCCAAAATTCAGATGCATTCATACAGCTTGACCTATTAGTACGGGTCGGCTGAACACATTACTGTGCGTACACCTCCCGCCTATCAACCTCGTAGTCTTCGAGGGGTCTATAACAAAACCTGGTCTTGGAGTGGGCTTCGCGCTTAGATGCTTTCAGCGCTTATCACCAGCCCAACGTGGCTACCCAGCAATGCTCAAGAACTGAACAACTGGTACACCAGAGGTTGGTCCCGTCAGGTCCTCTCGTACTATGACGGACGCTCCTCAAGTTTTCACGCCTGCGACAGATAGGGTCCAACCTGTCTTGCGACGGTTTGAACCCAGCTCACGTACCCTTTTCATTGGCGAACAGCCAAACCCTTGGGACCTTCTTCAGCCCCAGGATAGGACGAGCCGACATCGCTGTCGGAAATTTGAATCTGCTTGTTACCAAGCAGGATAGACTATGCCTTCACCTCGGCAGCGAACAGACGGTAGATAACCATTGTCGCTTTTTTATACCGAGGGCTAGCCGTATTGCCTTATTCACCAGGAATAAAGCCTCTCCCTTTCGGGATCAGTCGTTACGGGACCAGCGCTTTCTTTAAAGAGGCTGGTTTCCCACGGCGTTGACCGCGCTCGTATACGCGGCGTTCACCGTTTTGGGCTAGTTTAACTAACAAAGACAGAATAAGACCTAACAACACTTTACGATTACTCGTACTGCACCCCGATATATTAAGGTGCCAAACCTCCCCGTCTATGTGGACTATTGGGGGAGATAAGCCTGTTATCCCCGGAGTAACTTTTATCCGATGATCTTCCGCTCTTCTACACGAGAACGGTCGGTTCACTAAGCTCCACTTTCGTGTCTGCGCGACATGTACGTCTTGCAGTTAAGCCGGCTTGTGCCTTTACACTATCAGCCCGATTTCCATCCGGACTTAGCCGACCTTATAGGCGACTCCGTTACAATTTGGGAGTCATCCGCCCCAGATAAACTACCCGCCAGGCACTGTTCGGGTGGTGGGTTCACACCACGTCGTTAGACGCGTCAAACATGTAGGGTGGTATCTCACTGGTGACTCCGCCTCGGCCGAGGCCAAGGCTTCATAGTCTCCCACCTATACTGAGCAACAAGTTCGACGTGCCAATACCAAGCTGTAGTGAAGCTTCACGGGGTCTTTCTGTCTTGCCGCAGGGTGGCGGCATCTTTACCGACATTGCAATTTCACCGGGTCCCTCGTTGAGACAGTTCTCCAGTCGTGACGCCATTCGTGCGGGACACAACTTACGTGCCAAGGAATTTCGCTACCATAGGACCGTTATAGTTACGGCCGGCGTTCATCGGCGCTTGGCCTCCCAGCTTTCACCAGGAGGATTAACGTTCCGACACTGGCCAGGCGTCAGCTCCTATACATCCTCTTACGAGTTAGCAGGAACCTGTGTTTTTGGTAAACAGTCGCCAGAGAAACAAGCGCTGCGGCCAGCCACTCCTTGCGGAGTACTGGCAGCCCTTATTGCGAGCTTACGGACGCTTTTTTGCCGAGTTCCTTAACGAGGGTTCTCCCGATCACCTTAGTATACTGACACCTTCCCACCTGTGTTGGTTTGCGGTACGGACGACTATAGAGACAATTGTCCGACGATTTTCCGGGGAACCGCTTCATATGCAGAGGCTTGGCCTTGCGGCCGCACTCTCCCGCGGCACTTCGTCGTTTGGGATAAGCTTCCGGATTTGCCTAGAAGCTCCGACTACGGTGACGCGCAGGATAAGTCGTATGTCCTGGCATAGTCCGCCATTCCGTCACGCCTGACAAACTCTATAACCGGCACAGGAATATCAACCTGTTGTCCATCGCCTACGCGTTTCCGCCTCGGCTTAGGCCCGGCTAACCCTGGGATGATCGACATTGCCCAGGAAACCTTGGGTTTTCGGTGACAAGGGTTCTCACCTTGTGTCTTGTTACTCATACCACCATTCTCACTTCCGTACGCTCCACCCCGCCTCACGACAGGACTTCAACGCTGTACGAAATGCTCCTCTACCACTCCCGCCCAAAGGCGGGAGTCCGTGTTTTCGGTAACTATCTTCAGCCCCGTTACATTTTCGGCGCAAGGTCGCTTGACGAGTGAGCTGTTACGCTTTCTTTAACAGATGGCTGCTTCTAAGCCAACTGCCTCGCTGTCTCTGCAACCTAACCACCTTTACCACTAAGATAGTATTTTGGGACCTTAAACGACGATCTGGGCTGTTTCCCTTTTGAGCGCGGAGCTTAGCCCCCGCGTTCTGACTCCCGTGATTCTTTGAGAAAGCATTCGGAGTTTGCTAGGGTCCCCGAGACAAGCCCGGAAGATCCCTTGCAGTGCTCTACCACTCTCTCCTACCTCACGAGGCTAGCCCTCAAGCTATTTCGAGGAGAACCAGCTATTACCAGGTTCGATTGCAATTTCTGCGCTATCCACAAGTCATCCCAAGGTATTGCACAGCCTACGGGTTCGGGCCTCCACGCGGTTTTACCCGCGCTTCACCCTGCTCATGGATAGATCACCTGGTTTCGGGTCTCGTGCATGCCATTGTCTAAAGGTATAGCCGATACCCCTCTCTACTAACAGCAGAGGCGGGATAGTTGCTACACAAATAGAATTTCGCGCTATTAACACTCGCTTTCGCTCTGCCTTCGTCCCGAGTGCGGGACTTAAGCGACAACGACATACAGCGAACTCGGTGGTTCGTTCTGCAAAAAGCACGCAGTCATCCACGCCTTGCGGCGGGACTCCTACTCTATGTAAGTATGCGGTTTCAGGTCTATTTCATTCCCCTCAACGGGGTACTTTTCACCTTTCCCTCACGGTACTAGTTCACTATCGGTCAATGGGCGTATTTAGTCTTAGGAGATCCATCACAGCTCTGTCTTGCGACAAAACTGTAACGGATTTTCGTAGGTCTCCTTGCTTCAGGCAGGATTGCACATGTCCTACCCTACTCGGGTTTACATTTCGTCTGTATACGTCTTTCGTGTACGGGACTCTTACCCGCTCTGGTGAGGCATTCCAGCCATCTTCCACTAGACAAGCACACAAATTACGATTAGCGCGCCATAAACACGCAATAATATAACCACGACGCTGTACTTGCAACGCTTTATGGGCTTACACAAATACAGTTTGGACTGTTCCCGTTTCGCTCGCCACTACTCAGGGAATACTACCAACTTCATGCAATCACAGCTTGCGGTAGCTTCTTGGGTCCCTTAAAGACTCAAAAAGCTAGGCAGCTGTCCGCCGTAGTCGGCGGACCCACCAGGCGGCGGGTAAATTCATAAGTTAGTGATTATTTTCTTTTCCTCTGGCTACTAAGATGTTTCAATTCGCCAGGTTCGCTCCGTCGATACCTTGCAGTATCGAGGTTCTTGTGCTGTGAACACAAGAGAGTTTCCTCATTCGGACATCTGCGGATCACAGGTTGCTCAGCACCTCCCCGCAGCTTATCGCAGCCGGCCACGTCCTTCTTCGCCGTCCATTGCCTAGGCATCCACCACATACTCTTAACGGTGTATGATGCATTTGAGTTTTTGGCTAGCGATATCTGATCGCTAGTCGTATGTTGATTTTTACTTTCAGTGATCGTGCCGCCTCCAGCTTAGCGTTGACTGATCTTATTATTGAAGATCGGTGCGCCTTACCGTCGGACGGCCCGCAAACCAATTAGTAACCTGTCGGCAAGACAGGCGGTTTACGGTTCATCATGCTCTAATTTTAAAGAGCATGATATGTGCCCAGTACCACTGTTTGGTACGGGACTTGCAATGTGTAATTGATTTACACTTGATGTATCCTCGTAGCTTAATTTCTTTTAAGATACAGGACACTATTTAGTTGCCAAAAGGGCAATCAGGCAAACCACAGCAAAGCGATCATTGCGGGCGAAGAAAGAGACGAGAGATCCACCAGTGTAATAATTACTCTGCTGTAGCTTGCACTCGTTCGTGTCCGAGTGTCCCGGCGGGTAAGAAACCCAACGGGAAGGAGGGGCTCCTAGTACCTCTTGCGAGGCTCTCCAGGGCTGTTTTTCTGGGGGAAAAACAGAAAGCCGCTCCAGAGGAAGCGGCGGCTGTAAACCAGCAAATAAAGAAAAGTCTTTAGCCGCTTCGTGGGATCTTGCAGTTAGAAATAATCTGCATATTTGTATAATGTAATATACGAAAGCCCCGAAAAGGTGTCAAGTCGATCAGTGCCGGTGCCTTATAGATTTACTGTTGTCAGCCACTGGGCCACCAGCTGTCCAAAGCCAGACAGGAAAGAGAGCACGCAAAAGGCGCCGAAAGCAAAGGCTGGCGCCGAGAGCAGGAGGAGCGACCAGCGTGATTCCCGGATAGCGCCGACGACTCCGGTAGCAAAAACAATGCCGCCGCCGACCCACAGGGCTGTAATAATCCCCAAGAGCGGCCCCGCCGGATTATAGACAAACAACAAGAACAGCAGCTGTAGAATAAAAAATATCACACCCACACTGACGGCTAAGAGGGGTAATTCTTGGTACTTACTCGATTTTTGAGAACGAGCTCTCTTTTTACGCGGCATATAAAGGTGCACATGAAGGATAAAAGATCCTCCCTATCATACAACAAAAAACGGCCCTACTACTAGTAACCGTTTTTTGCTTTTGCTTTTGTGTCCCGCGCGTGGCGGAATCTCATGTCGGAGAATTTAGGACAATTTGTTTCTGCCAGAAAGATCAGATTCGATCTTTCGCAGCCACTTGGTGGCAAGATCTTTACCACCTAAGCCAAACGCTAAACCACCGGCTAACGCGACCATCGCGAAGAAGGCCGTAAGAATTGTTTGGATGAGTGAAACTGCCACGTTGAGCTGCAATAACGCCGCGAGAATAGCAAAGATCAGAATAGACCATTTGCTCACCGCTGCGACTGCAGATGCACTGGTAAAGCCCGCCGCGCTGACGCTAGCGGCTACCGTGCGATACACAAAGTTAGCGAGGACTACAGCAATCACCAAGATCAAAGCCGCCACGACAACATTCGGGATATACTCAAGGACTTGGCGTAAGAACTCTGCCACGTCGTTTAAGCCCAAGATGTCGGTTGTGGCCAAGAGAGTAACAAGAATTAAGAACCATTTCACAATCTCGCCGAAAAGACGAGGAATGTTAATCTTAAGATTGGCGCGCTCTGCCGCGTCGCGCAAGCCTTTGACGTTCTCAAAAGCTTGGTTGATACGGAGAATTACCAATAGTTTTTCTACTAGGCGACCGATAGCGATTGCAATTGCCCACCCAATAAAGAAGACAACGAGTGCTGCCACTAAGTTGGGGATGAAGCTAATAAACTGGAACCATAAATCTTGCAGTGAGCTAACAATCGCGTCACTCCAAGACGTGAGAGGATTAGAAGCACCTCCGTTTACAGGACCAGCATCAACTCCATCTAAGAAATGTGAGGGCATATCGTAGGTCGGTCACCTCCTCTCGAAAGGATTACAGAAAGATTCTTGCAGCAATACCTTATAGTGTAGCGAAAAAGCACCCCGTTGTCAAAAAAACGCCCCTTTAGGACGTTTTCCTTACTGCCCGCTTCTGTGGCCACCACTGGGCATTATGGCGATAGTGACCCTTAACATATACCCCGTCGCTTCGCCAGTAGCCTCCCACCCATACTTGCTGCCGGGCATGTTGTTGCGGGAGTGCCTCATGATCACCACCCGAGAACTTATTACTGCGAGGACGGCGTACGTGCCGCCGGTGCACACTCGCCCGCTCCATCTTCCAGCGACGCCTACGGTTACTTCGTAAGAAACTGACCATAGTAATTTCTTCCCCTATAGTATAGCGCAAATGACTGATGTTGTGGACCTTAATGTAAATTATTGGAAGTCGCATGAGCGCCACACTAGATTGGCGAGTGAAGTGTGGACCTGAGCGGAATCGAACCGCTATCTGCCGGATGCAAACCGGCTGCTCTACCACTAAGCTACAGGCCCTTCGCAGTCGTTGCTATTGAAGCTTCTTTCCGGCTGCTTGGCAAGGTCAGTATACTAGACGCTGAAGTTAAAGAGGCGACCAATGGTAAGTATCAAGAAGGCCTGCAGGAGACCAAAGGCGACCATGAAACCGACAATCATTAAGGCCACCCCAAAAACCTTCCAACTGATCCACTGGGCATTGATGAGCCCAAATACTTCGCTAATATCCCCGAAATAGCGTAAGAGAGCATCAGTTTTGCGAACGCACAAGAAGCCAATAATCATCAAGGCGAGCCCCAGGAAGAAACTACCAAGTGTCATACGCCTCATTTTAGAAGCAAAAATACAAAGTGGAAAGTACGCCCTACACGTGGTATTTTCGCCGGATAGTTTCGTCGCGCTTAGTTTCCTCTTCGTCGCGAGCTTTCTCGCCTAGCGCCTTGAGCGTTTCCGGATCAGCCGTAATGAGCTCACGGGCTCGCTGGAGCAAGTACGACCGCTCATTCTTAACTGGGTTGTCTAGAACCTCTGCCAGCAGCGCATTTAAAATGCCACCAATTTGCGGACCGGGTTTTAGGTGCAGTTCTTGAATTAAATCGGTGCCATTAACAGCGAGTTGGGCTACCGTCACTGCCTGGCGGGATACTTTTTCGGCCATAAACTGCAAGTGGCGCAGACGGTACGGCTCGGCTTTGGGGACACCTGAACCTTTACGCTCGGCAATGCGAACTTTAATCAGGTCAGCAAAGTTCTCCCGGCCCACCCGGTGCAGCAACCGCCGCATCCCCGCTTCGGTCACCCTGCCGACGTCGTAGTAAAACATGTGGTGGCGCACGAGATGGGTCACCTGCTGTACAACCTCGCGGGGCAACCGCAGCCGCTGTAGTAATTTTTCTGCCATCCGGGCACCAACAATTTCGTGGGCGTAAAAAGTATAGTCGTTGCCCCGGCGGCGGCGAGTCCGAGGTTTACCAACATCGTGGAGTAAAGCCGCCAGGCGCACGGACAAAGAATAATTGTACTGGGCAGCAAATTGCAGTGATTTAATGTTGTGCTCAAAGACGGTATAGATATGGTGCTTGTTTTGTTTGACCCCAACGCCTTCCGCTAACTCGGGTAGAATCAGGGGCAGGAGACCAGTTGCCTGCAACAAGTTAAATCCTTTCTCGGGATAATCACTCATGACAATCTTAAGGAATTCATCGCGGACCCGCTCGGGGGAGACAGCGGCAATCGTAGCTGCTCCAGCCGCAATTGCCTGTAGAGTATCCGCCGCAATAGTGTAATCAAGCTGGCTCGCTAGCCGTATTGCCCGCAGCATGCGCAGCGCATCTTCCTGGAAGCGCTCGCTTGCCTCTCCGACCGCGCGGATGATGCCTTGTTCCAAGTCAGCTTGCCCTTGAAACGGATCAATCACCGTATTTTCATCGAGGGCAATTGCGTTAATGGTAAAATCCCGCCGCGCCAAGTCCTCTTCTAACGTCGTGGAAAACCGTACTTCGTCGGGATGCCGCTGGTCACTGTAGTTGCCGTCAATACGGTAGGTGGTCACTTCCACCTGGGCCAAAGCGGCGTGTTTACTCGCCGTCAACACCGTTACTGTTCCAAAACGATTGGTGTAGAAATGTTGCGGAAATAATTTTTGAATCTCTTCCGGCCGAGCCTTGGTCGTCACGTCCCAGTCTTTCGGTTCTCGATGCAGCAAGAGATCACGCACGCAGCCGCCGACAGCGTAGGCCTCAAACCCCGCCTGGTGCAGCGTCGTAATGATTGATTGGACTTCCGCCGGTAAATGCATACAGACTGTATGGTAACGCATTAGTTACCCACCGCGCACTTGCCTCACCAGTAAACTGCCAGAAGGTAGACAACAGGGTTTCCTGGAAAAAGGCCAGTTGAGTAGTAGGGTGGGTGCGCCAAGAGTCGAACTTGGGACCTCTACATTATCAGTGTAGTGCTCTAACCAACTGAGCTACGCACCCTCGATAACTAGTATGGCATATTAAAACGTCTTTTGGAGCTTTTTGCAAGAAAACGAGTGATGTAAAGCAAGTGGAAACAGTCATTATGACGTTCGCAGGTAGGTAAGGAATTTTCTCGTGAATTTCGTGTAGTAAACCAAAAACAGCCCACGCGGGCTGCTAGGTTTAACTGACACTACTGCATTTCTCTGCGCGGTTGCAAAACACTGCCGCTTGCGCACATCACATGTTTGAAGATGGATGACGTGCTATCCATACTACTAGCAATCATTCTTTAAAGAATGATTTTCGACCTTCTAGGATCCTTGCGGCAGGTATACCACACCACAAGGACAGTATCCCTAGAAAGGAGGTGATCCATCGCCAGGTTCCCCTAGCGATGCCTTGTTACGACTTACTCCTAATCACTGATCTTACCGTGGCTCCAACTAAAAATGCAGGATCTTCGGGTATTATCAGCTCTTCTGAGTTGACGGGCGGTGAGTACAAAGCCCGAGAACGTATTCACCGTAGCGTGGCTGATCTACGGTTACTAGCGATTCCAGCTTCATGGAGTCGAGTTGCGGACTCCAATCCGAACTGAGACTAGGTTTAAAGATTGGCTCCCTCTCGCGAGTTTGCATAACTTATTGTCCTAGCCATTGTAGCGCGTGTGCAGCCCAGGTCGTCAGAGGACCACGCTGATTTGACGTCATCCCCACCTTCCTCCGTGTTAACCACGGCAGTCTCGCGTGAAAAACAACACGCGATAAGGGTTGCGCTCGTTACCCCACTGAAGGGAACATTTCACAACACGAGCTGACGGCAACCGTGCAGCACCTGTCTAGCACCCTCGAAGGCTACCAATGTTTCCAAAGGTATGCAGCTAGATTTCAAGACCTGGTAAGGTTCCTCGCTTAGCATCGAATTAAGCCACACGCTCCACCGCTTGTGCGGGCCCCCGTCTATTCCTTTGAGTTTTAGCCTTGCGGCCGTACTACCCAGGCGGTCAACTTAACGCGTTAGCTACGACACTGAGAGGGTCGATACTCCCAATGCCTAGTTGACATCGTTTACGGCGTGGACTACGCGGGTATCTAATCCGCTTCGCTCCCCACGCTTTCGTCCCTGAGCGTCAGGAAAGGACCAATGAACTGCCTTCGCAATTGGTGTTCCCCATAATATCAACGCATTTCACTGCTTCACTATGAGTTCCGTTCATCTCTTCCTTCCTCAAGCTCCATCGTATCCACTGCAACGTGATCAGGGTTGAGCCCTGCCATTTAACAGTAGACGCATGAAGCCGCCTGCGGACGCTTTACGCCCAATAATTCCGGACAATGCTCGGGGCCTCTGTATTACCGCGCCTGCTGGCACAGAGTTAGGCGCCCCTTTCTTGTGTGGTACCGTCAAAGTTCTTCCCACACGACAGTAGTTTACAACCCGAAGGCCTTCTTCCTACACGCAGCGTCGCTCGGTCAGACTTTCGTCCATTGCCGAAGATTCTCGACTGCAGCCACCCGTAGGTGTTTGGACAGTGTCGCAGTTCCAATGTTGGGGGTCATGTTCTCACATCCCCTACCCGTCATAGCCTTGGTACGCCGTTACCGCACCAACAAGCTGATAGGACGCAGGACCGTCCGAAAGCGCCGAAGCTTTACTAGCTATTCTTAAAGAATAGCTAGACCATGGAGAATTACCCCGCCTTTCGGCGGGCTATGCTCCACTTTCGGGGAGGTTCCCTACGCGTTACTAACCCGTTTGCCGCTCCCCGCCGTGAGGCGGGGCGCTCGACTTGCATGCCTTATCCACGCTGCCAGCATTCGTCCTGAGCCAGGATCAAACTCTCAATAAGAACCATAAACCCTGGCGGGTTCATGGTTCAGCCATCTCGCAATATGCAAGATGGCGGGCATACTTACTGTCATCGGGGGACAACAGTAAGTCTGTTTGCAACCGCGCAGAATGATGCAGTTGCAACGCTCCTTGGGAAGTGCTGCGCTAAGCAGCCAGCATCTTCTTTTAAGGAACGATTTTTTGTAGCGTCATCAATTGTAAAGTTACAGTCTTTCGCGATCAAAAAAGAGGGAAGTAAACGTTCACCTCTCTCTTTTCTGCTCGCAACGTTTAGGGATTGATGGATTTCTTCAGTTATCACGAATCCTTAAGGATTACTTTCATTATTGTACTGATAGAGTATTGGCTGTCAAGCACGCCTAAGCATCGGAATTTATTAGCTAATCCCAAAGACTTTTTGCGCCCTCACAATATTTAGCCCTACTTAATGAGATATAATGGACCTAGTCCCTTCTTCTATCTCCGCCTCCTCCTTCACCGCTACGTTCTCGTTGCTACCAGCGTCGTTGGCCTGCAGTATGCCACTTGGTGTACGGTGGTTAGTAGTGGGTGCTTGTACTCGTCTTATCGACACCCAATAACCGCCTGACAACTAACAGTACATTCAGAAGTGGTGTGATAAATATATCCATCGGTGATAACAGGTCCTATAAGGTAGGTAGCGGTACATCCAGCCGGACAAGCAGTTTGTTGAAGCTCGGCGTCAAGATCGTTTAGACAGTTGCTTGCTGCAAGTGTCATGCCAGACGACGCATCGGTACAATGGACACTTCCGAAATCATGGAAAAGCTCGTAACCACCTTGGGCACACGTGTTAGTCGTGGTTAGTGGATCAGGTGGGCATGTTCCTCCTGGATGCCATTGAAATATTCCACCGTTAGATTGACCTAATGATTCACACATGGCTTGAGTAAGCGGGGCATCGCAAGAGCTGGTTACCCCTACTGATAAATAGTAGCACGCCCCCACTACTGGCGCTGGTGAATAGTTCGGGTAGGAAATTAAGGCTGATAGTTGTCGTGGGATACTGTCCGAGTCGGTGCTGAAAGCAATCAACAGGCTTACCGCGATAAGCACACTTAAGCCAATCAGGAGGAGGATAATGCGGGAGCGCTTCATAGACATCGTAAGGAAAGATTTACTGAAAGTCTAGCATGTATATTGTGCAGGGACAATGCAGCTTCGATATGGCCCCCCTCGACCGTTACGCTTAAGGGTCGAATGGTAGCTTGACCCTGAAGCGTAAGTCGAATGGGTCAATCCTCGATAAACTTCCCCTCGACCGTGAGCTCGGGGTCGAGCGGCGGATTGACCTTGAGCTTGTCGAAAGGTTAAGGCTTAGGGGATGAAGAAGAGTAATAGCAGCGAGACAATAACGCCTAAGGCCCCACCAGCGGCAACTTCCAGCGGTTTATGGCCTAAGCGAGATTCTAAGTAGGGATACGAGCGGCGTTCCTCCGCTGGCAGTTTTTGGATGAGCCGGCGCAGCGCTTGCCCATGGCGGCTCAAGAAAATGCGCATGCGCAGGGCATCATCGAGAATCAGCACGAGCAACGCCATAGCAATAATAAAGGTCGTAGAAAAAATACCATCGGTCACCCCGATAATCGTCGCAATCGAAAAAGCAAAAGCGGAATGGGCGCTCGGCATACCGCCATAGCGCGGTAGTTTTTTGCCATCCGGCGACATTGTCGCATACCACTGTTGATTGATGAAAGGCTTGAGCGCTTGGGCGAGCAGACCGCAGATAATTGGAATAACGAAGAGGGGTATGGACATGGCCTTTAGAGTAAAGCGTAACGTGAAAAGTGCAAAGCCGCTGCCGAGATACGGGAAAAGTTAGGCTTCCGGAGTGGCCGTACGCTGCGCTCTGCGCCACTGTTGAATCTTCTCATGATTGCCCGAGAGCAACACCGGCGGCACTTTCCAACCGCGATACTCTTCTGGTTTGGTGTACTGGGGATACTCACCTATCGGCCCCGTGGGTAGGGACACTTTGTCCGCCGGCAGGTTGAATGATTCTTCCACCAGAGAGTCAGGATTACCGAGAACACCGGGGATAAGACGAACCGCTGTTTCTACCACGACGAGTGCCGCGAGTTCTCCTCCCGCCAGAACATAGGGGCCGATCGATAACTCTTCATCCGCCAGGTGATCAGCCACGCGCTGGTCCACCCCTTCGTACCGCCCGCAGATGAGCACAAGGTGACGAAACTGCTGTGCGAATGCCTGGGCGCGCGACTGCGTAAATTGGCGCCCGCGCGCCGAGAGCAATACAACGTGCTGCTCGTTCGTGCGCGCGACGGGGTCAGGCAAAATATGGGCTAAGGCCTCGTAAATTGGTTCCACTTTCATCACCATGCCAGCCCCGCCGCCGTACGGTGTATCGTCAGTGGTGCGGTGCTTGTCCAGCGCATAGTCGCGAATGTTGTGCAGACGAACATCAATGTGGCCACTACTGACCGCCCGTCCCATAATGCTCGCGCGAGTATAGGGAGCAATGCTCTCCGGGAATAAGGTTAAAATATCAAAACGCATGCTCCCGTAGCGTAGCATGCGTTTTTTGATTAACCAACGAGCCTGCTACGGCGCGTCCGTTTCCTGAATGGGACCGGGGCTTAACACGGGGTCTACTTCACTATTCTTAGTTGGGTCACACGTGGCCGGGTCAGCCGGTCGGGTGCGACAACCCGGATCAGCGCAATCAATCTTGCCGTCACCGTCATTATCTTTGCTATCACTACATTGTGTTGATGTAGCAGACACTACCGTAACCGTTACGCTATCAGGGTCACTTATACCGCCTGATCCTTCGCAGCGTAAGGTATAGGTAACCGTGCCAGTCAGCGGCGGTGTTTGTTCCGAGCCTGTGGGCAGTTTACTACCAGTCCAAGCTCCCGAGGCATTACACGTGGTCGCATCATTTGTTGTTGTCCAGCTAAGCGTGGCGCGGCTATTGCGGGTGACAGTGAGTGCGTCGCTGGGTACGTCTCCGTCCTTAGCCTTTGCCTTTAAGTCCACCCCGGGTCTCGCACTTAAAGGCGAGGAACTTGGGCTGACACTGGGTGAAGCACTAGGACTCGGTGATGAGGGTAGAGGGTTAAATTCATCATCATCAAGGGGATCATACGAAGCAGCATTATTGGCGTTGCCATCGGTGTGACAACCAGGATCAGCCGCATCAATGACTCCATCACCGTCGTTATCTACTGTGTCAGCGCACTGGGCTGCAACAACTGTTAATGGCTTTTTACAGACTTGGCCAAACCACTCGATGCCTTCTTCGAGCATTTCCCAGTCAAAATTGTAGGTGCCAGGTTTGGTCGGGGCCACAGCGGTGAAGTTGAAGTCCACTGATCCCTGTGGATGAATTTCCCGGCTGCCTAAGCTGATACGATCCACGCCCCAGAAGAGATTGTTATCGCGAGGCGAAGATGAGCCCAAGCGGTGCGGCGTAGCATCTGTCCGCCAGGTACTGGTACCGGTATTCACGAGGTTAACGACTGCCGCAAATGGCTGACCAGCCTTGACCGTATTCTCGCGGGGAACCGCGACGCCGCCCTGGCACTGGGAATTGTTACGGGCAAAAATGAGCGTCGAGCCATTGTTGCAGAAGCAGCCAATCTGATCACAATAACCAGGCGGTTGGTAAACCGAAGCCGCAATCAGAAAATGATTTTTCAGTTGCGCCACCGTGTGGGTCATAGCATAGTCGCGCCAGAAGGTGTTGCCTTCCCATTGGTATACTTCGACGCGTACCCCATCGGTAGTATAGACAGAGTCTACGTAGAGATCCGTGACGGGAACATGTAACGCTAACGCTGTCGGTACCAGGGCGTGTAAAATCTGCTTAACCTGACGCAGTGGCAATATACGACTAACTGCTGCAGGTGCAGATACATTGGACAACAGCTGCTTACTCACTTCCCCCGGCTCTCCGCGCGCGTCAGTGAAGGTGTAGAGCACTTGCTCGCCTTCGACAGCATAGGTAAATGTAAAGGCCGAGCCTTGGGCATCAGTGGTATACGTGTAAACAAAAGGCGCCAAATTGAGCGGATCAAACATGCCCTCTTTCCACTTACTATTAATGTGTCCGTGCGAGAACATTCCGCCGGCATCGTTCGTCTTGAGTATTTCCCAGGCTTGTTCCCAGGAAGGAGCGCGGGGGTAGGCAGCATGTTCCTCGTAGTAGAGGGCGAGCAACACTCGAATTTGGCCAGCATGAGCTAAACGATTAATATCGCGACTTGATTGCGCGCGCTGGATGGGAGAAAGAGAAAAATCAGTGCCCCAGTACGCGATGCGGGATTTGATTACTTCTCTTTCTTCGTCTGTCCAGGTATTGGCAGCGAGTAGTGGATTAGTATTGCCTTCGACTTCGCTGCCGTCAGTGGCCCCATCAACATCAGTATCAAAATAGCGCGGGTTAGTGCCATAAATTAGAACTTCTGCCGCATTCGACAATCCGTCGTTATCTGCATCCGCCGTACTCAACCCTAAGCGCTCATTGATGGTTTGGATTACCTGCTCCGGTGATAAATCATGAGTCAGGTCAGCAAAAGAAACATTGTGAGCGGCAATGGCGGCAGAATCAGCGGGGTTATTACTTCCCATGGTTGCCAGCGGCGGAATCTGCGGTTCAGTTGCCCGATTAGGCGATACTGACGAATCATCGGGTAAAGCGGTCGTAGCAATATATACTGCCGCTCCAATCACCAGCAGGCCCACCACCACTAAAACGAGCTTCAGTAAGGACCGCGACTGCGCCGGTGGCGGCGAGAAAGAGCTTGGCGTAGAGCGTGGAGAATTTGTCAGCATGACAGTGTAATAAGAATAATAGAATATCCCCTGCGGCTGAAGGAAGTTAAGACTACGACTTTAAGTATAGAGCGAATGTATACTTTGTCCAAATCTTAGGAAAACTTATTTCTTCCTACCAAACACCCGCCACTAGGGGCGGGTGTTGTTCTCTATTAACGTATAGTTGCAGGCTACAGCTTAAGATCATCAATCGCCTCTTCCACCGATTGGCGAGGTTGTTCCTCGCTTGGTGTCGCGGGGGGTTCGCTCGGCATTTCACTGCGGCGTTCGGAACCTTCTGGCTCACTAATCTTGAGGTTGACGCGGGCGTTATTCTTGGCGCCAATCACTCGCAGGAGCGTGCGCACTGATTTGGCGGTAGCGCCCTGGCGGCCAATAACTTGCCCCATGTCCTCCGGATTCACCGAGAGGGTAATGAGTACTCCCATCTCATCAACCGTGCGATCAACTTTGACATCATCAGGATGGTCGACAATGGATTTGACCACATATTCGACGAACTCCTGATCATGGCTTGGTCGTTCATCTGCCATATCGCGTAAGCTTCGTTACTGATTAACATGTGTACAACCGATGCAACCGCCGGTACTGCAAGAGTACTGAATCGTTCGACCGAAGCGATTTTAGTCAACGTTGCGATCGGATAAAATCACTATAGCAAAGTTTTCCCCAGAAATCAATGCCGCGCTGCACCGGTGGTATTTCCCCACCTGGCGCCGAAAAAGCCTTTATACTCCTGTTTCGCTCCGTTTGTCGGCTACTGGTGCTGCCGCTGCCGTTAGCGGTGGAGTTACTGCTGGTGGTTGCCAAATTTTCACTTTTTCTGCTTTCAGTAAGCCGTGGGTAACCAATAAATTGTGCACGGTGGCCGAAGGCTGTACTCCTTGTTTGAGCCACGTTGCCACCTTCGTGGCGTCAACCCGAAACGCATCGGTGTGGGGATTATAGAAACCCACATCAGCAATAAAGCGGCCTTTAATGGGAGCATGGTGCTGGGCCACGACGACGCGGTACGTAGCGTACTTGTTCTTCCCTCGGCGTTGTAAACGCATCTTTAACATGTGGAGTGATAGTAAGAGAGCTTATCCTAAGCGTCAAGCTCGCCAATCTCCCAGCATACAACACCAAGACTTCGACTTCAGCCAGGCACGCTCGGAGGTACAGGGAAATAACTATAGTGCAGCTTCCTCGAGTTGTATCAGCGCTTGTTTAGCTGCTTGCTGTTGCGCTTCCTGTTTACTGCTGCCTGCCCCCTCACCCATTTTTTTATCACCTAAGAATACCCCTACCACAAAATGTTTAGCATGATCCAAGCCTTCCTCACGCATGACTTCATAGGTTGGCGTAATGCGGAATTTTTCCTGGGCTAATTCCTGGAATCGGCTTTTAGTATCGATGTGCAGCCCTTGTGCAATCACCTCGGGCAGCTTGGCAATAATCACCCGATCGATGAGGGTTTGCGCCGCAGCGTAGCCTTGATCGACATAGAGTGCACCAATGACGGCTTCAACCGCATTGGCCAGGATATATTGACGGGCCTTACCGGTATCCTTTCGTTCACCGCGTGAGAGGAGTAAATAAAGGTCAAGCGCTAACTCCTCCGCAATTTTCGAGAGCATTTCCCCGCGGACAATCGCCGCCCGCAGGTTAGTTAATTCTCCTTCCGATAGGTCGTAGTGCTGATAAAGATGATCAGTCACCACCAGCTCTAGGACTGCGTCACCCAGGAATTCAAGGCGCTCATTGTGCCCTAGGGGGAAACGGGGATTCTCGTTTAAATACGAGCGATGCACCAAGGCCTGACGCAAGATGTCCTTGTTCGTAAATATCGCGCCTAATTTTTTTTCCAATGGCTGTAAATCTTTAGCAGGACTCATAACGTGTGTTCTGTAGTCCAATTACTCATTACTCATCAGCCAGGACAGGGCGCTGGTGGAAAATGAATAATCGCACAAGTGATTTAGTAAATAAGAATTAAAGATTATTTAAGTTAAAATTAACTTACTCATTCTTGCGTGGCTCCCCCATTTTCTTATAAATAGTGCCCAAAACACCGTTCACAAACTTACCCGAGCTCGCCCCGCCAAACGTTTTCGCCAACTCAATTGACTCATTGATGGCCACTTTGGGGGGTACGTCGTCTGCATGCGCAAACTTGAGTTCGTAAATACCAATGCGCAGGACATTACGGTCCACATTAGTAATTTGCTCCAGCGGCCAGTCCGGTGCCGATTCAACAATGAGCGCATCAATATCGGCCAGATGCTTGTGTACCCCCATGACGACATCAAAGATAAAATCAGTATCTTCCATGCCGGGCGCAAATTCTGCAATATTGTAGCGAGTAATCGTCTGCAGACTGCCCTTGCGTTGGCCCTTAAAGTCCCACTCAAAAAGACTTTGTAAGGCGACGGAGCGACTTAAATGACGATTAGCCATAAAATACTAGAGTGTGAACGTTCAGGACTGTAGACTGTATACCGAAAAACACCTGTCTTGTCAAAAGAATTTGACAATGAATCGTATCTATCCTCTTTACTTACCCACGGCTAGCGAGACGAATCTTGAGCAGCTTGCTCTTGCTCCCTGGCCTTACGTTCCTTTTTGCTCAATTTGCGCAACACATCAATAACGTCACGGCCCTGGTATGTGCCGCACTGGGGACAAGCTATGTGACTCGGAACTAATTGGTGACAACGGGCGCAGGTAGCCAGGCGCACCAGCTGTTTCGCGTGGTGGCTGCGGCGCATGTTGCGTGAGGCTTTACTGGTTCGCTTCTTTGGTACGGCCATAGTTTTAGGAATTTAAACTTACGACACTTCTGATGCTGGTGTCAAGAGGTGGGCGACAGGGGCATAAGTCGGGCGATGATGGGAACAGGCACCGTGTGTGGCTAAAGCGGCCAGGTGCGCCTGACTGCCGTATCCTTTGTGTTGGGCAAAGCCATACTGGGGCCATTCCTGGTCCAGCTTAACCATGATCTGATCGCGGTGAACCTTGGCAACAATACTCGCCGCGGCGATCGAAGTTGAACATATATCACCCTTAACGAGAGTCGAGGCGGGGATTGTCGGATGGGGCTGGCAGGGGTTGCCGTCAACTAATAATAAGAGGGGCTGAGGTAGCAGTTGATCAACGGCGCGCTGCATCGCAAGATGGGCAGCCCGGCGAATATTAAGAGTGGTAATTTCAGCCACGGACGCTTGGCCAACTGCCCAGGCGAGGGCCTGTTGTTGAATAGCGACAACAAGTAGCTCTCGTTGCCGGACAGAAAGTGTCTTGCTGTCGCGCACGCCAGGTACAGAGAAATCTGGGGGTAGAATAACTGCTGCCGCGACCACCGGTCCGGCGAGGGCTCCCATGCCCGCTTCATCAATGCCGGCAATCTGCGCTATATCCTGTTGCCAGTACAGGTGTTCATACTCAAAGGTAGGGGCGTGTTTCATATCGTTGCAGGCATCGCTTCACTCATGATAGCTTAAAAAGCTGATTGCTCTTTGGGTGATCTTATCCCTGCTTACTAGTGGAGACCAGATGTGACTGTACAGGAACTACGCCTCGCGCTAGAGGGACTTGATCCCGAACTACCTATCGTGCTGTATAACATTGATGCTCCCCAGATGTGCCATATTCACTCGCCACTTGCCAGGATAGTGCTGCAGAAGCATGAGGTGCTAGATCCGCGCAGCGTTGGCCGACAAAAAGGTGAGGCAGGTATAGCATGGCAATGGCGAAAAAAAGTAGTTCTCTTCAGTCAACAACACGCCAGTTATGTACTGTCACTGCGCAGTAATTTCACTGTGCTGAAGGAATAACGGGTTAGCTTGTACGGTGACTTTCAGTAAGTCACCTTTTTTACATCTACAAAAAAACAGCGAAGAGGTGACTTCTTGATTTAAGAAGATCACTGCTTCGCTGCAAAGGTGAACTTTGGCCAGAGAACACTATGATCGCTGGCTGTCATTTGCGACCACGTGCATGCCAGCTTGTTGCCGGCGCTGCCGCTGTCGTTGCTGTCGCCATCGTTTTAACCGCAGCCAGCTTTTCATGCCCTGATGGGGACAGATACCAGCAGCAGCATAAACGCAATCACAACCAACGCAAGGGTATCCATGTGACTTCTCCTTAGTCTTTCCTCCCCGGGTGCCAAAGGCTTACCAGGAAAGCTAGGCCACTGACGAGTAGTAAGCCTCCCATGTGTAGCATAGTTAGAGACTCGGTCTCAAGCCAGAGTAGGCTCGCTTTAATGCCCAGCACGAGGCTCGACGTCAACACCAGCGCTGCGGTGGCGGACAATACTTTTTTCCACCAAGGATCATTCATGTCGCACTCCTTATGCCGTAAAGTATGCGCCAATTGGCCTTTGCGAAAGCGTAGTGCTTTTAGGCCGTGATCCCCCCACGACTAGCGACTTTACTTAATCGACAGTCGTAGAGAAAGGAGACAGACAATGTTGTTGTCTCCCTAATGGTCATTTTTTTCGATGCAGAGCGTGACATTTTTCGGCCCACTCGCGCGCTATTTCGCGCACTCCCGGCAATTTTGTTCCGGGGCAACATCTGTGTTTGAGCCGGAGCACGCGCTTCAGCCTGGCCCAGTCCACGTCCTGCTGGGAGCGACACGCTTTTTCATGAGCATGATAGAGCACGAGCAGATACTGGTAGGCATTCATGTCTTACTCCATTGTAAAAATTTTAGGGCAGCTCCCACTAATGGCGACCACATAGATAACTATGTGTACCGCCATAGGTGGAAGGCCAAAGGATTTACTTTAGCCATGCCACTGTAAGACCATGCGCCGCACTTTACGGGTCTTTAATCCCGGGTAGGGTGCGCCGCGTCTTTAGTGTATGGAGTTGTGAATGACCGACAGTGTAGGAGGGTCAAGACAGAGCGTTAAGGAAAAATCTAGTGATTTTAAGCTTCAAGGCTCTAGCTTTACCGGGCTTCTTGCCACTTTAAGTGGCGATCTAGTAACTTGCTATACTATCATATATTTTACTAAATGTCAATATCTGGCTACGGTAATCCTATTAAATAGCCTTAAATAAGCCATAATTTAACCCAACCGGCTTTTTGGATCTGTGGTGCTGTAATCATACACTTTGCTCGAACCTTTTTCGAGGGCAAGAACTAATGCGCGGCCCCGTCCGCTCCCTTCGGTCGCGGTACAAATTTGTATTGTGCTTGCCCCGTCCGCCCAGTGCGCACACAAATCCCCGCCGTTTTTAGGCGATATCATAAAACGGCGGGGATTGCTCCCCAATTAGAATCACGCAAATTTAATTTGCGATATATTTTTTATTAATATTGATTGAAATATATCCAAGTCCAATAAATACAAAACCGAGAATGACGAGAGAAATTGGCCAACCAAGCGAATTTGCAAAATACTCGCTTGTGATATATGAGACATGAGCAATAAGAAAGAGAGTGCTCATAACCAAAATACTGCGACTTCTCATATACACTGACAATGCAAGACCACCGATTACAATAATAAAGTAGAGCATTTGCCAAGGAACTGAATCGAATACTTGTGAAAACGCAGCCCCAAGAAAACCAGTGATACCGAAGAAATAAAGAACTCTGATCAGTTTCTTGTTCCAACCATCACGGAAAGCATGTGCGAGCAAGAGATAACTCGCGCCCATGGCCATAGTTAAATATTGATATATATCTTTTATTTCAAACCATCCCTCGAACGGACCTCCAACAACTGCATTAAGGATGAGATAAACAGTGGCTGTTCCATTTGCAATTGTGAAAAAAGTTAAAACAGCATTTTTATGGATAGCGTTTAGCAATAAATAAAATGCGAATATAACACCGAATGTAATTGCGGTTGTCCAATCGCCACGAGTGCTAAGTTCGGAAAGAGCTACCACGGCACCTCCAGGAATCAACACGCCACCAATGAAATGAAAAATTGTTCCGATAGTATCTTCTGGTTTTTGTTTAAGCAGTAACGATCCAATGGCTGCAATGAGAAGACCGAGGCCAAGCGTAACTAATATGCGACCAAACGATCCGATGTCGTCCCAAATTTGATGGACAAAAATAACAATACCAATAATCACAATAGCTGCTCCCAAAACATATAGCATTTTTGTTACGGAAAATTGCGATGATTTATTCGCACTCTCTACTTCTGTTCTTTGCGCTACTGGTGCCAAACTTAGCCGACTTACCACCTCTTCACGACTTATCTCACCGGTACTTATTTTTGTAGAAAGCTCTTGTAGCAATTCTTCTTTACTCATAAAAATATTTGGGGTTAATTTCTTCCGGGCAATACCCAACCAACAAATTGGAAATTGTCTCGGTAATCATACTGATCATCGCGATTTATAAGATTGAGTTTGCTCCTACTTTTTCCTTTTGTAAGATAGTAACCATAAGATGAGGAACCTCCACCGAAAATAAAGAAGAAGTCACCGTCATTATTTCTATCGTAGTAACTTGAAACTGTAATTCCGTCAGGAGAAGTTAAGAGGCTGTTGAGAGAAAGTGTCTGCGCTTCCTCTAAAGTAATCTCTCTGCTCTCGTTCTTTTTTGTGTCATGCAAGAAAATACGGGCAGTATCTTGATTTGGATCAACGGCATTGGCAACCAATTTGTTATTTACAACCGAGTAGCGTTTTTGGAGGTAATTGTCGCAACGATATGAATAGTAATAATTCGTACCATCAGTGCAAGATGAATAGATAAAGTTATAATTGGTGGAGAGAAAAAGTGACGGAAGATAAGTACTCAAAGCAATGATAGCTATTAGTGCGACCGGCAATATAAAAGCAAGTAGTATGGCAAAGTTTTTCTTAAGAAATTCGTTCATATTTTTTATTATACCACGTTAAGTTAATAAATATGTAGCAAGTGTACAACTTAATTTTGCTATTTGATAAAATAATGTAAATCTTTTTTGTATTTGTATAAGTCGGAAAATTTCTTTAATTCTAGTATGTCTAGCCTCTGTTCACCAACCTCGACACGGGACACATACGATTGCGATTGCGTGCGCTTCAACTTTTTGGCGATATCTATCTGTCGCAAACCTGCTTCAAGGCGAGCTTTCCGCAGTTTTCCGACAAAATCGCTCCATTCTCTTGATTTTCAAAAAGTTACTACTGGTGCCCCCAGCAGGAGTCGAACCTGCATCTACGGCTTAGGAGTCCGTAGCTCTGTCCGTTGAGCTATGGGGACAAAATTATTACTGATCGATTTTATTGTAGCGGTAATGAGATTAAAATAATCATTGCCTTTCGTTAAACAAATGCGACACATGTTGTATGGTGCTTTAACCTTCATGTCTCATCTTTAAAAATCTGGGTTTTTTCAGTAACAGTTATTCGTTTTTCGCCCATAAAAATAGGGTAATGTACGTTCGTAACCAGTCAAGAACGGTATTGCTCTGTTTCTTTACACTAACGTACATCTCTTATATTTAGAGATCGCCAGACTAATCCTTGACTCTTAATTATTGGTTAAGTAGCGCATACTCTGTACAATAGTCCCATGACGACAGTGTTTTTTATTCGCCACGGACCGACCCTTGAAAACAAAGAAGGCAGAATCCAGGGACAACGCCCAGGCACCTTGCTAATTTCGGAAACAGAGCGGTACCTAGCTGCGCTCACCCCCTTGCTGCGGGAAAAAAAAATTGATGTCTTACTCTCTTCCGATCTCGGGCGCGCGATCGCCACGCGTACTGTCTTAAAGAATTTCTTGCTGCAAGAATCACTCAAAGAAGGCATGTCACCGCTCTTGCGGGAAAAAGCCATGGGGTACTACGAGGGCATGCTCTGGACAGAAGTGCCACTCACCTTCCAGGAGCAACGCGGCAAGGATACCTTTGACTTTCGCACCTTCGGCGGAGAGAATGATGAGGACGTGCGCCAGCGTGTGCGCTACGCGCTCCGCGAATTCGCTCTTCGCTATGCCAAGCTTAGAATCTGCTGCATTACCCATGCTGGGTGGATTAAACAGTTAGCCCGTATTGCTGATGAACAGGGCATTATTCCTGACCAGTGGACCAATCGTTCCGCTATTTACGAGGCAGGTATTGGCCCGGTTGGGCAGTTGCAGTACTTCCACCCCGTGAAAATTGAGGCTCATTTTGAGTACGAAGGCGAATAACCAAGCCGAGAGGGATAGACGCTTCATTACCAGCGGTAACCATTTTCTTGTTCGATACCTCTTGATTTTTAACTATTTTTTAGGCATCCTCGACACACTCTCATGATAACGCATAAACTTTCATCTTGGTTAGAATGTGGTAGCATACCACAAGGTTATAACTATTGATTACCTTATTATATGGCATCTTTTTTCTCCCCTATGGGTAAAGATAACTTTCTCAAAAATATTGGCATTGTCTTACTCGTGCTCTTAACCATCACCTCCCTGGTGGCGCTCTATGGCCGGCCTCTGGAAAAAACCGAAGCGGTCAGCCTCTCTAAAGTTGTTCAGGAAATCCAGGCTGGTCATGTGGAGAGTATTGAAGTTAAGCAAGAAGAGTTAGCCGCGACCCTCAATAACTCGCCGACGAAGCTCATTACCCAGAAAGAGAGCGATGTCTCGGTAACCGAAACTCTTCGTAATCTCGGGGTGACCGAAGAGCAACTGCGTAACCTTAAATTAACTGTCCAAAAACCCTCCGGTGTAGGCTTCTGGTTTTCGACGTTAGTGCCACTGCTCCTACCTTTCCTACTACTCGGCGGCTTTTTGTGGTTTATGATGCGCAGTGCCCAGAGCGCTTCTAATCGCGCACTTTCTTTTGGGCAGATGACCTCTCGCCCCATTGATGCCGAAAAAGGTAAAAAGCGCACCATGTTTCACGATGTGGCGGGGAACGAGGAAGCCAAGAATGAACTCCAGGAAGTGGTGGAATTCTTAAAGACCCCCCAGAAGTTTCTACGTTTAGGTGCGCGCATCCCCAAAGGCGTACTTCTGGTTGGCCCTCCTGGTACCGGTAAGACGCTCATGGCCCGGGCGGTTGCCGGTGAGGCGAGCGTACCGTTCTTTAGCATTTCCGGCTCTGATTTTGTGGAAATGTTTGTGGGCGTCGGCGCTTCCCGGGTACGAGATTTATTCCGCAAAGTGAAGCGTAATTCCCCCGCTATCCTTTTTATTGATGAGTTGGATGCCGTGGGCCGGCAGCGGGGCGCAGGCTTAGGTGGCGGGCACGATGAACGTGAGCAAACACTCAATCAAATTTTGGTCGAGATGGATGGCTTTGAGCAGACCGACAATGTGATTGTGTTAGCCGCCACTAATCGTCCTGATGTCTTAGATCCCGCTCTCTTGCGCCCCGGGCGTTTTGATCGTCAAGTGGTAATGGAACTACCCGACATTAAAGAGCGTGAAGCGATCTTGAAGATCCATATTCGTAAAGTTCCACTCTCCCCCGAAGTTAATTTGCGTAATATTGCTGAACGGACTCCCGGATTCTCGGGCGCTGATCTCGCAAACCTCATTAATGAAGCAGCAATTTTAGCATCGCGGCGAGATCAAGAAAGTGTTACCCAGGTTAACCTCGCCGAGAGCATTGAAAAAGTGCTCTTAGGACCAGAAAAGCGCAGCAAGGTACTCTCTCCCCACGAAAAAGCTGTCACGGCATTCCACGAAGCGGGCCACGCAGTGGTGGCCTACCATATGCCGCACACCGACCCCGTGCGCAAAATCTCAATTATCGCCCGGGGCCATGCTGGCGGCTACACGCTCAAGTTACCCGAAGAAGACCGGCACCTGCACACCCGCAGCCAGTTCTACGGCGAGTTAGCGACCCTCATGGGCGGCTACGTGGCCGAGTTCCATAAATTCCAAGAAATCACCACCGGCGCTAGTAACGATTTAAAGAAAGCAACCAATTTAGCCCGCCGGATTGTGACTGAATTTGGCATGTCGGATTTAGGCCCCGTCACATTTGGCCAGAAAGATGAATATATTTTTCTCGGCAAAGAACTCCACGAGGCGCGCAATTATTCTGAATCAACCGCCGCGAAAATTGACGAGCAGATCTTAAAACTACTAGCCACGGCCCGCGAAAAAGCCCGAGAAATTCTGCAGCGGTACAACAGCAAACTGGAACTCATCGCCCGCACGCTGATTGAAAAAGAAACAATTGAACAGGTGGAATTTCAACAGTTAATGAGTGATGATGCCGCGCGCGCCGCAGCCCCCGAGAAAAATTTGACACTTGACCATCCCCGCCCTTCCACCCAGCCAGCGCCTGCTTAAGATTACTCGGCCGGGCGCTCAAAGACAGTGAGCGGCGTATGCCTCACACATTTGCTGATCGCGCTGAGCACATTGCGCGCGCGCCGTAACACAAATTTTCTGCAAGTGTTCTGCCGCGGGAGTGGTACCGCGCTGATTACCATCTCTGCCTAAAAGCGAAGCGCTTAAGTGGGAACCAATCCACGAGAAATAGAGTAAAATTACCAGCACGAAGACGGCAATACTGATAATGGTCCAGCCCATCGCACCCAGCACGAGGGCGCCGCGCGTCGAATCTTCCATGATCAGGAATATAAGGATTATTAGCTGGCAGTATAGCATAAAACCGTCGGCTCCGCACGGGACATGCGTTGCTTTATTGTTATCATGGAGCTACAATTTTACATGAGCGGGGCTAGCTAATAGCGGCTTCCCCTACAACCCAGGGTGTCCTTTGCCAACAGGAAAACTAAGATATGCCACCTGATAAACGACGTCTCCGCGTTGTCTGTGCCGATGATGAAGAGGACATCCGCGACCTCTTGTGCCACTTGTTGCGTGCCGCCGGCTATGAAGTAGTCGGGGCCGCCACGAACGGCCACGATCTTATTGCCCAGGCCCTGGAAACCGACCCTGATGTCGTGGTGACCGATATCATGATGCCTGACATGAACGGCCTTGAGGCCGCGCACCAAATTTACGAGCACAAACCTCTGCCGATCATTATTCTTTCGGGCCGCGGTGACGAAGAGATGATCAAGCAAGGCGTGGCCACCCAGGCCATGGGCTATCTCGTTAAGCCGATTCGTCTGGAACAGCTGCAAGCAGTCATGGCTTATGCCGTCGCCCGCTTTGAGCAGTTGCAGCAATCCCAGCAAGAGTCGGCCGAGGCGCGCCAAGCACTCACCGAGCGAAAAATTATCGAGCGCGCCAAGGGCTTGATCATGAAGAAGGCTGGTCTCGATGAAGCGACGGCCTATCAACGACTGCACACGGCCGCCCGCAAGCGCCAAGTCAAAGTGGCCGCTCTCGCCGCGGAAATCATCGCTGGTTTCGAGGCCTTATGGCCTAATGGCGCCTGACGCCAAAGAATAATACCTGGTGGTTTCACTCTCCTGGTATTCAGACGACTGACCGTAGGTTCTCCCCCTACGGTCTTTTTAATTATGCAGTAGACCCGAAGGGCTCAAACTATCGTGATGGGTTCGTTATCGATAGAAAATTTTGCTACACTGGAGCAACATGCTCACGATCCTACCCAAGCCATCCCTCTTACCTGACAAACAATTTGTGCAGCGCATTACAGGGACGGTGGCGCTTCTTTCTTTCGTGACCCTGGTCTTTTCTCTCTACTTACTCTCGATAGATATCACCAGCACGGGATTGCTCCTCTCCCTTATTATTGGGGTAGGATTCTTTGGTCTTTACGTTTTCCTGCCCAAGATTTATATGAACGAGACGATACTGATGGCCAGCGATATTGCCTACCTGGTGCTGATTACCTACATTGCCAGCCACATGGGGGAATATGGAATCTTCGTTCTGTTCCTCTATTTCGTCATTATTATCGCGGATGGACTCAAGTATCCGATCTCGGAGTATAGCGCTATTGTCCTCTTCACGACGCAAGCGGCGTTCTTCTATATCCTGCTCGGCACGCCGTTTCCCCTTCGCGTGCGCTTAAGTATTCTGGCGATCTTTACCTTCTCCACGATCGCCACGGCCGTCTTTGTTTGGTATTTTGCTTCCCAGGTCTTGAGCGAGCGTTCACTGCGCTCACTAATGGAAAAAAAATCGTCATACCTTAAGACTATGAATGAACACCTTAAGGCAGTCGATGACATGCGGGAAACAATCATGCACGTCACTTCCCATGAGTTTCAAGCACCTCTGACCCGTATTAAATACGCGCTTGAAGCGTTGCGTGACAGTAAAATCTGCAATATGGCGCCAGAACAGTTGCGGTTACTCCAGGTGGCCGCCAGCTCAAATGAACGACTCGTGCACATGATCGGCAACTTGCTCACGGCGGCGCGGTTCCAGTCAGAGCAGTGGCAGCTACATCCCCAGAACCTGGACCTGGTAAGTATCTTGCAGGAACTTATTGAGGAATACCAAGATATTCTAACGTCACGACAACAGCGACTGGTCGTGAATCTTCCTCGTCAGGCGGTATATGCGCGCATCGATCCGGATCTTATTTTGATCGCCTATAAAAACCTCTTGGATAATGCCTCGAAATATACCAAAGCAGGAGGCACCGTTACAATATCGCTGCTGGTCCAACCCGACGAAGTTCTGCTTTCTGTACAAGATACCGGGATGGGCATTGCCCCAGAGGATTTTTCTCGTCTCTTCTCTCAATTTTATCGGACGGATGAAGCCATCATCGCCAAACCAGAAGGCTTTGGTATTGGTCTATATTTCTCTCGGGAGATTGTCCGACACCACGAAGGAGATATTACGGTAGCGAGTGAGCCTGGGAAAGGATCAACCTTTACCATTCATTTGCCGAAAAAGATTCTTTTGTCGTACCATAAAGGCATTCATCCTTCAAGGGCAACAACTTAATATTATGGAACAGGGAAAGCTTTCGTCGGGGGTTAAGATTGGCATCGGCACTGCTTTAATTGCGTGGTCGTGCTGCATCTCCGCGGTTGTCTTGGGCTTCTTAGGTTTAGGCACCGCCGCCGCCTTCTTTGCGGCAATTCAAGATCGCTACCACTGGTGGCTCGTTGCCCTCGCGTTTCTGTTCTTCGATGGGGCCATCTATTATGTCTTAAAGCATTATCATGGCACGTGCAATTTCCGCGTCATCCAGCGTAATTGGTCATTGGTTACCTTCATCATCCTCCTGGCGCTGTTTGGGTACTTCATTCTACAGGCGCTACTTCCCTCGCTCATGACCCTCTCGCAAACCTAGGGCTGGTGGTCAGATAGAAAACACCCCCAACTCATTTGAGGATTTTGCCGGGGCTATTTACACGGGGTTTTTGGTAGAGGCAGTCAGAAATGGTTGGGATAAGATTTGTGAGGAAATTAGGCTTTTGAGGGACATTAAGCTAATGCCACAACCAGCTTAGTTCTATTTTTTACTTGCTTTCAGATTTTTACAAAAAGGTTTGGAACCAAATTGACTGTTGCTTTGTTTGCTTGACGCTCGCATCCTAAAAATGTAGTCTCAACAGTTCGTTGTCCTTTCCCAGTGTAACCCCTTTCTTGAAGGAGGCAGAAAGTGAACCTGCACGTTTCTCCAAACGAAGTCCAAACGCTGCTGCTTCACCGCATCCAGCGTGCCGGTCTGTTGAAAGGTTACAAACCTGATCAGCTTCCGGCGATCCATTCACCTGAAATTGGCGACGCTCTCTTGTCGCTCCTCGGCTCTGGCTGGCGGCACGACTGCTGGGCAGAGCCAGAGGTTCGCATCCCGGTGGCACTCATCATTCCCTGTGACCTCTCATCTCTCTTTGACTGGAAGTGGGTAGACAGTGCCGGACAAGAGCGACGAGAGTTCAAGCTCGAACCACCACCGGTCGAGATCGTTCCGACACCGTACTACCTGCGTGAAGTGCGCATCTACCATCGCAACAACCTCCCCGACGCCGATGGCCTGATCAAGAGTGACTGGCGTGAACTGACGCTATTGGAGTGCGCCCAGCTTCTCGCCCAATCCTGCGCCAACTACCAGGCGACTTCGATGGACAAAGGTTTGGGTGGTCTGACCACGCGCAACGCCGGCATTCCAGTCGAAGGAAGTGAGACTCCACTCTGGCTGCACGTCCTATTTGCTCGAGGTGTCCAGGCTCGTATTCCGCTCGGCGACCTCGATTCTGGTCTTTACCACAGCGAGTACAAGCACCACGTCGCTATCTGCCGGGAAGCTCTCGATTTCTCTGGAGCTCGCAACACTCAGCTTGGCCGTCTGTTTCCAACCGACGTTCGACTGTTCCGCCCAGGAGACAAGGTATAGCACTCTGCCTCCTGTATTCACTTTTCCTATAGGCACGACTCGATCACTCGAGTACGGCCTTTTTTATTACACTAGCTAGATAATCGAGTAGATTTAGTTATGCCTTGCTGCCTATATTTCACCCACCAGCAATCGGATATCTTTTGACGGTCAAAAGATGGAACCGCCGAAATATCGCTTAATTTACGCTTAATGTCGCTTGTTTCGGAACCACGTTCCAACTTGGTAGGCCTAACAGGACGTTAGTCGAAATTCTATTGCTTGCGTATTCAACAAAATCCTCTCTCTTTATACCAGAGCCATTCTTGATGTAGTGATTATTGAGCATTACCACTTTGCTGCCGCTTGTCATTAACAATGCCACTTGGCATCATTGACTTTGGACGACATCCGTGCTATGCCGAAATAACCTATGAACGATCCTGTTTTCTCAACTGTTCTCGCCGGTGTTCTTATTTTCGTGCTGGGCCAGTTCGTGCAAAATTTTATCTTGAAACCTATTCAAGACTTTCGCGTTGTATTAACGATGATTAGCCACAAAGTGAAGTTCTGGGCCAATGTAATTACTAATAGCGGTCTACCCCCTGATATGGTAAGCCAAGCCCGAGCTGATATGCGCGACCTTTCTTCTAACCTCGAATCAAGATATATTGTTATTCCGTTTAAGAAGATTTTAGTTTACGTCGGTGCCATACCATCAGTTGAGGACGTGCGTATTGCCGGGAAAAAACTGATATTTCTCTATAATTCAGGTGGAGAGGGCAGGAGCGTCGTACAAAATAGTGAGGCAATCAACGAGCTCAAAAAGAAGTTAAAACTAGAGCTGTAGCGGCTATGGATACGGTTGGACACGCTTTCCACTCACCGCTCAATGTTGGGTATCACCTGACCAAACTAGCTAACCAGGTTGGTATCAAGGCTATTGATACCGAGGGGAAATACAAAAGAGTTCGAGAGGCCAGGACCGCGATGGTGGTTGCAGCTTATATGTACGAGCTAACTGGCAATCCTTTCTATATACGGCTCGTTAAAAACGATCCACCCGATGCTATTGTGATGAGTAGTCCACCGGCCCGCCCCGAGCAAATCGATCTTACAAAATTGGAAATTAGCACGTACCGAAGTGGCGGCAAAGAAACATTTCTAGAACAACTTAAAAGGACTAAGGCTCCGGAGCGGCATATTTTAGACGAAAAATATATTTTACTCTATGACGTGCCGAACCACGCCGGCATTGATTTTGAAGCGTGTCGAGATTACCTGAATGGAATCGGAGCCCCCTTCCCCGTTTGGGTCCAACACATACAGCAATTTTTGCCGGACACTATCGCGAGTATCACCTTTTTGAACCCGGAGGTGTGGCAAAAAACCGTTAATGTGGGCAAAGCGGCCTATGACCTGAAGCAAAAAAATATCCCACCAGTACTGTTTCCAAAACGCGTAGGTAGTGTTGAGCGTGCGGGAGTAAAAATATCAGATCCTTATCCCTACGAGCCCTGGGATAACCTGTCATAGAAGCTGTTCGGCTTCATTACTGAACGGAAGTATTATTGGGCTCATGGTCTACCGCTACGGCCGTTCGCGCCTTAAAGACAACCTATATTCGATTTAGCTGCTTCTGGTAGGCCCGGCAGGGATCGAACCTGCGACGTACACTGTATAAGAGTGCCGCTC
>JBBDZC010000007.1:0-32191 GCA_040900375.1 Candidatus Anderseniibacteriota bacterium | reverse complement strand
CCGCAGACAAAAGTCCCCCGATACCACGGGTGTCCCGCCCGTGGTGACTTTTATTACGTGGCGTGCTCTAGGAGCCTGCAAATTATTGTGTGAGTCTGCTCCATATTCCTTATTTCTTCTGCTCCCTGCTACACTGGATCCATGAACCGCAAAACGCTGATAACGGGGTTGGCAATCGTTGCTGTCATATTCATTGCGGCCGGATTTCGTCTGTATGATATCCATCATTATCCGCCCGGGCTCTTTCCTGATCAGGCGGCTAATGGCGAAGATGTGCGTCTTATTCTCGAGGGTGATGTTCGCCCCTTTTATCCGCGGGGCAATGGTCGCGAGGGACTATTTTTCCTACTCCAGGCTGTCGCTGTCAACTGGTTCGGCGGCGGCGTGTGGCCGCTACTTGCTACCTCGGCAGTCGTGGGCATCCTCACCGTAGGGGCAGTTTTCTTTGCGACCCGGATCTTCTTTGGTCGGCTGTCTGGAATTTTAGCGGCGCTCTTCTTAGCGACTAATCACTGGCATGTAACCTTGTCGCGCACGGGCTTTCGGGCAATTCTGATTCCCCTTTTTGTGGCGGCGTTTACGGCCTTTGTTGGGTATGCGGTGGCGGCCGCTAAGCAGAAAAAAACGAGCCGCTCGTTGGTGTATGCCGTGCTCGCCGGCGCGTGCTTTATGGGCGGCTTCTATACCTACATTGCCTACCGCATCATGGTGGGGGTGGTGCTCGGTATGCTGCTACTGATGCTGCTGGCGGCGCTGCATCCCCAGATTGGCTTTCCGCACCTGCGCCGCTATCGCTGGCAACTCGTGGCCGCGGTGGTGGCAGGCTGTCTCGTTTTTCTGCCGCTGGGCTTATACTTCTGGCACCATCCTGATGCTTTCGTGGGACGCGCGGGGCAAGTGTCGGTCTTTAACCAAGACTTACAAAATCAGTATGGGGGCGGACAACTCGTACCCACGATCCTCTATTCGCTGCGGGCCACGCTCTTATCGTTCTTTGTGGGGCCGGGAGATTTGAATTGGCGGCACGCGGTGCCAGGCTTCCCGCTGCTCAATCCCCTTGTCGGATTGCTCTTTTTACTGGGGTTGGCCTGGACAATTCACGGCACAGTTATGGTGGCGTACAAGCTACGGCGAGGAGAGGAGGAGCACTTGGGGTTTGTCTATCCTTACTTGTTACTGCTGCTTCTTGGCATGCTGGTGCCAGTCATCACCACCGCCGAGGGTCTTCCTCATGGTTTGCGGTCCATTGGCTTGGCAGTGCCTATCTTTATGCTTGCCGGCACGGCTGGTTCAGTGTGTCTCTATTGGATTAAGCGGAAGTTACCGCTAAATTTCCAGGCCGCGGGTGTGGGGCTGGCGGTGGGTGCAGTGCTCGTGGCGGCGGCGTACGATGGCGCACTCTATTTTTTGATCGCGCGCAACGATAGCGCGGCTTATTATGCTTACCGGGGAGACCTCACCGAAGTGGCTGCCTTTATCAATGAACACCACGCACGCTTTCCTGATGCCCCGCGTCCCTATCTCGTCCTCGATCCTTTCTCGCTGCAAACTATTCATTATTTAACCGCTGTCGCGGCCCACGATCACGTCGTGGGGGATGAGGTGCATCCTGATGAAGCGCAGCATACGTGGGTCCAGCTTGATCCGGCAACGAGTGAGCGAACAACGTTGCAAGCCGAGCAAATCATCATCTTTACCCAGTCGACAATAGTTGATGCCGACCGCTACGGCGCCATGCATCCAGAGGTGGAAGTAGTTGCATCGCGGCGTAATCGCTGGGGTAAAGAAATACTGCGGGTTTATCAGCGGGCGGGAACTAGTCCACCAGCAGAAGAAATTGATAGTCTTGACGCCTAAAGCGTATGGCTACATCCTCGCCCACACATCTGGAAGACTGTATGCTGCGGACCATTCGCTACGCTGATATCTTTGCCCTCCCGCTCACGGCGACACAATTGTGGCGCTACCTCTTAGTTGATCCCACCACCTCGTCGGTTCGCTGGGCAGGTCACCACGCTTATTCACTTCGCCAGGTACAGCAGGCTCTGGTGGCCTCGGTGTGGCTTCAGCAGAAGCTTGATCATCAGTGGGGTTATTACTGTTTAAAAAATCGCGCAGAGATTGTGCCGGCGCGCCTGCGCCGCCACCGGTTAGCGCAGGCTAAATGGAAAATTTTACAACGGGTGGTGCGGCTAATGGTGTATGTGCCGTTTGTGCGCATGATTGCCGGTTCCGGCTCGCTCGCCCTCTATAATACGACGGCCACGAGTGATCTCGATGTGTTCGTTGTGGCGCGTCGGGGGCGGATCTGGACTACGCGCTTGCTGCTCCTGATGCTGACGCAGTTGACGGGACGCCGGCGCAAGCATTGGGACCGCCAGGCGCCGGATAAGATATGCTTGAATCACTATGTTACCGATGATGCGCTGCTCATTGCGCCACAGATTCGCACCGTCTACACGGCCATGGTGTATACCCACTTAGTACCTCTCTATGGCCACCGCACGTGGCAGGCCTTTACCGCCGCTAATGCGGTGTGGCTCAAGCGGTTTATCATGTACTCTCTGCCCTTGCCGCTGCCGTTTGTCCAGCGAGTACCGGTAGCGTCTAGCTTCATGCGCCTGCGACGACAGCTTGAGGCGCTGCTGCTGGAACCGGGAGGAAAGTTACTGGAACGCGGCGCTGAATATATTCAGCGGCGAGTTATTACCCGCCATACGCTGCCGGGGCAAGTAGGCCGCGTCTTTGTTTCGGCGCACGAGTTGGCCTTTCACCCGCACTCGAAGGCCGAGGGGGTATTGCACCAATTTGCCCAGGAAGAAGGACAGCAGCTTCTCCTCTAGAAAATCATGGACAGTCGGTGGGTGTCCCCGGCACGTGGACGGCCCTGGCTGTAGTGTCTAATACCCCTCTTGACGTTTAGCACTCTAGTGACTAGAGTGCTAATTGTCAGTGGAACTTGTGTTTATGCAAGTTTTCCGCTATAACAAAATGTTTTTTACTAAGCCTTAATATTCATGTCCATGAAGATTGAACCTTTATTCGATAAGGTGGTCATTAAGCCTCTCACTCAAGAAGAGGTGACTACCTCCGGTATTGTGTTGCCCGATACCGTTGATAAAGAAAAGCCCATGCAGGGCGAAGTGGTCGCCGTTGGTCCCGGCAAGCGACTGGATAATGGCCAGATAGCGCCGGTCAGTGTGAAAGTGGGCGACACCGTGCTCTTTACGAAGTATGCCCCCGACGAGGTCGAGGTTGATGATGAGGAATACTTGGTCATCGAAGAGGATAAAATCCTCGGCATTGTTCGCAAGTAATTTACTCCTAACTTTACTAGTGTATGGCAAAGCAAATTCAGTTTGATGAGAAAGCGCGTGATGGCCTGCGCAGCGGCGTTGATAAACTCGCCAATGCCGTGAAAGTCACGCTTGGGCCCAAGGGCCGTAACGTGGTACTCGATAAAGGTTTTGGCGCACCGGTGATTACGAACGATGGCGTCACGATTGCCAAAGAAATTGATTTACCTGACAAGTTTGAGAATATCGGCGCCGAGTTAGTGAAACAGGTAGCCGAAAAAACGAACGACGTGGCCGGTGATGGGACAACGACCGCCACTATTTTGGCGCAGGCGATGTTTAATGAAGGTTTGAAAAATGTCGCCGCGGGAGCGAACCCAATGGTCTTGCGCAAGGGCATTGAGAAAGCTGCCCACATTGCGGTCGAATCGTTGGAAGAACAAAAACGCGAGGTGACTGGCAAGCAAGACATTGCTCAAGTCGCGACCATTTCCGCGCAGGATGAAGAAGTCGGTAATCTGATCTCGGAAGTGATGGAAAAAGTCAGCAAGGATGGTGTTATTACCGTCGAAGAATCACAGACGCTCGGTCTGGAGTCAGAAGTTGTTGAAGGTCTGCAATTTGATAAAGGGTACATTAGCCCCTACATGGTTACGAAGCCAGAGAAAATGGAAGCCGAGATGCATAGTCCCTACATCTTGATTACCGACAAGAAGATTACAGCGATTGCCGACATTCTGCCGGTGCTCGAGAAGTTGATGCAGGCGGGCAAGAAAGAGCTGGTGATTATTGCCGAAGATGTGGAAGCAGAGGCACTGGCCACGCTCGTCGTCAACAAAATTCGCGGCACCTTCCAAGCGCTTGCTGTGAAGGCGCCCGGTTTTGGCGATCGCCGCAAGGAAATGTTGCAAGATATCGCGACGGTTACGGGCGGAACGGTGATCTCTGAAGAAGTTGGCTTGAAGTTAGAAAATACCGATCTCTCGATGCTTGGCCAAGCGGATCGAGTGATTGCCACCAAGGATGACACCACGATTGTGGGTGGCAAGGGTAAGCAGGCTGATATCGACGCCCGCGTGGCCCAAATCAAGCAGGCGATTGAGCGGGAAACCTCCGACTTTGATCGTGACAAGTTACAAGAACGCCTCGGCAAACTCGCTTCAGGAGTAGCCGTTATCCGCGTGGGGGCCGCGACCGAAACCGAGCAAAAGGAAAGGCAGCACCGCGTGGAAGATGCTGTCTCGGCAACCAAGGCGGCCGTCACCGAAGGCATTGTCCCTGGTGGTGGGTTAGCGCTCTTGGTGGCTTCCAAGAAACTGGGGGACGCTATTGCTAAGGAAAAAAGTGATGACATCGATGAAGCGCGCCATGACTTCATCACTGGCATGCGTGTGGTGCAGCGGGCCCTCGAGGAACCAGCGCGCCAAATTGCGGCTAACGCCGGTCGTGAAGGATCGGTGATAGTGGAAGAAATCCGCAAGCAAGACTACCGGATGGGATACAACGCGGCTGATCATGTCTATGTTGATATGTTTGAGGCCGGGATTGTTGATCCGAAAATGGTCACGCGGTCAGCTCTCCAGAATGCGGCTTCAATTGCTTCCATTATGTTAACGACCGAAGCCGTGGTCACTGATATTCCGGAAGATAAGTCCGCCGGTCACGGGCATGCGCCTGATATGGGTGGCATGGGCGGTATGGGTGGCATGATGTAAACTGCCGCTCTCGCGGGAGACGATTATCCCGCCACCAAGGCCCCCGTACAACCGGGGGCTTTGTTTTTACTCTCGAAGGGGGGTACGCTACCTCGTAAGCGGTATATGCCTGATGAAATCTCTTCTCGTGATGTAACCGGCGTTGATGATGACAAGCTCTACGCTGTCTTGGCGTATCTAACGGTCCTCGTGGTCGTGCCGTTGCTGCTCAAGCGCAATGATCCGTTTGTCGCGTGGCACGCACGCCAGGGATTAGTCGTATTGCTCGGGCTCATTCTCTCGCTTGTGATTGCCGCCTGGATTCCGCGCCTGGGAAATTTTCTTTTTTTGGTGCTGCTGGCGGCTAATGTTATTGCCCTGGTGCAAGTGCTGCTGGGACGTCGTTGGAAAATTCCCCTCTTGGGCACAATTGCCACGCGGTTTCGTATCTAATGGGTAGAGTTCTTAATCTTTTTTCCGCCACGTGATGTGGTAGACTAGACGGCATGGCTCGATTACTGCCTTCGCTTGCCCAGCGTACAAAAATAGTTTGTACCATTGGGCCCGCTTCCGCTACGAGCGAGACATTGGTGAAAATGATCACTGCAGGGATGGATGTAGCGCGCCTTAATTTTTCCCACGGCAGCTACGACAGCAACTTGGCGCTGCTCGAGAAAGTACGTACGGCGGCGGATAAAGTTGGTCGTCCGGTAGGGATTTTGCTTGATTTGCAAGGGCCGAAAATTCGAGTGGGCCGGTTGCCCGACGAGGGCCTTGAGCTAATTGCCGGCCAGATGGCCACGCTGCACGCCGGCGTGGTCGAGGCCGCCCATGGCGCCATTCCCGTGCCCTACGATCGGCTGGCGCACGATGTCGGCCGGGGGGACCGCATCTTGCTTGATGATGGCACCCGCGAACTTGAAGTGCTTGATGTGCAAGGGCCAATTATCCGCACCAAGGTACTTTTGGGCGGCCGTTTGCTTTCCCATAAAGGCATCAATGTGCCGACCGTTGGCCTCTCGATTGAGTCACTGACCCCAAAGGATGACCAAGATTTACAGTTTGGCCTCAAGCAGGATATTGATTTTGTGGCACTCTCGTTTGTCCGCAGCGCTCAAGACGTGCAGCAACTGCGCGACAAGATCACTCAATATTTGCCCGCGGGCACAGCACCCCCGGCGATTATTGTGAAGATCGAGAAACATGAGGCTCTGGCTAATTTTGATGAGATCTTGGCGGTCACTGATGGCGTTATGATTGCCCGCGGTGATCTTGGTTTAGAAACCTCGGCTACCCAGGTGCCCATGCGCCAAAAAGAACTAATCGCCAAGTGTATTGTCGCCAGCAAACCGGTGATTACGGCGACGCAGATGCTCGATTCTATGCAGCGCAGTCCCCGGCCCACGCGCGCCGAAATTTCCGATGTCGCCAATGCGGTGATTGATCATACGGATGCAGTAATGCTCTCGGGCGAGACCGCGATGGGTCACTACCCAGTGCCAGCGGTGACAACCATGGCGCAAATCATTTCAGATACGGAAGAATCGCCACTCGATGACTTGCTGCCACATCGTGACGCGATTGGTGAGCCTATTCCCTCTGCGGTGGCGGCGGCAGCGGTGGAATTAGCGCGACACATTAACGCCGCAACCATTCTTGTGACAACACACTCTGGCTATTCCGCGCGGGTGATTGCCCGGTATCGCCCGGCGACAACCATTTTTGCGGTCACTGACAGCGTTCGCACACAGCAAAAATTACTTCTGACATGGGGAGTGGTCCCGTTTACACTTGAGGGTTACGAAGATCCCGAGCAAATGTCGGCCAAAGCCCTGGAGCATCTTCGGCAACACTACCGAGTGCCTGCTGGCAGCACAATTGTGGTGGTCGCGGGCTTGAAGCGCGCCAAGGGCAGTTTTGACAGCGCTGTGCGGGTGGTGGAGCTATAAACCTGTTTACAAGGGGAGACATTATCTATAGTTTAAGCACGGGATAGGTCGCGTAGTGGCCCCGCCAGAGGCGGGCAGGCGTGAGCACCGGTCTTGCCCGCCGGAGGCGGGTCCGCCTTTGGCGGCCAGCCAAAGGACTGGTCCGTCCTTCGGCGGAAAAAACCTCCTTATATGACATAGTAAAAACATGCCGTGTACCTATGTTCTTTTAAGTCAAACAACAAGTAAGTTCTACATAGGATCGAGCCGTAGTGATACGGCGGTGGTACGTTTGCGCGCTCATAACAAAGGTCAAACAAGATCTACTAAATCAGGACGGCCTTGGGTATTGTATGGGCAGGAGTACTATGCATTGTACTCGCTCGCCCGCAAACGAGAGCTATTCTTAAAAAGTGGCCAAGGGCGCAAGTTACTTAAAAACTTATTTACTTCTGGAGAGGTCGCATAGTGGCCGAGTGCACCGGTCTTGAAAACCGGAGGGCCTTCACAGGCTCCGTGAGTTCGAATCTCACCCTCTCCGCCAACAATATTTTTATCGACCGACCGACTCTGCTGAGATAGTTGAGCGATCGAGAGGATAATATTATTTTGAATACTTTTTACCAGGTCTGAATATTGACAGGCCAATTTTAATTAGGTAATAATTTAGCACCGTTCTTTGGCTCATTACCAGAATAATACTCAAGGAGATAAACGTGTTTATTCCGTATGAATACCAGCAAGAATGTATTGGTGTTCTTGGCAACGTCCGCCGCAATGCAAACAAAGCTTTAGTTGTAATGGCATCGGGGTTGGGGAAGACAGCAACCACCGCCTTTGATTTTAGGCAATGGGTTGCGGGTGGCAAAAGGCCTCGCCTTCTCTATCTATGTCACCAGAATGAGATCTTGGCACAGGCTCATCGCACCTTCGAACAGATCCTCGGCAGTGGCCTCTCGTACGGCTATTACCATGGTACTGATAGCGAAGGATACAAAGCAGATTGTCTATTTGCTTCGTTCCAGACATTGCGGGATTGGCGTCTAGCCTTTCGACCAGAAGAGTTCGGGTACATTGTCGTTGATGAAGGCCATCACAGCTCGGCACCGACCTATCGGCCCGTTATCGATTACTTTGAACCAGCTTTCTTGCTAGGTATCACCGCAACTCCGGATCGTTCGGATTTGCAGGATATCCGAGCGATCTATGGGGAAGAAGTATTCAACCTTCCTCTGGAAGAAGCATTGGCCCGGGGTTTTCTAACGGCTGTTGACTATCGCGTCATGGTCGAGAAATTCAAGGACAACAACCTTTTGAACCAAGCAGGTGGTCGCATCAGTATTCGCTCTCTGAATCAGCGTCTCTTTGTGAAAAGACAAGATGAAGAAATTGCGAAGATGATTGAGGATGGCATTAGCGATATTGCTAATCCTCGAGTCATGGTCTTTTGTCCTTCGATTGATTATTGCGAGCGACTCAGCTTGCATTTGCCTGGCTCATTAGCAATTCACTCCGATCTTTCCGAGACGATCCAGAAAAACCGGCTGGAATATTTCCGGAGCGGTGAACTTATGAACACGGTGCTTACCGTAGATAAGTTCAATGAGGGTGTGGATGTCCCAGAAGCGAATGTTGTTGTTTTTCTCCGTTCAACCAACTCGGAGACAATCTTCTGGCAGCAACTCGGACGAGGTTTGCGAAAAGCAGCAGGCAAAGATAAAGTTTGTGTCCTTGATTTTGTTGCCAATTGCGAGCGACTGGAAATGGTCCATGCTCTCTGGAAGAAAGTTGGCGAACGGCATGGAAAATTTGCAGTGAATGCGGAAGGCAAGTCAGGCGCGCTGGAGGTCAATATGGATGTTGGCAGTGTTCTGTTTGAGGCGAAGGCTCGTAGTCTGCTCGATGTCATTGCACGAGCGAGGATTGGATATAGCAAAGAGGTGCTTGCCGAGCAGCTTCGTGGTGTTGCAAGCGAGCTAGGTAAATTTCCTTCGGCGCATGACATTGATATAGCCTGTTGGCAGGGGAAGTGTGCCTCAGTGGTAACCTACACGAAGGTCTTTGGCTCCATTCCTGAAGCCCGCAAGGCGGCAAAATTGACCGGTGTCGTGATCAATGCCCGGCGTAATAAGCCGGACATGATCCGACAGCTTCAGGAATTAGCGAAAGAGTTAGGCCGAAGCTCTTTGAAAGCCGCTGACATTGTCCGTGGTTTTGAAGCTGGTAAATGTCCCAGTGATGCAGCTTACCGCGGTCACTTTGGTTCTATATCGACTGCGCTTGAAGCAGCAGGTCTCCAATATGATCGTGGGATTGGCGGCAGACCTTCTAAAACGTAAATTCACCTCATGAGATGCGACTATCTCATGAGGTTTTTTATACCCCGCAAACATTGACAATGAAGTAAGAATGAGGTAAATGATTAACACAGTTCTTTCGCTCGTTACCAACACGTTATTCAGGAGATAAGAAGTGAAAAACCCTCAGCAACTGCCCGTCTACCAATATCGGTCACGGATTCTACAGACAGTGGTTCACAACCCGATAACTATCATTACCGGTGAGCCGGGCTGCGGAAAGTCAACGGTGATACCGCAGTTTCTACTTGGCGAATATGAATCGGCAGGTAAAATCTGTGTGACGCAACCTCGTCGTCTAGCGGCTCGAAGCTTGGCGCGCTATGTAGCTCGCCAATTAGACGTAGTATCCGGCTCAAAAGTTGGATTCAAAGTCCGCTTCGATTATGAAGTATCACCGGAGACAGCTCTTTTGTTTGTCACCGAGGGAGTGCTTTTACGAGAATTCCACAAAGATCCCTTGCTTGAAAAATACGCCGTTGTTGTCCTGGATGAAGTCCATGAGCGCGGTGTGGACATGGATCTTTGCCTCGGACTCATGAAGAGCCTTGCGTCTAAACGGCGTGACCTGCGTATTGTGCTCATGTCAGCTACGGCTGATCTTGAGCGCATAAATCAGTACTTCGACAACCCACCACTCATTCATGTGTTAGGTAAGTCCTATCTCGTTTCGGTTCGCTATGTCGTGCCAAAGGGATTGGATATGGTCTATGCCGTTGTTCATCAGCTTCACAAAGTGTGTGCTCAAAAGATGAATCGTGGGCATGATCCGGTCGGCCATATACTAGTCTTCCTTCCTGGTGAAGGCGAGATTAGAGCAGTCATGGGCGACTTGGATCAAAAACCAATTCCTCACTCTCTCATCTTGCCACTTTACGCATCGATGAGGACAGAAGATCAGGAACGAGTATTTGAGCCGTCGCCGCGTGGTATGCGAAAGATAATCTTGGCAACAAACATCGCCGAGACTTCTATCACAGTACCAGGTATTTCAACTGTCATTGACTCTGGGCTTATTCGTGAAGCGGACTATGACCACGCAACTGGGATTGGTTCGCTCAAATTGGTGCGTCACAGTCGAGCTGGCTGTGATCAACGAGCTGGTCGCGCTGGGAGAACCCGCGCAGGTATCTGCTACCGGCTGTTTACATCACAAGACTTTCACATGCGCTCGCCTTTTAGCACGGCAGAAATTTGCCGAGTTAGTTTGGCGGAAGTGTATTTGAAGATGTGCGCTGCTGGAATTGCAGAACCATTTAGCTTTCCGTTCCTCGACGCTCCCGACAGAGAAGCATTTCATGAAGCCCACGAAGTGCTCCATGTTCTTGGTGCAGTTGATGATCGGAATGTGCTGACACCTTTGGGTTGGAAGATGGTTGGTTTGCCAATTGATCCGTGCCTGGCCGCTGTCTTGCTGACAGCAGCGGAAGCAGGATGCATCAACGAAGCACTTACTATCTGCTCGGCATTAAGTTGTCGTCCATTACTTTATCAGCCTCGAGGTGAGATACGCCAAGCCCGAGAAGCACAAAAGGTCTTTCATGAAGAGGGATCAGATTGCTTGACCGTGTTACGGATCGTTCGAGAGTGGGAAGCAGCTGGCGGCAGTGAACGCTGGTGCAATGACTACTACTTGCGGGCAGATATTCTCCGAGAGATTGCCGCAATTCGTGAGCAGCTTCGCAATATGCTGGTCCAACGGGGCATTGATATTGCGCAGGAAGGAGTGGCTGACCGTGCGGCAATTGATTTTTCTCTGATGGCAGGCTTTGGTGACCGGTTATGGCGCCATACTGTCCGCCATCGGTACGAGTGTGGATCAGGAGAATGGTGTGTTATTGATGCTCGATCCGCAGCATTTGATAACCCACCCCAGTGGTTTATCTGCTCAAAGGTGTTGTACTCTAAGCGACCCATCGCTATCGGTATTCATCCTGTGCAGCCGGCCGACCTTGCTGCCGCTCTCACCGGCGGTGTGCAAGAAACTCGGTTGCCACGTATTCGTTACAGTAAGTCGATAGATGCCGTCACGGCGATGGTGCTCAAGCTTCAAGAAGGAAGTAGCACGGAAGTTGAAGCGGAAGTTATCAAGCTGGGTGGTGGAGAAGCTACGCGGTTTTTGGCTAAAGCTTTAGCCGATAATCGATTGGCAACTACACATACATCCGCAAATCGCGTGTTGCTACGCGAGCTTGATAATCTGCGAGAACGGATGGGCGAACAGATTGTCCCATCTGTGTCCCAAGAATGGCTTCGGTCATTCTATGAGGGGCATCTTGCTGGAGCTGTTTCTCTCAATGGGGCTGAGCGATGTGATTTGTTGATTACGGCCAAGGTGCTCAAGCATGCGTTCGGCTACGATCTGGATACTATTCGCTCACGTCGAGATAATGAGTATCCAGATTCCATCGTGGTATGCGGGCGTTCAATTCCTATTCGGTATGAGAACCAGGTGCCAGTAGCCGAAATAACGCCAGGCTTTGTCACTGAGCTTTCCTATGATGCGCTGAGCTTGCCAAATGGTGATCTCGTGCATTTGGAAATGGTGTTACCCTCTCTGGGCAATACTAAAGAAAGGAGGATTACCACTACTTCGCTCAACGAGCTCAAAGAAGTATTAGCTCATCAGCAGGCGCTGGAATTAAGTCAGGAAGAGCTCCAGCGTAAATGCGATGCGCTACGGCAGCAGCTCTTTGTTCTTCGTCAGCGTCACACTCTTGTTCCAGCCACGATCGATGCCTTGCGAAAGCTTCTGGATGAGGCAGAAGAGGCGCTCTATGGTTGGGAACCTAATCTCGAGCGTGGGGCGAAGGCACTCCAGGACTTAGAGCTTCAGTTGCAATAACGTGTACAGGCGGTGAAAACACAGTTTTTCACCGCCTTTTTCTATGGTTATTTTTCTCAGAACTAACCTTGACAGGATAACTAACCTATTATAATATACGACACTACTGCTTCGGATGTTCCGAGGTGACCCTGTTAGTTCATTCCCAGTGAGGTACAAAATGGTCGCGACAGCGTCCCCGGCCAAGCGGGTCGGCAAAAGTCGAGCCGCGAACGCCACTCCGGAGGAGACGATCGTTCAGATCGCGGTCGAGCGCATCTCTCCCAGCCCCTATCAGCCTCGTGAATATTTCGACGAGGCAAAGCTTGCCGAGATGGCCCAGAGCATCAAGTACAAGGGCCGTCTGGTGAAACCCATCGTGGTGCGACTGCGAGGCAAGAACCGGTATGAGCTGGTCTGTGGTGAACGGGGGTTGCGGGCCACGAAATTGGCCGGACTGCCCACCGTTTCATCGATCGTGCGTGATCTCTCTAACGAAGAAGCTGCCGAAGAGGCCAGCATCGAGAACCTGCATCATGAAGATCTGAGGCCGCCCGAAGAAGGCAAGGCGATCACTAATCTTCTCGATCTAGGGCTCGATCTTGCCATGATCTCTGAGCGCACCGGCAAGTCTATGGACTATCTGCAGGAGCGACTCAACGTACTGGAGTTGCCAGACGATGTGCAGCAGATGATCAGCGAGGACAAGATCAACTTGTCCCATGCCAAGGTTCTCGGCGAACTGTCGACGAAGAAGGATCAGCGCGAAGCGGCCAAAATGGCGCACAACCAGCATTTGACCGCGACGCAGTTGAAAGCGCGGACGCAGCACAAGCGGGGGCCCAGTCGCCCTCACAACGTGACGCAGCAAGCGTACGGCCATCAGCAGTTGAGTAAGGACATTCTCTCCTTGCACGCCAATCTGCAGGCGCTGCAGATTGACCCCGAGCTGCCGGATCAAAAGCGAGAGACGCTTTCCAAGCAGATCGGTGTGTTGGTCAAAGCCCTGGAGAAGGCACAGAGCAACATCGTCGGCAAGAAGCGTTCGGGCAAATAGCTCGCAGTGGCGACATCGTTTTGCTCCCCATCCCTTGTGTGGTTTCCGCACAAGGGATTTTCTTATTTGAGTAAAAAAGCCGACATAACAACAGTTATGTCGGCGAGGGATTTATTCTTTTTGCTTATGCTGTGTTGCCTCGAGGGTCGAGATTGCATCGCGCAATATTCGCGCAACTCGTCCTCGCTTTCCTACTAGAGCAACAAGCTGACGAAGATTCAGGATAAGGCTGTTTGAGGGATCTCCTGATGGCAGCCTAGTCAAGGCCTTATTGTGTTTATCTTTCTTCTGGCTAAGTGACTCAATTATACCTTCATTAGCCAGTCCCCGAAGAATTCGGCGAGCGCGGTCCGCGCTTGTATAGAGACTCTTGGCCAGAAAGTTAACTGACGCTTTCCCTTTCGCAATAACCAGCAATTTGCCTTCCTGATAAAGAGGATCGTGCTGACCACAATTCAGAGCAAAAGATTGTATCAAACGAGCAGGCTGATCATTAATCTCATGTGAGGCGCCCAGATGAATCACGCGATGGTGCACTCCCTGACTTGTAACGCGGACTACCATGCCTCTTTGTTCAAGGAGTTCCATTAGTTCGTGGCTAACCTGGGGACCAACAACTAATTCCCTTTGTAGCATCTTTTCGGTGATCTTTGTGGTGGATGGCAGAAGCTTTACAGCTTCCTCCAGAAGAATTTCCATGATCTCCGCACGATTACACGAATGGGCCAGCGCTAGTGCCCATTTAGGACCAAAGCGCCTCCGAGCACAAGAGATGCAATAATAGTTGCGCCGCAAATGCACCAGGGGAAAAGACGGTTGCTTGCACTGATTGCACATTCTTGCACTTCTCCCAGTCTTACTGCCTAGGACTGCACACGGTAAGATAGGGAGAGTAGCGAAATCGTCCTCTGATATTAATACGATCCGCCGTTTCTTCTCTCCGTGGGCCTCGCGCGAGAGAACCCCTCTATCTTCGAGGATCTTGACAAGCTTAACCGCATATCCGTAGCCGATTTGCATCTCTCGGGCCAGCATCTTATTGCTAAGGCCCCCATTTTTGATTGCAATCGCTGTCGCCTCGCGGAACAGCTCTTGTTCAATCACATTGCGGTTGAGGGAATGTGCAACCACGCGGGCCCATGTTCTGGGGAAAGCTATGCGCACACACCCCAAGCACCATACCTTTCGTTTCCCTCGAAGGCCCATGGTGACAAGCGCCCTTTTCTGCTCACACTGCTCGCATATTCCCAGGTCAACAGTTGCCTCGGGAGTTGGTCCCGGAGATTCAGAAATGAGCACCTCACGACCCACGTTCCCCCTATTTAAATGTCCAACCACACCTTCAATTTCTAAGAGTTGCAATAGAGCCTCGCATTTTTTAGCGCTCAACCCAAGCTGCTGCCTGAAATAATTTGTGCTGGCACGACCGGTTTTACTGACAAGGTTTTTGGACTTCTCGAGCATGTCTGCTATAGACTCTCGTTCAGCGGCTTGTTGCAATGCATCAGCAAAGCGATGGAGCTCTGTGTGCTCCACCTTGAGCCAGAGCGGTGCGTGCTCTTCTAGCCCACACGTGAGACACTTGCCATAAGGTGCGAAGTAAACACGCTGTTTACCACAAGATTCGCACAAGCGAAATGCTGAGGCACACAACTGACACTCATTACCACCTTGCGTGGCAAAGCACATCTCCGCTGGGATTTCCTTGCTGACAATGGGGCAGAACGCGTCGCCTTTAGCTTGTCTCCTAAATCCATGTAGTTGGAAACTCTCTTCAGTGGCCAGCTGCCTACCAATGCAAGCACAGCATAGCCCAATTTCTGGATTGACTGGCCTTCGTTGACGACACTTTGCGCACAAGCGCGAGCATGCCCCACAGCCAAAGCACGCTTCTGGCTCGTGGGAGTGCTGCAGATCGATACACATCTCTGTCGAGATGGTCCGGCCTGTGATTTGACAGAAAACAGCCTCTGTCATGACTGGCTCCTTATATTTCTAGGAACTAATTGTGAAGAGGACGATCCAAATTCGGTGTGCTTCAATGTAGCCGAATATCCTTGACAAGTCAATATTTGTATTCTATAGAACATGTATACCGTTCTAGTCTGTTCTTCGACAATTTAACGCCATCGCATACGCGATAACAATGGACCAAAGGAGGTTCCCATGCGTCGAGAGGCTGTTGTTTTAGAACCCCCAAAACCTCGGCTATTTGGCCGGGGAACGCTCCTTGTGAGCAAAGCAGGCAGAGTACGACAAGTACATATCTGCGTTGATTTGGCCAGGATTCCTGGGCTTATCTTGCGCGGATTTGAATCACCCGTTCTTGTAATCAAACCGGAACACTTAGCTGGATATACTCCAGCGCAGACTCAGGAGATACAACAACCACTGCAAGATGTTATTCCAAGTGAGACAAGCAGCGTTGATCGGTTGACTGGTCGTTTACTCGACAAGCCTATCGAAGCCTTGGGTCTCAAGGATCATACCTGCTTGGAGCTTTGGAATCTCGAGATCGTTTCCATTCGAGAACTTCTCGAGTGGTCAGAGGCGGACTTTAGCTCTTCGCGTGGTCGAACCAGCGGCAAGCTTTCTGTCCCGTCGCTACACGATTTGCTCGAGCGATTGAATCACTTCGGCCTTTCACTAAGTCGAAATCGAAAATTTGGCAAGAAAGGCAAGACTAGAACGGGAGTGATGCTGGCAGAAGATGTGGAGCGAGTTAGCCCAGAAGAAGCATGTCAGATTTTGGGTGAGCACGGCTTCAATCTCTTCGATCAGCTCAGTCGAGTAAGTGAAGCAGAGCAGGCGGCTATTAGGAACGAGTTGTTGATGACGCACTTTCGTCTGTCATGGAAGGTTGCTGCAGGTCATGTCGCTCATAAAATGTTCCTGTGGGCCTACGGTAATCGTCAATGGCTTCAGTACAATAAGGTACTGGACAAACTCGACCTGTTTCAGGAAGGGTGCCTGGGTCTTATTCGGGCAATTGAATGCTTCGACCATCTACGTGGTTTTCGTTTCGCAACGTATGCCAATTGGTGGATCAAGCAAGCGGTTAGTCGCTGCATCCAGGCGGCAAAAAACATGCCAGCTCATGTAGGTGAGGAGATCTATCACTTCCGAGATGTTCGCCATAAATTGGCGGTACAACTTGGGCGCAAGCCTACGGATGACGAGATCGCCGCTGAACTGGAAGTCACAGTTGAACGAATTCGCTTTCTCAAGAAGGCAATTCGGTTTGAGCTCGGCATGGATTCGCTGGATCGAGAAATCGAGAATGGCGAAGACGAAGAAAGTGTACTTGGTGATTTGGTTGCAGATCATCGAGTGGAAGACTCGGAAGAGACAATCGATAAGGTCGACCTCACCCGAGTTGTTCAGGAAGTTTTACGAGATGCGCCACTGCTTGAAGTTGAGCGTCGCTGCCTAGATCTCTTTTATGGTTTTTCTGATCAGACTCCAAGAACAATGGCACAAGTTGGAGAGATCATGGGGGTCACAAGGGCTCGCATTGAGCAGCGCCTGAAAGCAGTTATACTTCGCCTGCGAACGGAAGAAATTTTCCAAAAACTTTCGCCGCATGCGAAAGGTGCGAAAACGCTTTCAGAACTCCAGCCTAGCTCGCAGTGGCAACAGGTGTATGAGACATGGCAAAAGGTGCGTGCTTCTTGGGATCCAACGTGGTCACCCGGAGTTGCTCTGCACAAGATTTGCCATTTCTATGGAGTGGCTTTGCGAGACGTTGTAAAGGGAGCTCAAGAGCAGAAGATGCTGCCCTTGGGTACTCTCCTTATGACGGTATGTCGAGCAGTGTTCGGTCATTCATTTGCCGAAGTTGCTGATCGATTCGAGGTCGATGAGTTGATTGCCCAGAAGTGTTGCAAGATATGCCGCAGCAAATTCTTGCAAATGAATCCTATGCTCGATAACTTCGAGCTGCCTACTCAGAAAGGAGGAGTTGATGAAGATTGAGGGCGTAATCCGCGTGGAAGGCGTGGACTTACATGTAGACGCGGAAGTGGCCGACGCTGCCTCTCACATCTACGTGACCAATGTCCATCCGAGCACGCTCGTGATTCCACCAGAACGTCTCGAGCTGCGCTACTTGGCACTGTCCAAGGCAGCTCTCACAGCACTGGAGGCCAAATCAATCAAGACATTGGCTGACCTGGTAGATCAACAAGGATCCTTACGACCAATGAAGCTTTCGACTACGGTCAAAGCGGAGGTTGAAGGAGTCCTTGGGGCTCTACGTAAAGCAGCTCTCGTCTTTGATTGGAATGAGCAGGCGACGAAAGATCAGATGGTAGTAGATCCATCACTGATCCAATCACCTGGGACTTCCAAGCGAGATGTGAAGGTGGAAGAAGCGAATGGAGTGCACGTTAATGGTCAGGTCAAGAAGCTCAAACTTGAAGAGATACTCGCCGGAAAACGACCAGGGACTCGCAAGCGTCTTCTCTCTGTCCAGCAGCTTGAATCGCTGCAGGATCAAGGAGTGGCGACCATCGGGGATTTGCTGGCATTCGGTGAGGAAAAACTTCTCATGACGCGAGGTTTCGACCTGACCAAGATCGCTGAGCTTAAGGAATGGCTGCAGTCTCACGGTGCAGCCATCGCTTGAGGGGTGATCATGACAAACTGTTCTTTGCCCGGGACGCTCCCAAAGAGCTCCCGGGCATTTTCTTCCCACAAACTTTAATAGAAAGAGGTGTCCATGAAGAATCTCGATGCCCTCTTCTTGGAAAGGCTTCAAGAAGAGATTGGGGTACGTTTCCATGATTTGCGAGTTCTCCAGCGAGCACTTACTCATCGCTCGTATCTTAACGAGAATCGCAACGTCATAGAGCACAACGAGCTACTCGAATTCCTTGGCGATGCTGCCTTGGAGTGGGTGGTCACTCACTATCTTTTTCGTCGTTATGGCGATGAGAATGAGGGAACGCTCACAAACATTCGTGCCAAGATCGTTAATGGAGTCACGCTGTTTCTCGTGGCTGAAAAGCTAGGATTAGCCGAGCATCTGCGAGTGAGCCGCGGTGGTCAAAACGAGCTTGAGAATCCTCGTTCAAGATCACGTCTGCTTGCCAATACTTTGGAAGCAGTCATCGGTGCCATTGCCGTTGATCGTGGACTGGGAACAGCAGAGCTTTTCATCATCGAGTATCTGCTGCCCTTGTGTGATGAGGTGGTGCAGAAGCGCGCGTATTATGATCCGAAGTCATATCTGCAAGAGCTGGTACAGGAGAGGCTTAAAGAAACTCCCTTGTACCGAGTGCTTGATGAACAGGGTCTTGATCACGCTCGGGTTTTCACCATCGGCTGCTACGTCGGCACACGAATGCTCGCAAAGGCATCCGGTGCTAGCAAAGGAGAAGCCGAAACTGCCGCTGCTCGGACTGCCCTCAAGGAGGAGTTTCGAGTCGAGTTGCCAGGAGTTCTTTGAGTCTTGCCGCTACAGCACATGAAGTGTTGTAGCGGTTTTTTCTTGCCAAAACAATAAGCTGTACCTATTCTGTTCGTATATCCTAAATGTTACAGTTTTGGCTCCCTTTTTATAGTGTAACATTCTGTAATATTTTCCCTTTTTGCCCCAGACCCACCCTCCTCATCCGACTACCATCTAACCCTTCCAAAACCCCTCTAAACCTGTTACATTTTTGGTTCTAGACTCATCTGTCCCGCCAATCTGTAGTTTGAGCGTGTGCCACTAGTACCTTGAAGGGTTTTCGTAGGGTAAAGTCCACATTTACGAACTATAGCCTGGAGCGAAGAATACCCGCAACCAGAGGTAACTATGCGACAGGTGCGGGAGTTGTTGAGGTGTGTAAGTATGGCAGCGATATACTACCTTACTCAGTGAGATATAGATCAATTTGAACTAATGGTCGCTTTAGCCTATCAGGGCTGAAAAATGAAAACAGCCTATGCACGATGCATAGGCTGTTGTGTGCTTGGAAACCAAGACCTGAGTGAATCTTCCTTGCTCAGGACTTAGGCTTTCTGCTCGTCGTTAGACGCTGGCCGTCTGTTGCGGGGGCTGCACCCGAATCTGGTCAGCGGCGAAGTTGAGCGAGTAGTCGGGCTGCAGAGGCACGGGGGCATCGCCGAGGCGTTTGCCGTCCGCATCCTTGCGCCAGACCTTCAGGGACTGGCCGAAGTTGTCGAACAGGGGCTTGCGAGCTTCGAGATTGATGCTCACAGCGCTTTCCCCGTAGACCTCTTCGTCTCCCACGAAGAGCGGGTTCAGGAACGCCCGAACTCGCCACATCGCCTGTTCACACATCGTGCGCAGTGCCTGACGGACGAGGGGACGTCGCTCACCGAACTCCTTGTTCGGCTGGATGTACTCACGCCGTGCGAAAACGAAGCGCACCATATGGTAGGGCTGACGGGGGTTCTTCGGGTTGACACGAGTCTGGTAGACACCGTCCACCATCTCGTACCCGTTGGACTCCAGCTCACCCAGAAACTCGACCAAACCGACGTTCTCGATGGGGTTGATGACCAACTCGCCGTTGGCGACACTCCTCCGCTTCAGCGAGTCGTTCGAGGTCTCCTGTGGGAGTTGCCTCACACAGAGAGGAACGACATCGGGATTGGAGAAGCTGAATTGCAGGGCAATCAGCCTCACGGCACTACTGACGTTGGTCAGACCACAGGAATTGACGTCCACTGTAGGACTCCTTCAGAAAAAAGGGACGTTGCGGAACTTTAACCAAAATCTCGTCGAAACGAGAGAAAGCCTTGATTGGAAAGAACTAACCTTAACCACCCATAATAGCAGATTATTACCGATTTGTAAAGAGAGGTTTTCCCCCCCTCCGTATTATCTAGACTACATAAAAATGAGTGGCGTTAGAATATGTTTTAGGGCTTTATAGGGTTATTACTTTCACCCGTGACCACTAATCACTGAGTAAGGTAGTATATCGCTGCCATACTTACACACCTCAACAACTCCCGCACCTGTCGCATAGTTACCTCTGGTTGCGGGTATTCTTCGCTCCAGGCTATAGTTCGTAAATCGTCCCAGACACCCCGCCTAAGACAGGCTTTTGTTATGATTATATATGGAAGATTCAATCTTTTTAGCTAAAGTAATTGGGCTGTTCGGAGCCATAAGCACACTAGCCATACTTAGCCGCTACCAGCAGTCTCTGGCCATGGAAGAGTCCGCCGCTAAGAATTTGGTAGTAACATACTTGTCCGGGTTTTTAATTCTTATTGGCGGTATCTTACTGGTTATCAGTCATCAGGTTTGGACCGGGGACTGGAGAGTTATCATCACTATCATCGGCTGGCTTGTTCTTCTGAAAGGAGTGATCCGCATTTTCTTTCCTGATATAGTCAAAAAACTCATAGAGAAAAAGAACAGTGACCATCGGTTTGTGTTAGCCGAAGTGGCAACTCTCCTTGTGAGTTTGTACCTCGTGTATAAGGGATTCTTTGGTGACTAACTTCCTGCTTCTAGGTTCTAACTTCGCTCCACAGCCATCTTTGGTTACTTAGCGGCACACAATAAATACTGGTGCCGTATCCAGAAGAATTTCTGCGCGAGCGATTGGCTCGTTCTGGTATGTGTAAGCGCTGCAGCCGTTTTCAAGTTTAATGGTATGGGTAGACTGTTCATCCTTGCGCCAAGTAACCTCGACTTTTTCTGTGGGGTAGCGGCACACAAAACTGGCCATGGCTGGGGTAGATCTATCATGACAAGACAAATCTGGTTTACCCAGGAACCGGGCAACTGCCTCCAGTGAATTTTTTGTAGGCACAACGATTTGACCCCGCTCTTCGACTAGAGCGCCGGCATTGTTGTCTTCTTTACCTCCAGGAGAAAACCAAATAATCGGCCGGACCTGTAGAGCGAGCAGAGAAGCGTACTTCTTAACCATTTCTTGAGCTGCCGCATCCGGGCTATGAGAAAACTTTTCCTTGATGCCAACTTCATTAGTCATTAAGGTCTTATGCAGGGGAATATTCTTTTTTAGGTAGGCGACAACTTCGGGTAGTGCGTCTGATTGTTGGTAATAATGAAAATTAGTGAGGTCAACCCAATCAAACAACTGGCTATTGAAAAAATGCCGCGCGCGAATGACCGATTCCTTACGGGTATGTTTTTTCATTTCAGTCATGAGATCTTCCTGACGAATAGTGTAGCCAGAAAAGCTCTTATAAAATGAAAGGGCCGCTACGGTATCATTATTTTTTAAATAATCTTCAATGACCAACCAATTGAGCGCCGCGCCTTGAATGCCGCCATCAGTCAGTTTAATCTCGGGGTCAACATCTTTAAAAGCAGTTTGAGCAGTCAAAAATAAACGTAGATAGTCATCAGCGCTCGCGCACCAAAAATCAGGATCGTTCATTTCATTTTCCACCACGACAATTTTGAACTTACCCCGATAATGCTCCGCCAGACTCCTGATGAAGGCATAGTACGTTGCTGAATAGCTCACTCCTGGCTGCAGCGCTGTGTGAGTATCAAGATCACGCGGCGCGGCCGCGCATTTAGCATCTGTCATCGGCACTGCCCAGGTAGATTTAGAACGAATCGAGGGAACAACATTCTTTCCCTCCCCGAGCAATGCATCAATTTTTTGCGCTTGCGCATTGTGCGGACTCCAAATAAATTCTCCTTGGCGTGGTTCAAACTCATTCCAATCGAGGGCAACTCTCACATACGCCGATTTAAAAAGTGCCGGATCAAGTTGGGCGTAACTACCGAAGTAAAAGAAACCAATGGCAGTCGGCAAGGTAGTACGCTCACGCATGGGCGCTGCCAGTAGTCCTATTAAGATTATCCCTACAACTCCAAATACACTCCCTATAATCAAATAGCGACTCATTATGGGTAGTATATCACGCTAAAAAATTGTAAAGGCTGCCTTACTTCGTTGCGATAAGCTTAAGCAGCTTGATGAGTACGCCGTAGATCACAGTATAGATGACGAGCGCCAGAAAAGCGGCGACATCAAATGGCCCGGGCGCGAAATTGCCGAGAACACTACCCTGCCAAAAATCCGTGAGGGGACGCGCGAGCGCAACTAATGACTGCAGGCTGCTGCCGACGAGGGAGCCGGGGTTAAGCAGGGCGACAAAAGGCGCGGTGAGAGGATCAGTGAGGGTATATAAGATAGTACCAATGATGTGCTCGGCAGTAATTCCGAGTAGTTTTGCCACGAAGCGCAGGAGGAGCAGGACTTCTAGAGCCACAAACAGCCACCAGAGCATGGCGCGGAATATAGTCCACAGTTTTGAGGGCGGCGGGGCGGTGGCAAAGGATTGCCCAGGGGTGGGGTTGACTGTGGCGAGGGCTTCGCGGACGTCGGCTTCTGGCCAACCTGCCTCGACGAGCGCCTGGCGAATTTGGTAGATATCTTTGCCGGCGGCTTGCGCGCGCGCAATGTAGGCTTGCAGTTCAGGGGTAACCATAGCTTCTATGCTAGCATATTCTGCGCGTGCTTAAAGTTGCGGCCGCCGCTGCCAACGAGGGAGACTTCATTTCTTGACTATCCGTAGGCATAGTACGATAGTGTAGGATCCTGTTTCGATTGATCTTTTCACGAAAAATATAAGGAGTTGATCATGATCGTGGTGGTGCACTTTGGGGGACAGTATACCCAACTGATCCGCCGGCGAGTGAATGAACTAGGGGTACCGGTGGAAGTGAAAAGCAGTACCGAGATTGGTACTCACGAGCCACCCTCCGGTGTCGACGGCGTTATTCTCTCTGGAGGTCCGGCCTCTGTTAATCCCGATGCAGCAGCGTGTGTCAAAAATATAATGTCGTGGAATGTGCCCATCCTTGGGATTTGCTTCGGCCACCAAGCGCTGGTCTATGCCACGGGAGGAAAAGTTAACCAGCAGTTTGCGCAAGAGTACGGCCGGGCCCGGTTGCGTCTAGTCCAGCCCTCGGCGCTACTGAATGGCCTTCCCCAAGAATCCACCGTATGGGTTTCTCATGGTGACACGGTGGAAATATTCACCGAGCGTTGGCAGCTCATTGGTACAACCAACGATGGCCAACTTGCGGCCCTTGAAGACAGTGCGCATCGCTTGTACGGGGTCCAATTTCACCCCGAGGTAACCCAGACAGAGTTTGGGCTACAAATCTTACGCAACTTTGTCTGCGATATCTGTCAGGCTACCCCGAACGTTAATGCCAATGACCTCGCCGAGGAAACCATGGTGGCTATTCGCAAGAAAGCAGGACCCGAAGGGCATCTCATGCTGGCCTGTTCACTCGGCGTGGACTCAACCACGCTCGCGGTTCTGGCCACGCAAGCCCTTGGCGTCTATCGGGTGCACCCGATATTTATTGATAACGGCCTCCAACGGGAAGAAGATGTGACTTTCGCCCGGCGTCAGCATCCTTGTCTCCCCAACTTGCACGTCGTAGACGCTCGTGAAAGTTTTCTGGCTGCCTTAGAGAGGCAGCCTGATCCCGAAGCCAAGCGGAGAATCGTCGGTGAAATGTTTTGGCAAACGTTTACGGAGGTGGCACATGAGCTGAAAAAGCAGTTTCCCATTGTCGGGTACGGCCAGGGTACGATTGCTCCTGATGTGATTGAAAGCGGGCAGGAATCGCACCGGGCCGCAGTGATTAAAACCCACCATAACCTGGTCAAACCGCCCGCTGATTTTCCGTACGTTCCCTTTGAGCCGCTACGCACGTTGTACAAGGATCAAGTGCGGGCCATGGGCCAAGCGGTGGGCGTACCGCAGGAGATTCTCACCAAGCATCCCTTCCCGGGACCAGGGCTAGCCGTGCGAGTCCTGGGGCAAGTCACTCGAGAGAGAATCGAAGTTGCCCGGCAATGCGATACCATTTTCATTCAAGCGTTACGCGAGCAGGGACTCTACGAAGGCGTCGCGCAAGCGGGCGTCACCATACTGCAAGATACGGCCGTGTGTGTTCGGGGGGATGCCCGAAGGCAAGGATGGATTGTGGCACTGTGGGCCGTTACCACCGAAGACTTTATGACTGCCGATGTGGCCGCGCTCCCCGCTTCTTTCTTGGAAGAAGTTGCCACCCAGCTCACCAATACGGTTGAAAGGGTAGGGCGCGTGGTGTATAGCGTAACGCGGAAACCGCCCGCCACGATTGAGTGGGAGTAACTTCTTTGGCTTCGCCTTAACCAGCGAGGCCTTTTTCTTTTTATTAATAAAGTATAGTAGCCATCACTCTGTAGCCTCGGTACACTTACGTGTGTATGGAAGATCATAATTCTGGCGGTCGCTGTGCGCACTGTAATTGTGGTAAGGCTGAGAAGAAGACTGCTAAGGACGAGTCAGTTTGGATTGATACCGCCTCTTTACCCGAATTCCCTCCACTGAAAGGCGACCAAACATTCGATGTAGTCGTTATTGGCGGAGGAATCACCGGGCTGACCGCCGCGCTGGAGTTAGTAACCGCGGGTAAAAAGGTAGCCGTTATCGAGGCTTCTAAAGTTGGCCAGGGTGTTACCGGATACACCACGGCCCATATCACTTCAATTATTGATACGCGCTTTCAGGATTTGCTCAAGCGCTGGGGTAAGACAAAAGCGCAGCTGGTCGCCACCTCCTCCGGGGCGGCGGTTGAGAAAATTTCCCAGAATGTTACTACGCATGCAATTGCGTGTGATTTTGCTCACGTGCCTGGCTACTTGTACAGTGAACGCCAAGAAGATCGCTCGCTGCTTGAGCAAGAAGCTGTAGCTGCCCAGCAGCTTGGTTTGGCTGCCTCTTTTACCGAGGACGTTCCGCTACCGTTTAAAACTTTCGGTGGCGTCAAATTTGAGAACCAAGCCCAGTTTCATCCCCTTCAATACCTCCATGGACTAGTCGCGGCCATCACGCAGGCCGGTGGTCTGATTTTTGAAATGACGCGGGTGACCGACGTTCAGGATGGGGAGCCCTGCATCATCACGACCGAACATGGAAAGCTGCAAGCCGCCGCCGTTATCATGGCCACGCATACGCCGATTACTAAGATGCTTGGCATGCAATCCAAGGTCGCGGCTTACCATTCCTATGTTGTTGCTGTCCGCCCAGCGCCGAGCGAGGGAGTGCCCGGACTCTTTTGGGATACGGATCAGCCGTATCACTACTGGCGGACGTATACCACCAGCGCTGGCCCCCTTGTTATTGTCGGCGGGGAGGATCATAAAACGGGAAAAAAATCGGCAGATCCTAAAGAATGTTATGAAAGAATTAAGCAATATACGTGTAAACGCCTGGCGGGCCAGCCAATGTATCAGTGGTCCGCCCAAGTATTTGAACCTGTTGATGGTTTACCCTATATCGGCTTAGCGCCACGTTTCGAACATGTGTACCTTGCCACAGGCTATGCCGGTAACGGTATAACGTTTGGCACGGTGGCGGGAATGATGCTACCCGCACTTATTTTACACGGCGAACATGCTTGGCAAGCACTCTATAAGCCGACCCGTATCTCATTTTCTTGGGGAGCACTCAAGCGCCAGATCGAGCAAGCCTTCGATATTATGAAGAATCTCTTATTTGAGCGTTTCAGGCGAGCGGCTAAAGGCGATGCTGTTGATGTCGTTCCGGGTGAAGGCAAGATCTTATCCATGGATGGCGCCAAGATAGCGATCTACAAAGATGCCCATGGCAATGTTACGAAGCTCTCCCCTATCTGTCCCCACGCGGGATGCATAGTTCAATGGAATAACGCGGAAAAAACCTGGGATTGCCCCTGTCATGGGAGTCGTTTCACGGCGGAGGGGGCGGTCATCAATGGACCGGCGATCAAGGCATTAGAAGTAAAGTGATGATATTGCTATAGACTAACCGGTGGCCGTATAGTCGGGGGTATGCCTGAATTACCTGAAGTCGAAACCATCCGCCAAGATTTGCGGGCGGTCTTGCGGAAGAAAAAGATTACGGCGGTCACCGTTCGTAAGCCACGGATGGTGGTGGGGAGTCCGCGAAAGCTTGTGGTGACCCTGCGCGGCAACACGATTACCGAGATTGACCGGCGGGCGAAGCTGCTCATCTTTCATTTGCAGCGCGGTGACCACTTCTTGCTGCTGCATTTAAAGATGACCGGCCAGCTCATTTACCGTTCGCCGCGAACAACTATTGCCGGCGGTCATGGCTGGCCGCCAGTGGGGCCGGACCTGCCCAATAAATACTCACATCTCATTATTACTTTTGCCGATCGGGGGCAGCTGTTCTTCAATGACCTGCGGCAATTTGGGTATGTTGAGTTGGTGACTCGGGAACATAAAGAGATGATTACGAAAACGTACGGCATTGAGCCGCTCACGCCGGAGTTTACCTGGCCAGCTTTTCGGGAAGCGGTGCGCCCGCGGACCGCGCCGCTCAAACAGGTGCTCTTAAACCAAGCGGTGATTGCGGGACTCGGCAATATTTATGTAGACGAAGTTTGCTTCTACGCCAAGGTTCGCCCCCAGCGGCGCGCCCACCGCCTGACGCACGCCGAACTCAAACAGCTCTACCGGGGTTGTAACCATATTATTCAGCAAGCCATCAAACACCGCGGCACCACCTTTAGTGACTACCGCGATACGCAGGGCCGGAGGGGAAATTACTGGCGGCGCCTGAAAGTGTATGGCCGAGCGGGGAAGCCGTGCCGACGGTGCGCGACAGCGCTCCAAAAAACAATGGTGGCGGGCCGGGGTACCACCTACTGTCCGCAGTGCCAGCCCTAACGCCCTATACGATCGGTCATTTTCGGGTACCATGCTTAAAGTAGTCTTGTTTTAAAGGGCTTTTATCTGTATGTATCCGCAACCTGATCATCTTTTTTTACCGATTCAACCATACAACGTCTCGGGTTATCACTTCGGCCAACGCTTGCGCCGGCGGATTATCTTGTGGGCGACGCATCTCGGCGATGATGTGATTGCGCCGGCGGGAACGGCGGTCTGTACGACTGGCGCCGGCGAAGTAGTCTGGGCCGAAATTCGCCGCGGCACGGCGCGGCACCGAAACTGGGGCGGGCTCATTGTTATCGGCCATACGGCGCGGACCACAAGCCAGCCCTTTTTCTCAATCTATGGCCACTTGCAAGATTTAACGGTGCGGGTGGGTGAGACAGTCGCACCCCAGCACTGCGTGGGCACGATTGCCCCGGGGCTGACGGCGGAAAATGGCTGGTGGGAAATTCCCCACCTGCACTTTGGCATCTATAGCGGGCCCTGGCAGCGGCAAGTTTTGCCGGGGTATAAGCGGCCGGAGGAATGGCGCACGCGCCTGCGCTGGTGGCACGATCCCAAATCTTTTATTGAAGCGTATAACCTTGCTTCAACGAGCGCGCCGAGCAATAGTTAAGAGGTGGTTATTCCGTTGTTATCATCTTTGGGACTATGAGCGAGGCAGTGGCGCTCATTAAGGAACGTCTCGACCTCGCAGATCTTATCGGTGAGTACCTGCCACTGCGCCGCTTCGGCGCCCACTGGAAAGGACTGTGTCCTTTTCACCAGGAAAAAACCCCGTCATTTGTAGTGAGTCCCGACAAGGGCATTTGGCATTGCTTTGGCTGCGGCGAAGGCGGCGATGCGTTTACGTTCGTGCAGCGCGTGGAAGGCCTGGATTTTACCGGGGCGCTGAAGCTGCTGGCGGAGCGAGCGGGCGTGCCGCTGCCGCAGCCCACGGGTAGTGCGCCCGCCGGCGACGAGCGCCAGCGCCTCTTTGAATTACTCGCACACGCCGCGCGCTTCTATCACGAAATTTTACAGCGCCACTCTGCCGGGCAGCAGGCACGGGCCTACCTCGCCGAGCGCGGCGTTAGCCCCAAGACTATCGCCGAGTTTCAGATTGGCTATGCGCCCCAGCAGTGGCAGGCCCTGCAGCAGTTTCTCCAGCGCAAGGGATTTACCACGGCGGAGATGGTGGCCGCCGGGGCGGTGGGTATGAGCGAGCAGGGCAAGCTCTTTGATCGCTTCCGCGGCCGCATTATGTTTCCTATCCACGATGTCCAAGGGCGGGTCATCGCTTTTGGCGGGCGCATCGTGCCGTGGCACGCGACGGGCAGTGAAGGCAAGTACGTTAATTCGCCGGAGACAACGATCTACCACAAACGCCAGACAATCTATAACTTGCATCGTGCTAAACAGGCGATCCGGCAGCAGCAAAAAGCTGTGGTGGTAGAAGGCTACATGGATGTGGTGATGCTTTCCCAACAGGGATACCACCATGTGGTTGCCAGTTCCGGGACGGCCTTTACGCCCGAGCACGTCGAGCAGCTCAAAAAGTTTACGCCGGCGCTCCACTTTGCTTTTGATGCTGACACTGCCGGACACCAGGCCGCCCTCACTGCCACCCAGGCGGCGCTCGCCGCGGGCTTGCGGGTCGCCACCATTGTGTTTCCGCCCGGTCAGGATCCGGCTGATGTCGCCCTGCAGGCCCCGGCACAACTGGCTGACTATCTCGAATTCCCGCGCTCGCTGATCAGTGTTCTGCTGCAGCGCTTACAAACCACGACCCCGGCCGCCGACCGCGAAAAAGTTTTAGATGACCTGCTGCCGTTAGTCCGCCAGGTCACCAATATTGTGCAGCAGGGGGAAATGATTCAAGAAATTGCCCAAGTCCTCCATGTTCCCGAGGCAGTTATTACCCAGCGTTTAAGCAAGCAGCCCCTGGCGGCCCCTACTCCTGCGGCGGCAGTTGACCACGGCACGACCGCACTGACGGCCGAGCAGCAGCTGGTGGGCTTGCTCATAGTTGAGCCCACGCTGCGGGGAACGTTGCTTGCCGACATTGAACCGGCCCTCCTGCGAGAGCCGGCTGCCCACCAGCTGCTGCTCGGCCTCCACGAGCTAGCCCAAACGACCGCAGATTTTGGTGAGCTGACCCCTGTCGCCCTCGTCGAAAAAATTCCCGACGACCAGGTGCCCTTTGCAGAAGCGGTGCGGGCGCTGGCGGCTGCCGGGCGGGTGATCTCCACGGCTACGGCCGAGGCCGAAGGCCGCACCCTGCTGCGGTATCTGCGGCGACGTGACCTTGAAGACCGCCTCCGGGTGCTCCAGCAAGCCGTGGCCACGGCGGGCGACGAACAGCGGGAAGCGGCCCTGCGTGAATTCCAAGATGTCGCCCAAAGCTTGGCGCGCCTCAATACCTAAACCTTGATTCTTCCTCGTTCTAGGGTAAATTGGCTGTTTTGGATGTAATTTGGTACGGTGTAGCTAAGTATTTTACTTATTGAGCAGCATTGTGTCACTATCCGTTGACACCAGCGGGACACGTTTAAAGTATGGCTAAGACTCAACGCAAGACAACTCGTTGGCGATCGGTGCGTTCGCGCGTCTCGCCTAAGCCACAGGCAAAGCGCAAGCGTGCCAAAAATAGCTCTATGGGGCGCCCAAAGCGCCGCGTGACGGCTCGGTCTGGCCGTTTTAAAGGAAAGAAGAGGGCATCGCGGCCGGCGCCCAAAAAGCGCGTGGCCCGGCGGGCAGTGCCGGCGCAGACACCGGAAGAAGTGATTGCCTCTCTGCCGGTGCAAGCGTTACTCCAGAAGGGCTTGCAGGCCGGTTTTGTTACCCAGGAAGAAATTTTGCACGCCCTCCCCAATATTGAGGAAAACATTGAAGGCCTGGAAGCGATGTACACCGAGCTCGAAAACCGGGGGATTCGCGTGGAAGAGGCGCACGACAGCTTAATTGATTTTGATTTACCGGACGTCCTCCCTACGAAGCCAAAAAAACGAGAGCGGGAGAAGAGCCTCGATAATATTGTCGACGTCAGCAATATTTCTGATGACTCGGTGCAGATGTATTTGCGCGAGATTGGCAAAGTGCCGCTGCTGACGGCGGACCAAGAGGTGGAGTTAGCCAAGCGGATTGAGCAGGGCGATGCCGAAGCCCGCAAGCGTTTGGCAGAAGCCAACTTGCGGTTGGTGGTGTCTATCGCCAAAAAATACACCGGCCGCAAAAATCTTTCGCTGCTCGATCTCATTCAGGAAGGCAATATGGGTCTCTTCCGCGCGGTGGAAAAGTTTGACTACCGCAAAGGATATAAGTTTTCAACCTACGGCACCTGGTGGATCCGCCAGGCGATTACGCGGGCGCTGGCTGACCAATCCCGCACTATTCGGATTCCCGTCCACATGGTGGAAACGATTAATCGTTTCACGCAAGTCCAGCGCCGGCTGCTGCAGGATTTGGGCCGCGATCCGCTGCCCGAGGAAATTGCGGCGGAAATGGAGCTGCCGGTGGAGAAAGTGCGGCACATCATGAAAATCTCGCAGGAAACGGTGTCTATTGATGCCTCCGTCGGCGAAGACGAAGAGGACTCCACCCTCAAAGATTTTATTGAAGATGAAGATACGATTACGCCCCAACAAGCTGCCGGCCGCGAAATTCTCCAGGAGCACGTGCGCGAAATCCTGGCGGACCTCACCCCCCGCGAGCAGAAAATCCTCGAGATGCGCTTTGGCTTGATTGACGGCATGAACCACACACTCGAAGAGGTCGGCCGCGAGTTTGATGTAACCCGCGAGCGCATTCGGCAGATTGAAGCCAAGGCCTTGGAAAAAATCCGCGAGCACCAAAAGCTTAAAAAGCTCCGTGATTATTAATTACTCTTAAAAAGATGCATTTGTATGAAGTCAATTCTCAATGGTTTACTCGTCGCAGTTATTTTGTTGGCCGTCGCCGGTGTCTTTGTTGCCCTGCGGGCTGTTGCCCCGATAGCAGAAACCACACTGCCCGCGGTGGATGATTCCTCGATGCTATCAACTGACGATATGATGGTCGAGGAATTTGCCCAGGATGTGCCGGCCGACCTTATTCCCCTACCGGCTACGGTGGAGGTAACGCTCACGACAAACAAAGGTGATATTGCCGTCACGCTCCACGGCGAGGACGCGCCACTCACTGTCGGGAACTTCGTAAAATTGGCCCAGGAAGATTTCTACGACGGCACCACCTTTCACCGGGTCATTCCTGACTTCATGGTCCAAGGCGGCGACCCGCTCTCGCGTGATGCAGCCCTACGAGTCCAGCATGGTACCGGCGGCCCGGGCTACACTTTTCCTGATGAGATTAACGACCGCAAGCTGGTCCGCGGCTCGCTCGCCATGGCTAATGCCGGCCCCAGCACTAACGGCAGCCAATTCTTTATTGTGACGGCGGAAGCCACGCCCCACCTTGATGGTTTACATACCAACTTTGGTACTGTTACTGCCGGCATGGAAGTCGTGGATGCGATTGTGCAGGTCGAGCGGGATGACGCCAACAATCCCCTTGAACCGGTCGTGATTACAGATATTGTGGTTAACAATATTTCCGAAGGCACCCCCTTGATCGTGGAATGAAGCCCTAGGCTTGTCTAGGGCTAGTTACGGTTGCAAACTTGGCGCCTTTGGCCCACAATCGAACAGGAACTTATGAGAAGTTCCTTGTTCTTTATGTTCCTATTCCCAGGTAGCTCAATGGCAGAGCAAGTGGCTGTGTAACAAGTAGGTGTATGGTATACTTAAAAAAGTATGCCAGATACAAGAACCTATGCCGACCGTCGTCAGTACATGATTCAAGCTGTTGCTAAGCGTCGCAGAAAGATCAAAGCAATGGCAGTTCAGTACAAAGGCGGAAAGTGTGTGCTCTGTGGCTATGATAAATGCATTGATGCACTCGATTTCCATCACCTTAATCCTAAGCAGAAGAAGTTTGGCCTAGGGCTTGGTGGCTTAACTCGCTCGTGGGAACGAGTTAAGCAAGAAGCAGATAAGTGCATCCTCATTTGTGCGAATTGTCACAGAGAAATACACGCTGGTATAACGCAGCTTCCGCGAGTAATCGCGGTCGAATAATTGGGTGAACTCGGGGAAGTCCTCTTGACTGGCTTGTCCTGAGCTGGTCGAAGGATAATCCCGAGCCAAGCCTTGTAGGGTTTTAGTTACAAGGAAGGTGTAGAGACTAGCAAGTGAGTCCCAACAATAATCTTGCGTAAGCGCCCAAGTTCCTTGGCACAGCAAGGAGTATAAGATAGTCCACCCTATATGGAAACATATAGATAATGTGTAACCACTAGGTTGTCGGTTCGAATCCGACCCTGGGAGCA
>JBBDZC010000006.1:0-5588 GCA_040900375.1 Candidatus Anderseniibacteriota bacterium | reverse complement strand
CGGCGGAGCCGGCACGCCGCAGACAAAAGTCCCCCGATACCACGGGCATAAGCCCATGGTGACTTTTATTTTATGAGGCAAATACAGTACGATTTTCTTTATGGTAACCAGGACTTTCGTACAGTATTTAGAGCGCTATTGGCAGGGTCCAGCCCTAGAGATAACCGTGGCTGGCAAAAACTACCGGCTGGGGCAGGGTACACCCCAAACTACTATCATTATTCATCGACCCTTTGCTTGGCGGAGAGCAGCCCCATCGCTGGCCTTTGGTGAAGCCTACATGCGGGGAGATGTTGAAATTATCGGCAATCTCTTAGATATCCTTCAGGGATATTACCAAACTAATGCGATACTGGCGGCGTCTCGCCAGGCTTGGGTGGCAAAGTGGTGGCACCACCGTCGCCAAGAGATCAGCACCCGCCGCGCCTTAGGCTATGCGCGGCATCACTATGATATTAGTAACGAGTTTTATCGCTTATGGCTTGATCCGCTTCTGGTTTATTCCTGTGCCTATTTTCTGGGGCCGGAAGATAGTTTAGCAGCAGCCCAGCAGCAAAAGCTCGAATTGCTCTGTCGTAAATTACGGCTTGAACCAGGGCAAAGCTTGCTTGATATTGGCTGTGGCTGGGGTGCGTTGCTCTTCCACGCGGCGACCCGGTACAACACTCGTGTCACTGGCATTACTGCTGCCATCGAACAGGCTCGCTATATTCGGGCCGAGATCAAACGCCGCGATCTCCAAGACCAGATACAAATTATTGTGGGTGACTGGCGCAAATTAACGGGGAAGTATGATCGGGTGGTAAGTGTCGGTATGTTTGAACACGTGGGACAAGCGCAGTATCCCTTATTCTTTAAACGCTGGCGGGGATTACTGCACGACCACGGTCTCTCGTTGCTGCACACTATCGGCCGCATGCAGATCGGTATGCCCGACTCGTGGATTAGAAAATATATTTTTCCTGGCGGGTACTTGCCCACCCTCGCGGAGCTAGCCGAGCACATGGGCGAGCAGCACCTGCGCATTATGGATGTTGAAAACCTGCGGCAGCACTATGCTTTAACCCTGCATGCCTGGTCGCGTAATTTTCAAGCGGTCTCTGACCAGGTTGTAAGAATGTATAACGAGGAATTCGTCCGGATGTGGTGGCTCTACCTCCAGGGTTCGGAAGCGGCTTTTCGCTGGGGTGGCCTCAATCTGTGGCAAGTTGTTATGACTCCAAAGGAAAGTACGGCGTGGCCACTCAATCGGGAAGTTGAGACTGCTCATTTGGGTTAGAAGTCTGCCAGGACTACTTGACTTGCCGCCTGGTGGGAACATACGCTACTAGGTGGCCGTGGCACAGGAGAGGTCCATGTTAGCGGCCCAGGGGGGACACGGTTTGGCATCCTGATTTCTGATCCGTCACACAGACTCGGTGTCTTGATGACAGCCGTGTTCCCTCTGGTGCTTTTGCTCTTTACGATTGATCGCTTCATAAAGTATCTGCGAAACCCTCCTAGAGAGACCGGGAATATGGTTGGCCACTCCTGATTTGGAATCTGCCCTTCCAAGCCTACCATCAGCGGCAGCCATGTTCCCCGGCTATTGCTGTCCTTTCTTCAATCACTGTTGTTCTTTCTGTCTCATCTCATGGTTTCTGTATCGCCGCTCGCAACTAACGTGAGCAAACGATACGCCATGTAACCAGACAACCAAGGTCCCCACAAGGAGACCTTTTTCTTTTGCGCGGATGGGCTCACGGGGAAGACCTCATTCTTATACCAACAGAAGATCCCCTGTGCTGGCAGGCTATTTTCTCGTTACTATGGTGATATGGCATTAAAGCTTTCTTCGCCCGTTACTGATATTCATCGGATTGGCCCGGCTAAGGCCAAAGCCCTATCAATTTTAGGCATTACTCATGTCCGCGATTTTCTCTACACTTTCCCGCGTCGCTACGATGACTTCTCGGTCATTACGCCCATTGCCCAGCTTGTTCCTGGGCAGAAAATGACCGTGCGCGGAAGAGTAAAAACGGTTAAATCAGTCTGGGGTTTTCAAGGCCGCCGCCGGGTCTTGCGTATTTTTGTCGAGATTGAGGATGCAACAGGAGTCCTCCAGGTAACCTGGTACAACCTTCGTTTTTTAGTCGGACAACTTCAGCAGGGGAGAGAGCTCTATGTTGCCGGCATGGTGGAAGAACATACGGGACGCCCACCCAAAAAGTGTGCCATGCGCTCGCCGGTCATTGAATTTGTCCAGACAGAAGCCGAGCAAACTCATACCGCTCGCATTACCCCGGTATACCCCGAAACTCATGGCGTCTCTTCTCGCTTCTTGCGCTATCAGGTAAAAAACTTACTTCCACTCCTGCAAGTTTTACCAGAATATTTACCCGCCAATATTCGCCAGCGTAACCAACTGGTGGGCATTCAAGAGGCCATCAGCGCCGCTCATTTTCCTGCTAGTGGCGCCGAACTGACCACGGCGCAGCGCCGACTCCGTTTTGACGAACTCTTTTTTCTGCAAATGGCCGCCCTCGTGCGCCGGCAGCAACGCTTCAGCCAGACAGCCCTGCCGGTACCAATCACCCTGCCTCTTCTCAAGGAATGTATTGCCGCGCTGCCTTTTGCCTTAACGGCTGCCCAGCATCACGCGCTTACCGAAGTAATGGCTGATCTCGCTTTAAATCAACCGATGAATCGTCTGCTCCAGGGCGATGTCGGCTCAGGTAAGAGCGCCGTGGCACTGATCGCGACCAACGCTGTCCTGCGCTCGGGCTTCACTGTGCTCTATTTAGCCCCCACAGAAATTTTAGCGCGGCAGCAAGCCGACAGCTTCACCACTATCCTTGGCCAGCAACAAGTTGCGTTGTTGCTGGGAGCAACGAAGCAATCGGCAAAGGATCGCATCAAACAGCGTCTGCGTTCTCCGGAAGCACTCTGTGTTGTGGGCACTCATGCGCTTTTACAAGAGGATGTCAAAGTACAAGGCTGCGCGCTCGCCATCATTGATGAGCAACATCGGTTTGGCGTCGCCCAGCGCCACGCTTTGCAAAACCTCTCTGGCGGCCGCCCACTGCCGCATTTATTGTCAATGACTGCTACCCCGATTCCGCGCACGTTGAGTTTAACTGTGTACGGTGATCTCGATGTCTCAATCCTCGATGAATTGCCGCCGGGACGCCAGCCAGTGCAGACCGAAATCGTTATGCCCGACAATCGCGAGCCGGCTATCCTCCACATTTTGCAGGAGCTCCACGCCGGCCGCCAAGCGTACGTGATTGCGCCTTTGGTCGAGCAATCAGACCGGCTGGAAATAAAGTCGGCTAAGGAAACAGCCGCCGAAATGCATCAATTGTTTCCTGATATTGCTATTGGCTTGCTCCACGGACAGATGCAATCAAGTGAGAAGGAGAGCGTCACCCGTAATTTTGCCGCCGGAGCCTTGCAGCTTTTAGTATCCACCTCGATCGTGGAAGTCGGTATCAACGTGCCGAATGCGACAATTATGATTATTGAAGGCGCCGAACGTTTTGGCCTCTCCCAACTGCATCAGTTTCGCGGGCGAATCGGCCGCGGCACAATACCATCATATTGTTATCTATTTCCCACGACAGCCGATAGCGCGCGCAGTGAGCGCTTGCAGATTCTCACTAGTACGACAGATGGTTTTGTCGTGGCCGAAAAAGATTTGGCGCTGCGCGGTCCCGGTGAAGTGTATGGACTTGCCCAATCAGGCTTTGGCAATTTACAAGTAGCCTCTCTGTTAGATTACCCCCTCATTAAATTAGCCCGCCAAGAAGCCGCGCGATTACTGAAAAAAGACCCGACGCTGGCGCGCTATCCCATTATTCGCAAGAAAGTCGAGCAAAAAAATCTCCAAGCACACTTTGAATGAAAAAGCAGTTTTCATTTTCGGGAGATGAAGTCAGAGTCTTTAAGGTAGTATCGCCAGGGGTACAGGGCACAATGCTTGGCATAATCAACGCCAATGCGCGGCGAGGTAGTAATATCGTGAGAGGTGACAGGGTACCCATCGTCAACAACGAACAGATGGTGGCTGTGGGTGAGATCCTCACCTCGCAGGCTACGGGTAATCTGCAGTGCTTGCGTCAATTTACCAGGGCCGGTGGTAAGATTATGCAACTTAGTAGTGCGGCGCAACTTTTTCATGGTGGCGATGCCGGCCGCCGGTGCCAGTGAACGAATGAGTACGGCAGCCGGGAAACCAGTTCTCTCGGTAGCAATATTCATGCAGTAATACATGCCGTATATTAAGTAAATGTATGCGTGTCCTGCCGGGCCATACATAATTTTAGTTCGGGCCGTTACCCCGCGCGCGGCGTGGCAAGCGTCATCATCTTCACCGACGTAACTTTCAACTTCTGTAATGCGGCCGCTTAAAATTTTATTCCGCCAGCGCCGCACCATAATTTTTCCCAGCAATTCTTGGGCCACCATGTGCGTGTCACGTGCATAAAATTCTGGAGGCAGTGGTTTGAATTGGGTCATCATTTCAGCGTAGTGTTACTTATGTATCTATGCTACTGGATTTTGGTTATGTAATTATTGCTGTTCTCTGGTTCTTCCTACCTGCCTTGGTTGCCAATATAGCGCCAGTACTAGCCGCGCGCTACCGCTGGTTGCCCCGCCTTGCGTACCCGCTAGATGGATATCGGATTATCACGGGGGAGCGTATCTTGGGCGATAACAAGACCATGCGCGGCCTCATTATGGGCTTACTATTTGGCTCTGTTACAGGCTTATTACAATACTTTGGGCAAGTACTCGTCCCCGAGCCTATTGTTCTGCTCCCTCACCCAGGTTTCGCTTTCTTCTGGGGGGCATGGCTCGCCTTAGGCGCTCTGCTCGGGGATGCACTCAAGAGTTTTATCAAGCGCCGCCGTTATCTTGCGCCGGGAAAAAGTTGGATACCTTTTGACCAAATTGATGTAGTGATTGGTGTCTTACTGTTGACGCAATGGTGGCAGCCATTAACACTCCTCCAAATTATCGTTGCCTTAGTTGTCGTTGGTATAGCGATGTATATAACGAGTGTCCTGGGTGTGACCACGAAAATAAAAAAATCATTGTAAAATAATTTTTTGCTCGCGCCCATCATAGAAATTAGAAAATATTTTAAGCACAACAAAATTAAATTGTGTAAAAGTGTATTGCATTACTAAGGTAATTTTGTTCTACTAGAAGTAATGCTATGAAAGAAATGTTTCAGTTGGGGGAAACGTTTCCATGCGCTACATCTTTCCTCTCAAAGTTGTTTGCTAGTTTTTTGCGCGTCTCACAGCAGTGCGTAAGTTATTATCATGCGCAACAACCGTATCCAAGATTCTCGAGAGGAGGTGGTATGCATGCCAAAAAGACGTCGTAAGACTGCCAAGCGCAAGACTGCACGCAAGAGCTCTCGCCGCAAGTCAACTGCCAAGCGCAAGACAAGCCGCCGCAAGGCCAAGCGCAAAACCACCTCTCGCCGCCGCAAGCGTTAAGCGAGGTGTCAGAACAACAGACCTTGTAACTCACAAGGTCTGTTTTGATCTGGAGCCCGTAAGATCTCGGGCGTAAGCCCGAGGATGAAGGGCTTTGTC
>JBBDZC010000005.1:0-6080 GCA_040900375.1 Candidatus Anderseniibacteriota bacterium | reverse complement strand
GACCGCAACTTCCATATTGACTGGTGGCGCTTGGTGCCGGAGGGGTAGGGGGAAACTAAATATAGGGGCATGGTCTTGCTCGTAGAGCCTCTGTGGTAGCATAGAGCCATGCCCGCACATATCCACTCGGCAGCCTTGCATGGCATTGAAGCTGCACCGGTTGAAGTGGAAGTTGATGTCTTGCCGGGCTTACCCAGCTTTACGGTGGTCGGCTTAGGGGATAAAGCGATTCAGGAATCCCGCGAGCGACTAACTGCCGCTCTCATTAATCTCGGCTACAAGCCGCCCCGGCGTAAAACAATTGTTTCTTTAGCACCGGCGAGCCTTAAGAAAGAAGGTTCCCTCTATGATTTGGCGATTACCGTTGGTTTTTTATGTGCTAGCAAACAAATTACCATTGCCCCCAAGAAGCTGGAGCGAACCTGGTTTGTCGGCGAGCTTGGATTAGACGGCACCATCCGGCCCGTCCGGGGTGTGCTGCCGATTGTGCTCGCCGCGCGCCACCAAGGCATTACCACACTGTATGTGCCGGCTGGTAATGCCGAGGAAGCATCCGCGGGAGCCGAAGAACTCAAGATTTATGCTGTGCCCTCACTGCAAGCAGTCATTACTCATCTTGATGATAAGCAACCGCGCACGCTTGAACCCTTGCGAGTTCTCGCCACGACTGTTCCCTGGGCAGCGCCAGAAATTGATTTTGCCGATATTAAAGGTCAAGACCATGCCAAGCGAGCCCTCATTATTGCCGCCGCTGGCCAACACAATGTCCTCTTAGTCGGCCCGCCCGGAACTGGTAAAACACTCTTGGCCCGTGCCTTGCCGGGTATTTTGCCGCCGCTTAGTCGAGAAGAATCTTACACCGTGACATCACTTTATTCTGTAGCCGGTGAGTTGCCGTCGGGCACGGGTTTGCTCAAGCAGCGCCCCTTCCGCAACCCTCACTATGGAGCCTCCAGTGTCGCGCTGGTTGGTGGAGGTACCTGGCCGCGACCAGGGGAGGTTAGTCTCGCTCATGGCGGGGTACTTTTCTTGGACGAATTGCCAGAATTTCCGCGCAGTGTTCTAGATCAACTCCGCCAGCCCATTGAAGACGGCTGGGTCACTGTGGCTCGTTCCGCCCATACTGTGCGCTATCCCGCCCGCTCCATGCTAGTCGGGGCTATGAACCCGTGTAAGTGTGGGTTTTTAGGCAGTGAACGCAAAGCGTGCCAGTGTGCGCCAAGTGATGTCGTCCGCTATCAGCGGCGTATTTCCGGACCGCTCCTTGACCGCTTTGATATTCATGTCTCCGTGCCCGATGTCTCTCTGGGGGAGTTGCTTGCCGATCAGCCAACTGGCAAAACCTCGCAGGAAATTGCCGCGTTAGTTGCTGCTGCCCGAGAACGCCAGTATCACCGCCAAGGAAAACCAAATAGTCACCTGAGAGCGAATGAAATGCGGGTGTACGCTCCTGTTGACGCGCGCAATACCCGTCTACTCGAGCAAGCGGAAGCTAAATTTCATCTTTCCGCGCGCAGTGTCCACCGCCTGCTCAAAGTTGCCCTCACCATTGCCGATCTCGCCGACCGCGATGCTATCGACTTATCACACTTAGCGGAAGCGCTCCAATATCGCGAGCAACTCCGTCAGTATCTGCCTGATTTTGTCTAAAAATCTTTTACTAGTATGATGCGGGGAAGAGACCTGCTACACTAGGACAAAAGAAATTGAAAATTATATGGCTGCCCCTTCTTCTCAAACTGCGATGCGTTCGTTTCTGTATGGCGGCGCGGCCATGTTGCTCTGTTTTGATATCTTCTTCTTGTTCAAGGCGATCTTGACGACCAACTTTGTGCCAATTGTTCCCATCGTCGCCGGGATTCTGACTGCTGGCGGCCTGCTCTTTATTGTCTACGCGGAACAGCGAGCCCGGGAGGAAGACAAGCGCGATCATCGTCGCATCTCGCGCGTTGCTCACCAGCTCGAGAGTCCTTTGCAGTCGCTCCAGAGTGATCTCGAGCACCTTATGCGCAACGCGAATAAGCTGCCCGCCGAAGAGCGCCTTAAGCTTAAGCATATGGAGACCAAGACTAAAGTACTCTTAGAGAATATCCGCGATGTCTTTTTAATGCTGCAAGCACAGGAAAAACCAATTGCGCGAGAATTACGACTGTATAACCTCTGTACTTTAGTGGATCAAGTAGTTGCCCACCAAAAGCCGGCGGCCTCGGCCCATAATGTTGAATTAGTTCACAAAGCCTACTGCCATGATGCTCCGGTACGCGTTGACCGGCAGCTCTTTCTCATAGCCCTCAACCACATTGTCGAAAATGCCATCTTTTACTCGCTGACTCCCGGGCTCGTTAATATCGCCATCACCAAGGGTAGCAAAGCGGTCCGGATTATTGTCCAGGATCGGGGGGTAGGCATCGCTCCCGAAGATCGAACGACAATCTTTCAGCCTTTTGCGCGCGGCCATATGGCAGCCAATTTTGACCCTGATGGCATTGGCGTCGGCTTAACCCTGGCCCGTCTTATTATCCATGAGTGCGGCGGCCGTGTGCGCTGGCGAAGCCATGACCGTGCCATGGGTACCGAATTTGAGGTTGTGCTGCCGCTGGCAACGAAATAAGATGTAACCGGAGTGTTTCTGGACTATTGAGTAATTTTGTGCCATTCTGTGAAAGCCAGAAATATGCCCGCCCCCGTAGCTCAGCGGATAGAGCAGAGGGTTTCTAACCCTAAGGTCGCACGTTCGATTCGTGCCGGGGGTACGTGAAGGATTAATGAATAACTTATGGCGGCTGTAGCTTAGTGGTAAAGCACCGGGTTGTGGTCCCGGCGATGAGGGTTCGATTCCCTTCAGTCGCCCAGAAGGGGAGCCTATAATGCCAATTCAAAAGAAAACAACCGAGCAGTTAGTTAAAGAGCGGCCATCTCCCGCCCAAATTTCAACGTTACCGCGTCTGCCGGTGACCGTCGTGGTTGATAATGTTCGCAGTCTCGACAACGTGGGCTTACTCTTTCGCCTCTGTGAGTTAGCCCGGATCGAGCGACTCTACCTTACCGGCTACACTGGCCATCCCCGGCGAGTGGGGGATAGTCGTGAGGAAGGACTGATTGCCCGCCACGAACACCGTATTTTTAAAACAGCAGTGTACGCCGTGCCTTTTCAGCCCTGGACATACGTTGAAGATCCGGTGCCACTAGTGTCATACCTCAAAAATGAAGGCTCACAGATTGTCGCTCTCGAGCAAATGCAGGAAAGTGTGCCGTATTATAAAGCTCGCTATGATCTACCCCTGACCCTCATTGTGGGGCATGAACGGGTTGGTATTCGCCAGGAGCTGCTCGAGCTGGCTGACACCCACATTGAAATTCCCATTCTTGGGATCGGCAATTCTCACAATGTCGCTCAAGCCACGGGTATTGTGCTCTACCATATGTTAGAAGAAACTAGACAACTCTAGAAGAATTACTGGCTTCGATCACATTTATTGAATCGAAGCCAATTGTGCTAAAATACAACGTATGAAAAGATGTTTAGGGTGCGGTCAATTGAAGAAATTAACGCAATTTAATTTCAAGGATAAAGCACAAGGTCGCCTCAATGCTCGTTGCAAAATGTGTACTAGAAAAGGCATTATGGCTGCTTATTATAAAAAGCGAAATTACTATATTGAGCGAGCGGCGATACGACGATTGAAACAGAGAAGAATGGGAGCCAGATTTTTAAGAGATTACTTATTGCAGCATTCTTGTGTTGATTGTCACAATAATAATCCGCTAGTATTACAGTTTGATCATGTACGCGGTGCCAAAAAGTTGGAAGTTGGTATGATGGCCGCTTATGGTTATGCAATCAATACTATTATTGCTGAAATTGAGAAGTGCGAAGTCCGTTGTGCTAATTGTCACGCTATTAAAACCGCACGTGAACGGGGATACCATGCTTTATTGATGGAGAAGCTTTGATTATTGTTAAAGAACGAGTAATCTTCGTAAGGGTTAATCGGTCCTCGTGGTGAAATGGATATCACACCAGTCTTCGGAACTGGTATTGGGGGTTCGAATCCCTCCGAGGACACTGCGTTACATGGACACAATCGTGGCTGTTCTCAATTAACCGATACTACAGTAAAGTTATAGGTATTATGGTGCACGAAGAAGTGCCCGAAACTACCTTTTCCCTTAGTGTGGATGATCACAATATTATTCACCTGGCATTTCTCCATCTTCCGGAAAAGATAGCTGATCATAAACCACAGGCTGAAGCAGTTAGGAAGCGTGTCGTAAAGCTGTTACAGAAAAATCCCCAGCAGCAGCATGATGTGCTCGTCGACTCGTCCGCCGTCCGCCATACACCATTTCTCTCGATGGATGCCCAGGCCATTTATCTAGATCTCATGAAGCAACCGCAGATTAAGCGCCTCGCATTTGTCGCCTATGGCCGCTTCTTAAAAATCATGACGTCAGTCTTTACCCAATTTACCGGCAAGGGATCCTCGGTAAAATGGTTTGACGACAAAGACCAGGCCTTAGCCTGGCTCCATCAGAAAGCATAAGCTCTCGGGTCAATTATAGAGCTAGTGATATGCGTTTGATTAAAGCGAGATGTTCTGCTATGTAAGAAGCACATTAGAGCACGTCGCTGTAATGTTTGGACCTGAAAAACTACATATGAAGGAGCATACTCATGCTAGAAGTGCGCAATGCCAAACTGCCCGATGGCAAGGTAAAAACAATCCGTATCCGTTCGGGAAAAATATTCGAGATCACTGACGAGACTGGTTGGGAACCGCACTACAATGTCCATAAGTTAACTGTTCTTCCTGGTTACATTAATCTCCACGTTCATGATCGCACCCCAGGTACCGGGGAAGACGAGAACTGGTCAAGCCTAGTGGCCGCTGGCTTAGCCGGAGGGATGACATATTTGTGTAAAATGCCCAACACAAATCCGTCGATCTCGACTGCCGAAATGCTGGAAGAAAGTTGCCGGTTAGTGGGCACGCCAGTTATCCCTTACTCGGTGTGGTTTGGAGCCACGCCACACAACCGGCGCGAAATTGAACTGGTTGCCCAGGATCCTCGGGTCTGCGGGGTAAAAATGTACATGGGGTCATCAACGGGCGACTTGCTCATTACCGAAGAGAAAACTCAACGCCAGGTCTTTGAATTGTGCGCCGCGCTCAAGTTACACCTCGCGGTGCATGCCGAGGATGAAGCCATGATGCGTCAAAATCGGCAACAGCTTGGCAATCAGCCGCTGCTCACTGATCACTGCATAATTCGCAGCACGCCGGTTGCCGTATCTGCCACGCGCCGCGCTGTTCAGTTTGCGCGGGAAACTAGGTGCACGCTCCATGTCTGTCATGTCTCGACACCAGAAGAAGTGGAGGTTATTGACGAGGGTCGCTCAGCAGGAGCGAGCATCACCTGCGAGGTATGTCCGCACCATGTAATACTGGATAGCAAAGAGCTCGAGCGGCCGCAGGGAGCGGGATTCTATAAAATGAACCCTCCGCTGCGTTCTCTCCCGCAAAAGCGCCAGCTCCGTGACTATCTCTGTCGGCCAGGCATGGTTGATGTTGTGGCTGACGATCATGCCCCGCATTCGCGCGTGAGCAAAAAATTTACAGATTATGACAGGGTGCCCAGCGGCGTGCCGGGAGTGCAAACCACCGTGCCGCTGATGCTCTCATTGGTGCACCAGGGTCGTCTGTCACTGCCCAATCTAGTTAACTTGCTGGCAACGAATCCCGCCCGCATCTTAGGACTGCAAAACAAGGGCGCGATTGCTGTCGGCTACGATGCGGATCTTATCTTTCTTGATCCGCGTACCCCGCAGTTAATTACCGACGAGGCCATGCACTATCAGTGTGGTTGGACTCCTTTTGCAGGTCTTGAGGGCTACGGTGTTCCTCAACTGGTGATGATTGCCGGGAAAATTGTGCTTAACCACTTAGCAAGGATAGCCTAGGATAGCTCCACTGCTTTGAGTCTCATTGTTCTTTAACCTGCGTGAATTTTCACGCAGGTTTTTCTTTTATCTGGAGCCCGTAAGATCTCGGGCGTAAGCCCGAGGATGAAGGGCTTTG
>JBBDZC010000004.1:0-40984 GCA_040900375.1 Candidatus Anderseniibacteriota bacterium | reverse complement strand
CGGCGGAGCCGGCACGCCGCAGACAAAAGTCCCCTGATACCACGGGCATAAGCCCATGGTGACTTTTATTTCTTACGGGATCTTAAACTGCTGCTTCTTAAAAGCTTGGTGAATAACTTCAGTAGCGAGCGGGTCGTGGCAGCACCTGCACCCCCGTCCGACCCGCCTTCGCTTCGGCAAGCTTCGGTAGGGCAGGCGGCTTTGACTCGGTGTACCCGCCGGAGCGGTACTGGTGAAGGCGGGGGCGGCACCCGAGTACAATAATTCATTATTCACCCAGCTCTCTTAAGTAAGCTGGCTGGTTACTGATTGCATGGTACTGCTACTATACACGTATGCTTAACGTGCACGGGAGAAGTAGTATCAAGGGAGTGCCCCAGCGGGCACGCTTACGGATTCGCCGGCGCGCAGTACCTCTGCACACGGTTCTGCCTACGATTCGCTATCTCGCGGCGGTGACTTTGATTGTCGCGCTCTTAGTAGGTGGTATCCGTTTCCTAACTAGTCCCCAGCAGGTAGGGGCGCTGGAGTTTACCTCGCATATTGTGGGCATAGAAAGTGCAGCAGTTGGCATCCTGGGAGTAGCTATGGCTGACATGGATAACGACGGTGACCAGGATGTAGTTACGGGGGGCCTTGATGGCATCAAGGTGTACAACAATACCGGAAAGTTTAATTTTGAAGTAGTCATTATTGACGATGCGCGAGACGCGGAACGGGTCCAGGTAGTCGATTTCAATAAGGATGGGGAGAAAGATATTCTGGTGACAACGAAAGAGCCGAGCGAAGCGGTGCGGTGGTATCGCAATGATGGCCAGCTACAGTTTATGGGCATTACGCTCGTGAGTTCAGGTGACAAACCGGTGGCGCATGCGAGTGATCTTGATGGCGATAGTTTTCCGGATATTGTAGTGGCACGTGAGCTCGGCGGAAACGTCCGGTTGAGCCGGTTAATCAATAGTGGGACGGGGACATTCACGGAAACGGTATTGCAGGATGACGCCAAGGTTAGCGCGGTGACCGCGGGTGATCTTGATGGCAATGGCTACCACGATATTGTCACGGGAGGCGCTAGCGGCCTGCAGCGCTGGAAGACAACGGATGGTTTTACTTGGTCACGAGAAAGTATTGACGACGACAACCAAAATCGCTCGCACATTGTGGTAGCTGATTCGGGCGATGGCCGTACCTTTATTGTGACCGGCGATATGGAGAAAAATGTGCTAGCCGTCTACCGCACGCAAGACGGCATCGGCTTCCAGCGGATTCAGTTAAGTGGCGATGCGGATGCAGCCACGGTGGCCCCGGTAGATTTAGACGGTGACGGTGATGTGGATATTGTGGTGGCGGCCCAAGATGATAATGCCCTTTTCTTCTTCGAAAATATTGGAAGTGATGAATGGACCAAGCGAACCATCACCACAAACTTGCAGAGTGTGTTTGGCGTGGCGGTCGGGGATTTAGACGGGGATCATGATCTTGATCTTGTTGCCGGTGATCATTTTCGGGGGAATTTGGTTGCGCAAGAACGGATCCGGGTGAAGCCGGTAGCGACCAAGCCGACGAATATTCAGCAGAGCACCGTGGGCACCGGCATTGTGACTTTTGAAACAACTATTTCTGATGGCGACCTTGATCCTAGCCGGGTGCGTGTGCAGTACTCTCTCGACGGTGTGCGCTGGGATAAGCCATGGATAACCAAAGTGACGCCGAGCGCGGGGAGCGTTGATTTAAAAAATAGTAATGGCTACCAGGTAGGAACGGCGAACGCCATTGACACTAATACCCACGAAGCCGTGACACTGACGTTTACCTGGGACACAAAGTCAGTGCAAAATACCGGCGGGCCACTGACCGGTGACCGAGGCGGGGTGCAACTACGGGTGTTGCCGCGGGATAGTAAAATGGTGGGGGAGCATGCCGTCAGCGGCCGATTCCGAGTTGATAATCAAGCACCGCAAGGGCTGAATAGTTTTCAGTTGACGACGATTGCTGCTGATCAGGCCACGTTCTCATGGAAGGCGCCGACCGATAGCAATCTCTTTCGCTACAAGATTTACTTTGGCACGGATCAGGCGGCTGTTCTCGAGCAACGATCTGATGATTGGGATAGTGATGACGATCCTGATTTAAGTGATATTGAGGCGACGACCACGACAATCACAGGGCTTACTGCGCGGACCACGTATACGTTTAAACTGGTGGTGATTGATGATTTTGGCAACAGCAGCGCTGTACCAAGCGTGCGGGCTACGACACTCGCTCCAGGAGAAGTAGCGCCCGTGCCGACTGCCTCTAGTGATCCCCTGGCGAGCCCAGGCAGCAGTCCCCTACCTTCAGCTACTCCTGTCGGTACTCCGCAGCCTTCATCTTCACCAGGTGATTTCCCCGAGCCATCAGCTAGTGTCAGTCCTTTCCCAACGGTGTCGGTTTCTCCTTCTCCTTCACCCTCGCCGTCGGGCTCACCCTCGGTCTTGCGTGACAACACGGCACCAGTTGGCGACGCTGGCCCAGATAAAATTGTTAATCCTTCCGCTCTGGTTATTTTAGACGGCACAGCATCTTTTGATAGTGATCGTGATTCTCTGCTCTATACATGGCGACAGGTTGATGGTCCAAGGGTGGACCTAGCTTCGGATCGTACGGCTACTCCTTCCTTCTCCGCCGGTGGAGAAAACGAAACGTACATTTTTTCTCTGACCGTGCGTGACACTAATGGGGCTAGTGCCGTTGATTATGTAACCGTGGCTACACGCTCGTTGCCTGATGCTGAGCAAACACCGGTCGAAACGGGCGAGCCAGAGGTGCCCGAACCGGTGGAAGTGGTCGCCCCACCGCTGGTGCGGAATCTCTTGCACCCCCTGGATCTTCTGCTCTTTGTCTTATCACTCTTTTCGACTCTCCTGCTGGTGTTTGAGCGGATTATGCATGCCGTCCGGCGGGGTGTTAAAGGCACTTACATGACGACGGCGGTGCCCGCGGAGCGAGCCGAACCCCGCGGTCGGGTGGTGCACTATAAGACAGGCGAGCCGATTGCCGGCGCACAAATATTAATCTATGGTCAGGATGGAAAGTTACGCACGACAGAACGGACAAATGAGCAGGGATACTTTGCGACCTTCTTTCCTACGGGACAATACACGTTGGGGGTAGAAGCTGAAGGGTTTACCTTTGCCCCAACCGCCGGCCGGGGATTGGCGCCTGAAGGCAGCATGGTCTATACCGGTGGTTACTTGACTGTCCGTGATGCTAATAAGCCACTAGCGATTGTGATTCCGCTCAAACCCACTGCCACGGAAGTGACGTCGAGTCGCGTGCGCCTGTTACATGGGTGGCAGACCCTGCAGTATTTAGGCCGCGTGTTTTCCTGGCCCATCTTCTTAGCAGGTGCGCTCTTGAATACAGTTTTAGTGTTTCTTGTGCCGCGGCCGCTCTACTTGGTTATCGAGGTGATCTATATTGTTTTAGTCATCATTAAGATTGCCCTAGAAGTACGGGTGCGCCCTGCCTATGGACAAGTGCGCGATGCTATTACCCATGTGCCGCTAGACCTGGCTGTCGTGCGGTTGTTTGAGCAAGGAACCAACCGTTTGGTGATGACCAGGGTAACCAATAACCAAGGTAAATTCTTTGCCTTGCCGCCGGCCGGCAAATATACCGTGACGATTTCTAAGCCTGGTTACGCCACGTTCTCCAAGGATGCAGTCGAGATTAAGTCCGAGCATGACACGACCCTGCAAATGATTGCTGACTTGATGCCGGTGGCTCCACCGGTAGGCGGATTAGCCCACGCCCGCGGGGCAGTACTATAGTCTATATTCTCGGGCGGTACCCCTTGACAAAATTGATAAATAAGAGTATAATTATAGATTGAAATTGCGCCAGTTCTTTTAATCTCTACTTGTGTTAGCCGCAGCCTTAAGAGCCAATTATACGGCCTTTAAGGCTGCGGCTTATTAGGAAAGCCGTGTTTTGAAGCCACTTAGGGTTCTGGCGTGTCGCCAGGATTAGGAGTGCTTCACTACTCTCCTGAAAGGAGAAACTGTTATGGGAAAGTCTGCAATCGCTCGTGGTGCTTCGATGGCTGCCGATGTCTGGGGCAAGCTCGATGACCGTTTGAAGGCCAAAGGTGGCACCGAAGACGCGATGCACATCCTCGCCAAAGAGGAAGGTGCCCCGCTGCTCGATGTCATCGCTGACATTCTGGTCAAGGCCGAGCTCAAGACCCGTAACTACCCCGTCACCATCGACTATGGTCAGTCCGTGGAAGACATGGTGAAGGCCGGGAAGTACGACTACGCGAACGAGGACATCGTCGCGAAGAACTTCCCTGTCGAAGGCAACGGTACCGTCGAGTTCGAGCTCGTCCTCGTCCACTTCGACCGCGACATCACATCTGGCGCCGCGATCAAGAAGATGGAGCAGATGGGACTCGTGCCCTGCAAGATCGAACACCTACTGGCTCTCGGTGCCAAACACCCCGAGCTGCAGCGTCAGCAGTATTCGATCATCTGCCTCGGCTCCTCGTGGGTCTACCCGGACGGTGTCCGCCACGTGCCCTGCCTCTACGGCTACTGTGGTCGCCGCGACCTGGACCTGTATTGGTTGGGTGATAACTGGGGCGACCACTGGCGTTTCCTCGCCGTCCGCAAGCCCCGCTGAGCGGGGCAAGTAGCACTTGGACACTGGGAACCTTTGATCTTATGGTCCCTTGGTCCCTTGGATCTTACGACCGCTGTTTTTTAAGAAGCAATTCTTACGAACAGCGGTTTTTTCATGCGTAGTATTAAGAAGTGGAAAGACTTGCGTTCTTGAACGTATGTTTTAAGGCTTCTGGGCGATCTTGTCTTTATTAACAGCGAAGTTTTTGCTATGTTTCCAGGTAGTTTATACCTACTATTCTTTAAGCCACCTAAAAAAACTCTATGCAAGCAGTCGTATTGATGGCTGGTAAAGGCACCCGAATGGCCAAATATTATGAAGGCCCTAAGCAGCTTTTGCCGGTGAATGGTAAGTCATGTGTTGAGCATACTTTAGATCAACTGCCTGCCGAGGTAACCGAACTTATTTTTGTCGTGGGGGGACCACATGAAGCCCGCATCCGCGAGCATTTTAAATCGGGCAGTTACCAAGGCTTACCAATTCAATTTGTTGTGCAGAAAGAACAATTAGGTCTGGCTCATGCGTTTCGCGTGGCGGCGCCACTAGTCATCGGTCGGTGGCTCGGGATGGTGGGTGATGATATTTTTGGGCCGCAAGGCTTGCGCACCATGATCGAGAATGAATTGGCGGTATTAGCTTATCGCGTATCTAACCCCGAGAAATTTGGTGTGCTCGTAACTAATAGCGAAGAGTATCTTGAGCGGGCGGTAGAGAAGCCCCAAGAATTTGTGTCAGATTTAGTTTGGACCGGAGCGATGGTCATGGACGAAAGTTTTTTTACAGTCGAAGTGGCTCCTTCCGCTCGGGGAGAATATGAGACCCCCGACGTGTGGACTAAATTAATTGAGCTCCACCACCAAAAGATTAAAGTTGTAGAAGCTGAGTTTTGGCTGCCGGTCAACGATAAAGCCCAACTAGAGGAAGCCGAGCGGGTTTTACGCCAGGTCTAGTCGTAAAAAACCCGTGGCAAGCACGGGCGAGAACCAGGAAATTACAGAGGAGAGGAGGCCGCGCGGGCGACAAAGTCCGCAAATGACTGACTCATAATTTTGCTGCGACATAAAGCCGGGGGTACCAGCGGCCTAGAAGGAAGACTAGCCGCGGCCGACGCTGTGGTAGACAAAGCCCCGCTTTTCCATTTTCTTTGGATCAAACATATTACGGCCGTCGATAATGATTGGGCTATGCAACAGCGACATCACCTTTTTCCAGTCTGGTTCTTTGAATTCTTCCCAGTCGGTGACGATAATTAAAGCATCGGCGTCTTTGAGAGCCTCATACTTATCTTTTTTATAGTCCACTTTATTGCCTATAATTTCCCGGGCGGTAGCAGAAGCCTCTGGATCGTAGGCGGCGATAGTGGCGCCGTCTTGGTGAAGACGATTCACAATATCAATTGAGGGAGCATTTCGCATATCGTCAGTGTTAGGTTTAAAAGCCAGACCCCAGAGCGCTAATTTCTTACCTTTGGTAACCCAGAGCGCGCCCTCGATTTTTTGTAAGAATAAATCCTTGGCTTGCTGGTTGATACGCTCGACCTCTTTGAGGAGCCCGAAGTCGTAACCTAAATCCTGGGCAATCGCGATAAAAGCCGAGACATCTTTAGGAAAACAGGAACCACCATAACCGACACCCGCCTTCAAGAAATGTTTGCCAATGCGAAAATCCATCCCCATGCCCTCAACTACTTGATCAATATTAGCGCCGGCCAGTTCCGAGATACGAGCCAGAGCGTTGGCAAAGGAAATCTTTGTTGCTAGAAACGAATTACTGGCGTGCTTAATGAGCTCGGCACTTTTAACATCGGTAATAATGATGGGGGCGTTGAGCGGCCGATAAATGTCGCGCATGATCTTTTCCGCTCGTTTATTACTAACACCGATCACGATGCGATCAGGTTTGAGAAAATCCTCAATTGCAGAGCCTTCACGCAAAAATTCGGGATTACTGACAACATCAAAATCAATACCACGTTTGTTGTAGCGCGCGATGGTTTCTTGCACGCGCTCGCCAGTTTGGACGGGCACAGTGCTTTTATCAACAACCACTTTGTAAGTATCGGCCACTTCGGCAATTTCTCGCGCGGCGGCGGCCACGAATGAAAGATCAGCTTTGCCGTCCGGCTGGGGCGGGGTATTGACCGCGATGAAAATGACTTCTGATTTTTTAACAGCGCTGGCTAAGCTCGTGGTAAAGGTCAACCGTCCCGCCTGGACATTTTTTTTGACCAAGGCTTCCAGGCCGGGTTCAAAGATGGGAATGATACCCCTCTTCAGCCGAGCAATTTTTTCTTTATTGTTATCAACGAGGGTGACCGAGTGGCCAATCTCGGCCAGAGCGGTGCCCGAAACTAAACCAACGTATCCGGCGCCGATGAACGCTAAAGCCTGCCCCCGAGGTGATTTTGACATACCCACAGACTAGCAGAATCGAGAATTAATAAGCAAGACGAAAAGCACGTAGGAATTTTGGGCGGTCCAGTAAAGAGGAAGCGACTTTAGAGTATACTGTAGGCTATGGCAATGGTATCGTTGTTCTCTTTATTATTCGGGAACGTCATAAAAATTTTTACGGTTCGAGCGAGCCGACAACTGCGCGAACTGTACAGCTTTTCACTGCTGTTTTCCTTTGCTTTTTCCCTCGTTACCATTTTTGAGCCAGTCTTCTTTTACCAGCAAGGTTTTTCTTTGGCAAAAATTGCGCTGTACTACGCGCTGCATTACTCATTATACGTTGTCTTAATGCCGCTCGGGGGGAAGTTTGCCGCTCGCTTTGGCTTGGAGCGAACCCTAGCTTTATCGACGCCTTTTTTCGTTCTCTACTTTCTCATTCTCGCCGCTTTACCGGAAGTGCCTCATCTTTTCTGGCTAGCGTTTGTGGTACTGACAATTCATAAGATCTTTTACTGGCCGTCGTTTCATGCAGACTTTTCCAAATTCAGTGACGGCAGCAATCGCGGAACGGAACAGTCAGTGATGAGCTTCGTTAACTATGCGGCGGGGATTACGGGCCCGTTAGTGGGCGGTATTGTGGCAACTCACTGGGGATTTTCTGCCTTGTTTGTCATGGCGGCCGCCACCGTGTTGGTGGCTGGTTTTCCGCTGCTGCGTACACGGGAGCGCTATCAGGTCGTTGATTTTCCTTATGAATCGGTGTGGCGCTTTATTCGGGCGCCCCGGCAGCGGCGTATGGTCATAACCATGTGTGGCATGGGAGAAGAATTAATTCACTTGGTATTCTGGCCAATCTTTTTATTTTTAGTGATGGGGACGCCGGATAAATTAGGAGCAGTGGTCTCATTTTCCATTATTATAGCTACATTGTGGGGATTTCTGGTGGGGGAGCTTTCTGATCGGTTTTCCGAGCGGCGGGTACTGCGCCTGGCGGTGCCGATCTTAGTCTTGGGAAATGTTACCCGTGTCTTAGCCGTAACGCCACTGCGGGCGTTGGCGATTGACACAATTACTCGGATGGCGACTGTCAGCGTGCGGACGCCGATGCTGGCGCGACTCTACCGCAATGCCCAGAATTTTGGTCATCTGCGCTATGCCCTGGCATTTGAAATGGTCTTAGCAATTGCCAAGGCGGTAACGGCTTGGCTACTTGTTGGACTTTTTGTGTGGGTTACGCCGACCCTTGGTCTTCAGGCAGCTTTTTGGCTGGCGGCAGCCCTAGCCTTACTCTACGCATTTTTGTAGGGGATTATTTAAGAAAGGTGCCGGAGGTGGGACTCGAACCCACAAGGCCGCGAAGGCCGCACGATTTTGAGTCGTGTACGTATGCCAGTTCCGTCACTCCGGCGCTTTAGCCCACCTGCGGGGCGGACAAGATTCACTATAGCATACAAAAGTAGAACAAAAAATGGCCCTTGTCTACTTTTGTCTATGTAGCATACACTATACGTACAGGGAATACGTAGCGGAACTTAAATAATCCTTCTCTTTTCTATGGCGGAAGTCCTGGCGGTTGTAAATCAGAAGGGGGGCGTTGGTAAAACAACGACAAGTGTTAATCTCGGCGGCTACTTAGCCGAGTCGGGTAAGTCCTGTGTGGTGGTGGATCTTGATCCACAGGCGAATGCCACAGCGGGCTTCGGCGTGCGGGTAGGAGATAGGACGCCGACTGTCTATGATGTCCTTTTAAATCGGGTGCTGGCAACGGCAGCCCTCATGGCGACGCATCAAACTAATCTCAATCTTTTGCCCGCGACGCCTGATCTCGCGGGAGCGGCAATTGAACTGATGGATCAACCGTATCGTGAGTATCGGCTGCGACGGGGACTTAAGAGTCTCCAGGAGCATTTTGACTTTATCTTAATTGACTGTCCGCCCAGTTTAGGCCTCTTAACGGTTAATGCGCTCGCTGCCGCTCATCGGGTCTTGATTCCGGTGCAGTGCGAGTTTTATGCGCTTGAAGGCTTGAACCAATTACTGACAACTATTGATCTAGTCCGCCAACATTTGAATCCTCATCTTCAGGTATTAGGGGCAGTGCTGACGATGTATGACCGACGTACAGCGCTTAATCGTAAGATTGTGCGGGAAGTTCGGCGGACTTTTCCCGGCCACGTCTTTGATAGTGTTATTCCCCGAAATACCGAGTTAGCGGAGGCACCAGCGAGTGGTGAAACTATCTTGGAATATGATAAAGACTCGCGCGGGGCAAAAGCCTACGCGTATTTATCAGAAGAACTCTTAAATCTCTATTTATGAATGCATTAGGACGAGGCTTGGCCTCACTTATTCCCCGGCGTAACAAAGAAAACGCTGAAGAAGTGTTAGAACAAATCGACAGCATGGAGGCAATTGAAGAAGAGAAAGCAGAAGGCCGCCCCGTGACCGTGACGGCGGATGAAGAGCAGGAAGTAGCTGCCCTAGACGAAGAGAGCGAGACTCATCCTGAAGAAGAAAGCGAATTCGGGGAGAATACGGCCGAGAAAGAGTTTGAAGATTTAGGGGATACGGATAATGCGCCCCTGCCTGTTAAACCTAAGGTCACGCCCTTAACGATTGATCCTGATACCGGTACACTTCAAGATGCTAAGGAACAACAAACCGGCGTGACGCCCAAGCGGGAGGCCGAGCCAGAACGTCCCCGCCAGCCGGTGGTGGCCGCTGCTGTGCGGAAGAAGCAGAAAGTTGTTTTAACATCGCTGGCTAGAGGGAAAGCTGCTAAAAAGGGAGCCAGCAACACGGTGGCTATGATTCCGAGCGATGAAACGATTGACGCTGCAATTTGGGACAGACATGAGGATCGCGTGGAACAGGTGGCGATTGGCGACATTGATGTCAACCCCTTACAACCACGGCGTAATTTTGCACCGGAAGAAATGGCAGATTTAGTCCAGTCAATTGACCAACACGGCATCTTACAGCCGTTGGTTGTTTTACGGACGACTGGCGGCAAATACGAGCTTGTCGCCGGCGAGCGCCGACTGCGGGCGGCTAAAGCATTGAAATGGGATAAAGTGCCTTGTGTTGTGCGCACGGATGTCAAAACTGACCAAGGGCGGCTCGAGATGGCCTTGGTTGAAAATATTCAGCGGGAGAATCTTAACCCAGTTGAAGAAGCGACGGGGTATAAGCGGCTTAATGAAGAGTATGGTCTCTCCCATGAAGAAATTGGCGCGCGGGTGGGCCGCAGCCGAGTGGGGATTACTAATGTTATCCGGATTTTGCAGTTGCCCGCCGAGATTCAGCGAGGGTTAGCCGAGGGCAAAATTTCTCCGGGCCACGCGCGGGCGATCCTGATGATTCCGGATGAGGAGAAACAAATTCGTTTTTATCACCACCTCTTAGAGGAAAATCTAACGGTGCGGAAGGCCGAAACGCGAGCGCGGCGTATTCAACGACAGATGAAGCTTAATGATCCTCTCCGACAGAAACGGCGCGGGCGGCCCCAACTGGCGCTTAAATACGATGGTTTGCTCGAGGAAAAGTATGGGTATAATGCCCGGATAAAGTTTGATGAGTTCAAAAATCGGTTCGAAGTTATTTTTCAAGCTTTCAACGAGAAAGAGGCCGAAGAGCTGGTTCATCGCCTGCTGCAGGAGGGCCAGAGTGCGGAGTATCCTGACGATGAACAGCCGGACGAAGAGCTATAGCGTGGGGGTATGACTCATTCTCTACGTTACCGGTAAGTCTTTAGAAAAACTAAAAGTTGAGCGGAAGGCGCGGCGAATCGTGTCGATGATGACAGGTAGTTCTAGATAGTCAATAAAAATTGCCACGAGCGCTAGCCACGTGGGCAAGCCGACGGAGGAGACGGCAAACTGCTCAACTATGAATTCGTCGGTGATCCAAAAAAGGTGGAACCACTGTGAATTAATCAGGATGAGAAAAAACAGCGATTTAAAATCGTGTTTTTTCTGCAGCACATGCAGGTATAAAATGTTGGCACTAATCAGGGCGGGAATCTCGGTGTAATCAACCAGAATCAGCAGGAGTTCGAGCGTGGGGCTGACGGTGAGTAGGCGACTGCCACCGAGGCGGGGAATGACTACCGCAGTCGTCAGCCAGTATAAATGGACAAGTTGCCACGAGAAGATAGTAGCGACAAAAATTGTGTTAAGCGTGTACTGCTTCTCATACCACGCCCAAAATTTTTGGAGAATATTGGGCACGAAGAATAGTATACCTAGTTAGCAATAATACTGATACTTTTTTCCTAGGCTTCAGCGACTGCTTCTTTACTGAAGTTACATTCCTTACTAGAGCAACGAATTGTATTCTTGGCGCCGAACACTAATAAGTTCTGGCACTCGGGGCATTTTTCGCCTGTTGGTTTACTCCAGAAAGCCCGCTCACAATCAGGATAGCGATTGCAGGCATAAAAAGTTTTACCTTTGCGTGATCGCTTCTCCACAATTTCTCCGCTACTACAAGCTGGACACGCGACCCCCGTGGTCTTTTCAATCTTTTTAATATGTTTGCAGTCGGGGTAGCCAGAACAGCCTAAGAAGGGACCAAAGCGCCCGCGTTTCATCACCAGCGGCTTGCCGCATTTGGGGCACTGCTCGTCGGATAACTCTTGCTGTAATTTCTTTTCTTCACCAATCGGTTCAGTGTACTTGCATTCCGGATACTTCGTGCAGGCCTTAAATTTACCAAAGCGCCCCAATTTAATAACGAGTTCGCCACCACAGCGGGGACAAATTTCCCCGGTTTTTTCCTGGGTGAGTTCGGCTTTACTGATTTCTTTCTCTTTTTGGCCGATTATTTTATGGAAAGGATCGTAGAAATTCTTGATGACTGGCTGCCATTCCCGCTCGCCCGCCGCGATATTATCCAGATCATTTTCCATGGTGGCAGTGAATTCGGTGTCGACAATGTGCGGAAAGTGATCAAGTAATAGTTTTGTAACCAAGGCGCCGACTTCAGTTGGCGTAAAACGTTTATCGTCACCTTTGGTAACATATTCCCGTCGCTCGATCGTATCAATGGTCGGAGCATACGTACTCGGTCGGCCAATGCCTTTTTCTTCCAGAGCTTTGACTAAAGTTGCTTCAGAATAACGGGCGGGGGGTACCGTGAAGTGCTGCTCGGGCAGTAGTTTGGTGAGGTTGAGCTCTTCGCCCGACTGAAGCGGGGGTAACACCGTCTCTTTGAAGGCAGCCTTTTCTCCCAGGGCTTTAACATAGCCGTCAAAGAGTACCGTGGTGCCGGCAGCCCGAAAACCATGCAGTCCCGCCTCAATTGTCGCACTGACGATTTGGAGGCGAGCGTCGGCCATCTGGGAAGCCATGAGGCGCTGCCAGATGAGGCGGTAGAGCTTGAGCTGATCGGGCGTGAGATATGAGGCAATCTGCTGGGGTTGCCGCGCCGGGTCAGTGGGACGGATGGCTTCATGGGCCTCCTGGGCACCCTTGGCTTTTTTAGCGAAGTGGCGAGGTTGGGGAAGGGCATACTCTTTGCCAAAGAGACTACGAATAGCCTCGCGAGCCTGGGTCGTTGCCTCCGCCGCCAAATTGAGAGAATCCGTCCGCATGTAGGTAATTAAACCAACTGGGCCTTCATCGCCGATTTCTACTCCCTCATACAACTGCTGGGCGAGCATCATTGTTTTTTTACTGGAGAATCCTAGTTGGTTCACGGCACTTTGTTGCAATGTGCTCGTGGTGAAAGGCGGCGGCGGAGTGCGCTTGCGTTCTTTGGTCTGAATGTCCTGCACATGGTACTGCACGCCGTGCAGATCACGGAGAATGTTATCCATGTCGGCTTTGGTCTTGATGGCCAGCTTATCTAGCTTGGTTTCTGCTTTGCGGGTGAGCTCGGCAGCAAAAGGATGGCTATCTTTTAAAAATTCTGCTTGCAGACTCCAATATTCCTCGGCCTGGAAAGCTTTGATTTCTTCTTCACGCTCCACAATCAGGCGGACAGCTACTGACTGAACGCGGCCAGCTGATAATCCCCGGCGTATTTTTTTCCAGAGGAGGGGTGAGAGTTCATATCCCACTAAGCGGTCTAAGACGCGGCGCGCTTGTTGAGCATTGACTAAGTTAATATCGAGCGGACGAGGATTAGTGATCGCCTGGGCAATGGCGGTCTTGGTGATTTCGGCAAAGGTAATGCGCTTAACTTTACCAGGCTTGACTTTAAGGACTTGAGTCAAATGCCAGGCAATGGCCTCTCCTTCACGGTCCTCATCAGTCGCGAAGTAGATTTCGGAAGCTTGGGCAGCTGCTTTCTTGAGCTCGGCTACTTGTTTGCGCGCCTTGATCGGGATAACGTACTGCGGCGCAAAGTCATTGTCGACATCAACTCCTAGCTTACTTTTGGGGAGATCGCGAATGTGGCCATAACTACTCTTAACTACAAAATCCTTGCCCAAGTATTTTTGGATAGTTTTAGCTTTGGCAGGTGACTCGACAATAACCAGCTTCATAGCGGCACGTTTTAAGGATATGGTTGTGAGTTAAACGTGTAATGAGAAATGCGTCAAGTCGGCCTTAGGGCAAAGGCAAACTAGTTTTAGTATTACCCACTGCTTTTTTTACGTATTTCATGCCGCCAACATGCTGGATGTGGTCTTGCAATTCGAGTTCGGTGAGGAGAGCGGCAATGGTGGCGCCGTCGAGGGAGCTTTGTGTGGTAATATCATCGATATGCAGCGGTACGTGCGACAGATACGATAATAAAGTAGTCTGCTCCGGTGTCAGGATAGCTTGATTAGCAACTGCCTGGTCGAGAACAGGACTTAGACCATAAAGCTCAAGAATATCAGTACCACTAACAATGGGAGTGGCGCCTTCTTGAATCAGATGATTAGTGCCAGCCGCCAGCGGATCCATAATACTGCCGGGAACAGCGCATACATTGCGATTAGCTTCAAGGGCAAGGCGAGCGGTAATGAGAGATCCCGAGCGCTGGGCAGCTTGGACAATCATCGTCGTCTGGCATAGACCAGAAATAATGCGGTTGCGGGCGGGGAAATGCTGTTTGAAACCAGGGGTGCCCGGTGGATATTCCGAGACTAGTGTTCCTCCCACTTTAAGGATTTGCTTCGCGAGCGTGATGTGCGTCCGCGGGTAGATGCTGTAGTCATCAATGCCGGAACCAAGGACGGCAATGGTAGGGCGTTGGGCTTGAACACAGGCGCGGTGGGCGAGAGCGTCAATCCCATACGCCATACCGGAAACAATTACGAGGCCGGCGCGAATGACGGGCGGCAGGAGGTGGGTGAGGCACTGTTTGCCATAGTGAGTGGATTTGCGGCTACCCACCACAGCAAGGAGGTAGCGCTCCTGGAGTGTTTCCAGACTACCGCGGACATAGAGTTGGTGCGGGGGTTGGGCAATTTCTCGGAGGAGTGGTGGATAAAGGTTGCTGTCGTAGTCAATGGTATGGGTAGGACTCTCCATACTGATAGCGTAAGATGGACTGGCGAATGGGCACAAGACTCATTCTTCAGTGAGGGGAAAGGTAGCTGATCATCTGCTCGATAAGAACCGGGGTGATACTTGTTACATCTAAGGTAAGCGCCGACTGGTGCACTACCCAGTTTCCCAGAGAAGAAAGCTTCGGAAGAATTGCGGGCAGGGACGCTGCCTCAAGGCTCAACCTCATGTAGGGATCCTCGTCAACGGGCGTAATAGCTTGGCTGGCGAGGCGGGTAATGCTAGCGCTTGCGGCTACGTGCTGGAGGCGCAGAATGAGATACAGGTTCTCCATTTCGAGAGGCGGCGACCCGTATTGCTTAGTCAGAGCAGCAAAGTGGGACTTGAGCTCGGCTAAGGAAGATGCCCGACTTAAAATTTGGTAGTAGTGGGTGCGCAGGGATACATCGGCAATGTACGAAGTCGGAATAATCGCTGCCAGTGGCAACTGCACCACAACATCGCGAGGAGAAACACCTGCCCGCTGCTCTTGGGCGAGCGCGTCATGGATCATGTCTAAATAAAATTGGACGCCAACAGCGTTAACTGTGCCACTCTGCTCGGCACCTAATAAATTTCCAGCACCCCGGATTTGTAGATCGCGCTCTGCGACAGCCCAGCCGGAGCCGAGGCGGGTAGCTTCGGTAAGTGCTGTCAGGCGCTGCCGCTGGAGCGAGGTCAGCTCGCGCTGATTATAGAGAAAGTAGGCATATCCCTGGCGCTCCCGGCGGCCGATGCGCCCCCGTAACTGATAGAGCTCGGACAAGCCAAAATATGTGGCTTGCATGACGAGGAGAGTGTTAGCGTTGGGCAAGTCGAGACCATTTTCGATAATGGTAGAACTAACTAAAATATCAATTTTTCCTCTATCAAATTGCTCCATAATCTCGGCCAATTTGGCGCCCGGTAGTTGCCCATGGATGACACCAAGGCGTGCCCGGGGCACTATTTTCTGGAGCCGATGAGCGAGAGCCGATAATCCGCGAATAGTGCGGGAAACTACATACGCTTGGCCGCCGCGAGCTAATTCACGCTCGAGAGCTTGCTGGATAAGAGTATCAGTTTGCGGCCCAACGTATGACTGGACACTTTTTCTTCCCTCGGGGGGCGTGCTAATGATGGATAAATCTTTGAGACCGGAGAGAGCCATTGATAGCGTGCGGGGGATAGGTGTAGCTGATAAGGATAAAACATCAACTGTCGCCCGCAATTTTTTGAAGTGCTCTTTGTGGCTCACGCCAAAGCGCTGTTCTTCATCGATAATCACTAATCCTAAATTGTGCCAGTGAGTAGATTTGCTCAATAGTGCTTGGGTACCAATAACAATCGCCAGCTCTCCGGCAGCGATACGCGCACGTATACGCTGGCGTTCTCGCGGAGAGCTAAAGCGTGATAACACGCCAATGCCAGTCCGCAGGGTCGGGGGAGACACTGTGCCCTCTCCTACTTTAGATGGGAAATTGGGGAAACGATTGGCGAAGCTATCAGCATGTTGTTGTACGAGAAGGGTAGTGGGGGCTAAGAAGGCCACTTGGCGACCATTGGCGGCCACGTGGTAAGCGGCCCGGATAGCAATTTCTGTTTTGCCAAAACCAACATCGCCGACAACCAGGCGATCCATCGGCTGCGCTCGCTCTAGATCAGACTGCACAGCTTGCCAGGTTTCTTCCTGGTCGGGAGTAAGCGTGAAGGGAAAGGTTTGCTCTAGGGCTTCTTCGAGGCGGGCGCTCACGCGACTGATGCGGCCACTTTGTTGAGCGCGAGCGCGAGCGACCTGCAATAGTTCTCCCGCGAACTTTTCTGCATCGTGTTGGGCTTGGCGGCGAGTGGCTGCCCAGAGAGGGCTACCTAAGCGATGGATAATGGGGATACTTGCCCCCAGGTATGCCGTAACTTTTTGAGCATATTCTACGGGAACCGAGAGCGTGTCGCCGGCGGCGTAGCGCAGCATAAGATAATCCCGCGCGGTATTATTAATAATGCGGGTCTGGAGCCCTTCGTAGACGCCGATACCGTGATCGGCATGGACTGCTGGTTGTCCTTCTTTTAGATCAGCCAACAGGGCGAGACCGGCGCTTAAACTTAAACGCGGGGCGCGCGCGCGGGTATTGGCAAATAAAGCTTGTTCAGAAAGAATATAATGAGAACCAGCATGCAGGCGCAGCGGAATTTCTGCAAGGGATGAAGGGCAGAGTGTGATGTCGGTCGCGTCGTGGTCGGCAAGATACTGTTTGATCCGCGCAAGGTTTTTATAGGCAATAATAAGTGGGGTGCCCGAGAGCGTAGCGGGCAACGGGGAAAGTTCAGGAAGAGGAAAGGGGAGTGCCGGCTGAAGAACATCATAGGCGACAGTCTTTAGGCCTTGGTATTCTTCAAGGTGCAGGGGACGCCAGAGAATTGTCTGGCGCAAGGTCTGGGAAAGAGGGCTAGTAGCGGCCGGAAACTTCATGGGGGGGAGGCTAATACTGGAGACTGTTTCGCTGCGACGGCCTTGGTGGCGGACAATACTCTCGATAGTGTTGCCATAGAAGGTAATTGTGTAAGCACCACTCCAGCTTGGGTGAGAGATATCAATGTGTTCCCCCCGGATTCTGACGGCGCCTGGTTCACTCACTGTCTCGTACCGACTGAAGCCTAATTGCACCAAGTCTTGGACCAGATCGCGTAGCTTTACTTGTTCATCCACTTGGAGCAAGCGTGTCTGCTGGCGGTAGAGGGTGGGATCGGGCAGGGCAAGCGCCAATGATTTTTGCGGAATAACAAAATGATGGCCCGGTTGAGCGGCTAGGAAGTAGTGCAGGGCGTGGCTTAAATTTGTGACAATGCTGCCGGCTTGTTCCTGGTCAGTAAGCTCGTGAGTAATGAGATGCCAGCTCGCTGTTCGTGGGAACAACGTGGACCAAGCAGTAAGGGCGGTGACTAACGTTTGGCTTTCCTCCAGGCCGCCATTCACCACAATACTTAGGGGGGTACGGCGCTTGGCGCCGTCGAACGTGCCAAAGTGAGCGGCAAGAAGTGCTAATTGAGTGGGCGTTGCCTGAATTTTAGCGAGGCCAGTAGTCTGCCATTGATTTTGGATATCATGCTCATACGCTTCCAGAAGGGGGCGTATCGTGGTGAGGAACACTTGACACGAAGGGTTAAGTTGCTTTATTGACATAAGAGAGCGCAAGAAGAGTTTTGAGCCTAGTTTATTGCATGAGGGGTTTTGGTAGTAACAAAATATGACTTTAGCTTGTTACTACCAGAGTGTCGAATAGCTCCAGCAGGGAGAATAATATTTAGCGGGACAGGGAGTAACTTAAAGAGTTTAGGTAGCCTTTCTTAACCATACGTGAGAGCCTAGAAAGATATGATATTTGAAACAGAGCTTAAAAAATTGGGACTGAAAGATAAGGAGGCAGCAGTTTACCTTTCATGTTTACAACTAGGCCCTTCGCCAGTGCAGCCGATTGCCCGTAAAGCAAAAGTGGTGCGCGCCACCACCTATGTGGTTTTAGAGTCGCTCATGAATCGCGGATTGGTGACGCAATACAAAGAGGGCAAGAAGACGCTTTTTTCGGCGGAGCCGCCGCGGCAATTAATGCGGTTGCTCGAGAAGGAACAAGAATCTATTCAGGGTAAAAGATTAGAACTTGAGCACATTCTTCCCGAGTTACAGGTGCTCATGAAAGCTGCCGGCGGACGTCCAACCGTCCGGTACTTTTCAGGGCTAGAGGGGCTCCATGCCATGCGGCAAGAAATTATTATGTACTCAAAACCAGGAGATACCATTTATAACTTCACTCCTGTGGAGCATTTAGATGCCATTTTTCCCCAAATTGACGATCCCTTTACGCGGCAGCGTATGGCTAAGGGGATTCGCTCCAAGACGCTTTTTACCACTCGTTCTAGAAAGCTCCGCGAGTTATTGCTCGCTCAAGCACAGCTAGATGTTTCGGAACGTAAGTATATTCCCTTAGCTTACTTTCCGGGCACGAGTGGCATGACGATTTTTGGGGATCGCATTGCTATCGGAACCTTCGTAGGAAAATTAATGGGAGTTATTATTGAGAGTCAGCCCATGACAGAGATGATGAAGAAACTGTTTGAATTAGCCTGGATTGGGGCAAGTAATATTGACGAGACTTAAAGACTAGCCTATAGTAAAGCTGCTCACTGCTTCGTCAGCATTGAGTGCATCCTCCGTGATGAGGATACGGAAAAGGTCTACTCTCCTGTATTGGGGAGTGGAGGGAAGCTTGTAAGGATTTGCGATGGCACTGTCCCCTTTAAGGAAAGGCAGTGAGAAATGGGTTTTTAAACGTACCCGCTTCTCCAAATCCACGAAACTTCCTGGCCTAGAAGAGGTTTGATTCGAGCAAAGAGGAAGGACCTCTAAGTGTGGATCTTCTGGGATCAAGTGGCTGTTGTCCTTTAGTGCGCTTGCCCGTTTGGCACTGTTGTAGATATGTGAGTGTTGAGCTCTTTATTAAGAGAACAATCTCCATAAACTACACACACGTCACGGGCTTTTTTATTGCACCCCGTGAATACCCTGCCGCTAGCGGCGGGGATGGAAGGGGTTCTGAAAGGAATCGGCGGAGCCGACTCCTTAGGCAACGCAGCCGCCCCAATACCCCGCGGTCTAGCCGCGGGGGAGGCTTCATTTGGCAGTTTTTCGGCAAGCTAATTCATCTTGACTTATCATTTGGAACAGTCTATCCTATATGACACTTGTTAGTTCTTTTGATAAATCTATACTTGGCTTATTAAGCCTAGTTTCGTGGAGGCGTGTGGTTGACATCAAACCCAGCCTACGCCTAGCCCCTCACGCTCTTTGACAGGTTTCAGCACAAATCCCCATGGATAAAAGCTGCATACTTGACAAAAGCGTGAGAGGGCTTTTTTATTTGGAGAAGAGATGAGGGAATAATTTTTTGTAAAGCATTTTTTAAGCGCGCTATATCAATAACGTGCTTTTTATTTTTATTTAGGCAGTGCAAGACCTTGACCGAAAAGGGGTGCGTGATAAGGTAGAGGGCTGTGTTCTTTTTAGCCTGCTGTTTGCCGGCAGTATCCCACAGGCGAGGCTTATGTGTAAGGAGCAACCCCTCCTACGCTCCCTGCACACTCGTTCGTGGGATACTGGGGGTAAAATTATGGCGCGGTGAAGTGGGGATAGCGTAGTATGGGATTATATGACTTGCTCTGCTCGCGCGGCGTTTTAAGAAATAGTTACGGTATGCGCACTATTGTTTTTGTTGGCCTGGGAAATCCGGGGAAGAAGTATAAGGGTACGCGGCATAACTTGGGGATTGAAGTTTTACGAGTATGGTTTCAGCAGGCTGGTTTACTCGCCACCATGTACCGAGATTGGCAGGCTAAAGCCACTGGCGTGGCAATGGCGGAATTTACGACACCAGCCAGCGCTGGTGAGACGGTGCATGTCTATGGCTTGTTTCCGGAAACCGGCATGAATAATTCAGGACAGGTCATTGCTGCATTTCTACGCGAGCAGGGGTTATCGCCTGAAGCTGTGATTGTTTTGCATGATGACATTGAATTACCCCTTGGCAAAGTTGCCTTGGCAAGTTCTGGTAGCGCTAAAGGACACAACGGGGTGCGTTCAGTGCAGGAATACTTGTCAACGCAGGCAGTGTCGCGGATGCGCCTTGGGATCGGGCGGCCAATGGGGGAGCAGGCGGTACGCGAGTATGTCCTCGAGCCTTTTCCGGTCAGTGACCGCGCAGCGCTCGAAGCGCTTAAGCAAGCGGCCGGTCAGGCGTTGTCACTGATTGCTAATGAAGGGTGGGCAGCGGCGTGGGAGCACTACCAGCGTTAATCTATCTTGGCGTCTTCTCCTAAAATGATGACAACTTGAGCGGTCGTAGCCGCTTCACCGGCGGGCAGATCAACATCAGCGCGGGCTTCGAGAATTTCGGCGATGGTCTGGGCACCCGTGGTATCGGTTTGTCGTATAGCGTAGACAGTCGTGGTGGTGGTTGTTCGATTAGCCGCGTTGCCGATGCTGGTGACAGTGTATCCCTCGGCGGCCAGTTTGGTAGATGTTTCTTTCGCCAGGCCGGTAATATTAGTGCCATTGCGTATTTCTACGGTGGGTGGGGTGACTATGGGTGAAGGGGAAGGCGAGGATTCAAGTGGAGAAGGAAGCGGATCGATTGCTTCCGCAGATAAGGCAGCGACTGCCCGATCTTGTTCGGCAGCGAAGATATTTCTCATCAGTTCTTGAATCTCTGAATAGTCTCCCGTGCGCGTTTTTAAAATAGCAGCGGGCGTCCCGCCTAATACTTCGGTACTACCAACGAGGGCGCCTCGCGGACCGGTGGTCAGCACGACCGAGTGAACATTGCCGTCATTAATCTGCCGGGCCATTTCGTAGAATCGCTTAATCTCCCATAGTTCCATGTCGGTACGAATATTATCGGACAGTGAATTTAAGATGGTGTTGATGGCGCCAAAATCAAAGGCAGTGTTCACGGAGAAAATTTTATCGCGCAGAGCTAAGAGGATTTGCTGTTGGCGCGCCGCCCGCTTAAAGTCGCCTCCCTCCGAGCCTTCGATGTAGCGCGCACGGACATAAGCTAAAGCACGCTCGCCATCCATTGTTTCGGTACCGGCGGAGAAGGCAATCTTGTGCCAGTAGTCAAAGAAGCTGTTTTCAATTGTGATGTGGACTCCACCCACGGCATCAACGATCTGTTTGAAGCCCGTGAAGTCAACCCGGCCATAGTAGTGAATTGGCACGCCGGTAATTTCTTCCACCTTGATCTGTAGTAGTTCTGGTCCTTTGCCTACCTTCTTAGATTCGCCATAGGCATGCACAGCATTAATCTTGGTAAAGTAATCTTCATCTGGTACTTGCACATACAGATCCCGAGGAATTGAGAGTAAGCCGACGGTGTTATCTGATGGCCGGAAGCTCGCAACCATGACAGTGTCAGCCAGGTTTTGGCCATTGTGCCCTTGTCCGCCAATTGCCAGAAGCATCACGTTAATTCTGTCATCTGATTCCCCTGCCAAAACTTTACCTTGGACGAACAGCAGATCTTTAAGTTGTCCTAAGATAGAACGATCAGTGGAGGTAATTTTATTACTGGCTGCTAAAATCTTGTAGCCAAACACGCCGCCGGAGAGGACAATACCCAGCACTACCAGCATGGTAAATCGGCGTAACCAGCTACCCTGTCTTGAACGGCGGCTTCTTGAAGAGACACTAGATCGCCCGCGAGTAGGGGTAATTAGTTGACCTTCTCGGCGAGCAGCGGGCGGCACGCGAGCATCCATGTGGTATCGCTGGCGTACTTCCCACAGGACACGTTTTTCAGCACTGGAGCTAGATTCGGGATGTTTCATAAGCAGGGAAAAAATGGCTGATCCTGACGCAATAGTCAAGCTTAAGAGCAAGTTAAGCAGTGGGTAGAGGCGAAAGTGGCTGGCTATGAGTATACATTATTGCCAGTAATTAACCAGGGAGGGGAAGGCCTCCTTTGTAGAGAGCCTAATTGCGTTTGTGCCACGTCTTCGTACAATGAGGAAGTGTCAGGCAGACCGAAGCAGGGGTATATTAACAAGAGGTGCGGCCCGGCACCAGATGGGACCGGCGGGCAAGAGGAAATTGCTTTTTTAAGAGCTTGATGCTTGAGTAAACAATCTTGCCAAAGAGAGTGTCTTAACCTAAGTCTTATAGATATCGTACGTATGGTACGCCTTACGTGAGCCTAATAAAGATATTATTCTTTTCTTATGGATGAATTTGTCAGTGATGACGCAACGTCCGTTCTCGCAAAGTTAGGCAGCTTTTTCTGGGAACTGATTAAGGTATTTCTAATTGCGGTCGCGATTATTATACCAATCCGCTTCTTTTTGGTGCAGCCGTTTTTTGTCCGCGGAGCCTCAATGGAACCGAATTTTCAAGACGGCGAATATTTAATTGTCGACGAGCTTTCATATCGGTTTCGGAGTCCGAGTCGGGGCGAGGTGGTGGTTTTTCGTTATCCTGATAATCCTTCACAATTTTTTATCAAACGGATCGTTGGTTTACCGGGGGATATGGTTATTGTAGAAGATGGTCAAGTAACGATCCAAAATCGTGAATATCAGCAAGGCGTTATTCTCGATGAATCATCGTATTTAGCACCGACAACTCGGACCAGCGGGACTGTGAGCTACACGTTGGGAACGAACGAATATTTTGTGCTTGGTGATAATCGCCCGGCTAGTTCTGATTCTCGTAACTGGGGGGCATTGCAAAAAGAGTTGATTATTGGGCGGGCGTGGATTAGAGCTTTTCCAGTTGATCGGTTGGATTTCTTTGCTCCCGAGCGGCCAGGCTTTGTGAGTGTGCAGTAGCATCAGCCTGCACTAGTTAAACCTTGGCGGCGTTTCTAAAGTTGCGCGAAAGTAAAAAGTGAGTACACTACTACATTTATGACACCCCTCGCTCCCGATTCACCTGAAAAAGCTTCTAGTCTCTCTTGGCAAGCACCTCGCGGCACTCAAGATATCCTGCCGCAAGAACAGAAATACTGGGAATACGTTGTGGAGACAGCTAAAGCAATTGTCCGGGGCTTTCACTTCCAGCGGATTGACACGCCTATCTTTGAAGAAACTACTCTCTTCACCCGGGGGATTGGCGAGGAAACTGATATTATCGCCAAAGAGTTATTTGAACTAAAGGCGCGCGGGGGAGGGGCGCACTATGCGCTGCGACCAGAAGGGACCGCGCCGATTGTGCGGGCTTTTATCGAGCACGGTATGCGTTCCTGGCCAAAGCCAGTCAAACTCTTTTACATTGGCCCGCTCTTTCGGTATGATCGGCCCCAAGCAGGACGGTGGCGTCAGTTTCATCAATTTGGCATGGAAGTCTTTGGTTCGGCGGCACCCATTACTGATGCCGAAATTATTTACATTACGCACATTTTATTTCAGCAGCTTGGGTTGGAAGACTACACTGTCCATGTTAATAGCCTAGGTGAGCCAGGCGAGCGCAAGGCGTATATTAAGTTACTTAAAGAACATTACCGGCGTAACCGGCAAAAATTATGTAAAAGTTGCAAGGAGCGCTTGGTGACTAACCCGCTCCGTGTTTTGGATTGTAAAGAGGAGAAGTGTCAGCAGCTGGCCAACACGGCTCCGCGCTTGCTTGATCACTTATCAGAAAGCTCGCGGCACCATTTTGAGGCAGTCCTTACCACACTCGATGGCCTAGAAGTGCCTTACGCCATTACCCCTGCATTGGTCCGAGGATTGGATTACTACACCCACACCGTTTTTGAATTTATTCCTAAACAGAAAGAGAATCTGCCCCAGAATAGTTTAGTTGCGGGCGGTCGCTACAACGGCTTAGTCAAACAACTCGGTGGCCGAGACACTTCGGCCGTTGGTTTAGCTGGGGGGATTGAGCGCATTATTGATCAGTTAAAAGAGGAAGGGGTTGAGTTGACTACGACGGATGCGCCCCAGTTGTTTGTGGCTCACTTAGGGGAACAAGCTAAGCACCATGCTTTGCGCATCTTGCGGCAGTTGCAGGAAGCGGGTATTCCTTTTGCCGAGAGTCTTGACCGAGATGGCATGCAGCCCCAACTCAAACTTGCTGATCGTCTGGGAGTAGACTGGGCGCTCATTATTGGCCACAAAGAGGTTATTGATAAAACTATTATCCTGCGCAGCATGGAGAGCGGGATGCAAGAGGTAATCGCCCAAGAGGATATGATTGTTGAGTTGCGCCGTCGCCTTAACCTCGTGACTCCTTGAAGGTACGTGGGGGATGGTAGGCATTTTGCGACGACTACATAATTCCCGTATACTGCCTTTATGGAAGAAACCAATACAGCCGCGTCTTCCCCCTGCATTTTTTGTAATATCGCGGCGGGGACAACGCCCGCAGAGATTGTTTTCGATGGGGGCGACACCCTATTTTTTCATGATATTTCTCCTAAGGCGCGGGTGCATGTGATTGGCATTCCCAAGCAACATGTCGAATCACTGGGTAAGATTCGCGCTGATCATCACTCGATGATTGGTAAATTGCTTCATGACTTAGCGCATGTCGCTAAAGATCTTGGTGTCGATGAGGGCGGGTATCGAGTTGTCACCAATGTGGGCGCCGATGCCGGACAAGAAGTTGAACATTTGCATTTTCACTTACTCGCTGGTGAACCGCTGGGTCCATTGAACGCTGGTCGGGCTGGTTAAGTCAGCTCTCCGAGGATTGTTCCTCATGCACCCCCGCCACCACAATTATCTTCTCCTTGTTGTCAGAGGCTTATTCATTGTCGGGGGCGTAGTGTTGCTGGGGGGACTCCTCATGCCAGCGGGCAGTGCCTCTGCGGACCATACGGGAACGTTTCATCTCCTCCCCGCGTGTAATCCTATTCCTGGCCAAAGCGATAGCTGTGGCGTAAAGCATCTTGTCGAGTTGGCTATTAACGTTTACAACTTTCTTCTCGGCATGGCGGCAGCCGTGGCCTTGCTCTTTATCATTATTGGCGGGGTACGCATGTTAATTTATAGCTTTACGGAGGCTCCAGAAACTGAACTCCAGTCGGCAAAATATACGGTTACCCGAGCCGTGGTCGGTTTGGTGATTGTAATCGCTGCTTTTCTGATTGTGGAAACTTTGATTCAGTTTCTTGGAGGTGAAGGCATTCAGGGTATTATTAACAGCCTGACCAATCCGTAATAAGGGTTCTGCTAAAAGTCATTGACTCTTCGACTCGCGCAAGCTCCACCCTTCAGGGTGGAGATACGCGCGGCTTTAGAGTCAACCCTGAGCAAACCACGGCCTTTAGACCGTGGAGTCGAATGGGTTGACATCGTTAGGGATCTTCTGTCAAGGGCCTTAGGTTTCCCCACAGGCAATTTGTTTCTAAACGGCCTTGACGAATAATTTTTCTCATGGCAATTTTTTAGTGAGGATTTGGTGAGCTTTATCTTGGTCAGTAGTAGAAAGAAGTTTCTTGACGGGAGAGCGCTGTTTAAGATCCAGGCGCACTCCCACCTCATAGTTTGTCTCTGGGTAACTCTGTAAGCTCATCAATTCAACTCATGAGGTGCAGCAAGTTCTGCCTTAGTTATGTTTTAGTTAGCAGGTGGGTCATTTTTTGACGGGAGGTGTCATTTTCACCCTATGGTGGAAGTAAGAAAACGAGATAATGAAGGCACAGAAAGCCTCGTGCGCCGCTTCAGCCGGAAAGTACAGCAAAGTGGCGTGTTATTACAGGCACGAAAGATTCGCTTTCATGCTCGAAAGAAGAGCCGACGTAAGCTTCGTGAAGAGGCGCAGCGTCGTACCGAGCTCCAGACCGAGCGAGAGCGATTAATTAAGCTTGGAGAAATTGATGAGTTTACCCCGCTTTCGTCTCGCACGCGCTCGCCGCGCCGCTAACTACTAACTGGTGTAGTGGCCGCCCAACTTTTCTGATGTTGGGCGGTTTTGTTAGGGGCTACTTTTGCTAAAGAAAATCATTTCGTTGATTATGACGAGTACGTTATACTTAACGGCAATTATATCTCTCGGATTGTCTCTATGCCCTCGCAAGGATCTCCGCCACCTAATTTACCACTGTCCTCTGACCTTCCCCCGCCGCCTAGCCCGCGTTCAGGTATGCCCGGTCCCGCCACTGATAGTGCCCGCGCGGGCAAGATGAATGGCGGATCACCGCTGCCGCCACCCCCTCCTCCGATGCCGACGGTGATGAATAAGCCCCCGGGAGGAGGCACAGATGTACCAGATCTTTTTGGCACGCCGGTAACGCCAGCCCCGGCTTCCCTTCCCCCGCCGCCCGCTACACCTTTTTCTAATTCGCCGGTATCATCTGGCGTGCCGCCGCTTGAGGGACAGGCACCGCCGCCGATAGCTGTCGCCACGCCACTGGCACCAGCCGCTTTTCGCCAACCCACACCACCGCGTCGCAGCAAGCGGGTGGTCGTGCTTATTGGGGGTGGCGCTATCGTGCTGCTGTTACTCGCGGCGGTGGGAATTGTTGTCGCGCGCTTTTTTCTAGGGAGTGGCGGTATCCTGTCGGAGTCCCCTTCTCCCTCGCCCGCGCGGCCGTCACCTAGCGTCAGTGCGTTACCCGAGACTACGCCAGAACTTTCACCGAGTCCCGAGGATCCTCAAAATGAGATTCTGGACGCTGACAACGACGGGTTGACCACGGCCGAGGAGCGATTTTATGGTACCGATCCCAACAACCCCGATACGGATGGCGATGGTTTTACGGATGGAGAAGAAGTGCGAGCCGGCTATGATCCCCTTGGCCCGGGTAAGCTCGATACTGATAATGATGGGTTTCCTGATCCTGATGAACGTGCCTTTGGTACTGACCCCACCAATCCTGATACTGATGGTGATGGTTATAGTGATGGCGACGAAATTAAAAATGGGTTTAATCCCTTGATTCCGTCGCCCGGTGATAAGCTCTAGCACCAGCACGCCAATCATGACAGCTGGTTGAAGGTTAGTTCTATGCCTATTTCACTTCAATGTTCTACCTTACCCTTAACGGCCAAAGAAGTTGAACAACTTTGGCAAGCGGTGATTACCCAGCGTGGTTTCCGTGATGAGGTTGTAGCGATCCGCTGTATTAGCGAGGCAGAAATTCAGCAGCTCAATGCGACTTATCGGGGAAAAAATCAACCCACTAATGTTTTGACTTTTTCCTATGGCCAGAATGACACCTGGCCAGGCCACGACAGTGATGCCCACCATGACGTGCCTTTGTGTTTAGCAGTCGCTAAAAGAGAAGCCGCCGCGCGCGGACTTAAACTCAAAGATTATGCGGCGCTACTGCTGGTACATGCTTTTCTTCATATTACCGGCATGGATCATGAGCGCTCTGACCAGGAGGCGCTATCAACGGCAGAAGCGGAACGAGCCATACTCACCACCTGTGGTTTTTCGGCGGTAGCTTGGTAAATTGGCGTATGAAAAAATTTCCTCAAGTCTATCATTCGGTCACCGGGAAACGATCTAAGCGCCCCGCGCACTCCTTTTGGCAATCGGTGCACTTTGCGGTGCAAGGGATTACTAAGGCTTGGCAACGAGAACCAAATTTGCAATTACAACTTGTTTTATATGGCTTGGTCCTGATGTTGGCTTGGCTGCTGAAGCTTTCGGTGCTGAAGATTGCTCTTTTAATCATTGTTGCCACTAGTGTCGTGATTCTGGAATTGCTCAATTCTGCTTTGGAATCATTAGCTGATGCCCTCCATCCCCAGCATCACGACAAGATCCGTGATGCTAAAGATATGGCCGCTGGTGCTGTCTTGGTAATGAGCTTCGCTGCGGCTATTATTGGCATCTTACTCTTGGCTGAACCATTTTTCAGGGTGCTGGCAGGGATAGAGCAACCCCTATAGTTTTGTGTTAATATAGCTCCGGGAAGCGCTAGTTTTCTATCTTGTTGGTCTGTCCTAAAAGGCAGTACAATACTGCTTAAGCGTATTTGTTTTCTAATCTCCTAAATAAGCCCCATGGCACGCGAAAATCATTTTACGGGCATTGATGTTGGATCTTCGACGGTGCGAGTAGTGGTAGCGCAGGTTGATCCAGAAACAACCTCTCCGACAATTCTTGGTATTGGGGCCGCGCCGATGCAGGGCATGCAGAAAGGTGTTATTACAGATGTGGAAGAAGCAGTAGGGGCGGTTAGTCGGGCGCTGGATATGGCGGAACGTATTGCCGGCGTGCCGCTGGAGCGAGCCTACATTAGCATTAATGGCTCTCATATTACTTCCCAGAATTCACGAGGGGTGATTGCTGTTAGCCGAGCAGATGGAGAAATCACGAGTGAGGATGTAGCGCGGGTCATCAATGCTGCCCAGGCTATTTCCCTGCCCAGTAACCGCGAAATCCTCCATGTTTTACCCCAGAACTTTATTGTGGATGGCCAAGAACAAATCCATGATCCAGTCGGCATGACGGGCGTCAGGCTTGAAGTGGAAACTCATATTATTGAGGGATCGGCTCCTTTTATAAAAAATGTCACAAAGGTTGTTAACCAAGCAGGTATCCATGTTGAAGATTTTGTTTTCTCACCATTGGCGGCAACGCGCGCAGTATTAGATAAGCGGCAAAAAGAATTGGGGGTGGCTCTGGTTGATCTCGGTGCCGGCACGACGAGCATGGTCGTTTATGAGGAAAATACCCTCCTTCATACTGCGGTCTTGCCACTAGGATCCTCCCACATTACCAACGATATTGCGATTGGACTACGGACTTCTATTGATGTGGCTGAAGCGTTGAAGAAGGATCATGGAACGGCGATTGTAGATGGCATTAAGGCAAGCGAGACAATTGTTATTGAGAACGAAGAGGGTCAAGAACAAGAATCAGTCTCACGCCAAGAAGTGGCGAACATTATTAGTGCTCGTTTAGAAGAAATCTTTGCCTTTGTTGATAAGGAGCTGAAGAAAATTTCTCGCTCGGGGTTATTGCCGGCCGGGGTAATCTTCACGGGTGGTGGCGCACAGCTACCAGGAGTAGTCGAAATGGCGAAAAAACGACTCCGCTTGCCCGCGCGTATTGGCAAGCCCCAAGTATTTCGCGGTATCAGTGAACAGACACAGACGGCCGAGTTCGCCGTGCCTCTAGGTTTAGTCCTCTGGGCAATTGAACAGGAAAGTCGCCCCTCGCGGCGATCGAGTTTGCAGCTGCCCGATATTGGCCACACGATTGGTAAGGTGCGCGGTTGGCTTAGAACTTTTCTCCCCTAAGAGAGAAACGTTGGTTACACTATAAAATGTGGAATTGAAGAGGGGACGGGGCAAAAGAAAATAGATCACCAAGATGAGTCAGAAGTGATAGCAGAGAATACGCTTGTTTAAGCGCTCATAAGGGTTTTTGTACACAAACTGTGTGCAGATTGTACACAATATGTGATTGACAGCCCAGACTAATACCGTACGCTTAAGAATAATATGCCTGTCGTCAAGCCCACGCTGGAGAATGTGGCCAACATCAAAGTTGTGGGTGTTGGTGGTGGTGGTAATGCTGCACTGAATCGAATGGTGGAATCAAATATAAAAGGCGTGGAATTTATTGCCGTTAACACTGATGCCCAGGCTCTTCATTACTCGGGAGCACCGACTAAGCTCCACATTGGTCAGACGGTGACACGAGGCTTGGGTGCAGGCATGAATCCTGCGGTTGGCCAACAGGCGGCGGAAGAGAGTCGCGAAGATTTGCACCAAGTATTGAAGGGGGCCGATATGGTGTTTGCTACCGGTGGCTTAGGCGGAGGAACATGCAGCGGCGCCATACCGATAGTCTCGGAGATTGCCAAAGAGACGGGAGCCTTGACGGTGGCGATTGTCACCAAGCCATTTTCTTTTGAAGGTCAGCAGCGTATGACCATTGCCGAAGAGGCTTTAGCAGAATTACATGATCGCGTTGATGCAGCCATAGTCGTGCCTAATGACCGGCTACTGCAAATTATTGATAAGAAGACTAGCTTAGTTGATGCTTTTAAAGTAGTTGACGATGTCTTGCGCCAAGGTGTGCAAGGTATTTCTGATTTGATTACTCACCACGGCATCGTCAACGTTGACTTTGCTGATATTCGCGCCATTGTTAACAACGCCGGTTCAGCTTTGATGGGTATCGGGCGTGCTTCGGGCGAGAATCGAGCGGCTGATGCGGCCCGGGCGGCAGTCGAGAGTCCACTGCTTGACGTGACGATCGACGGAGCCAAGGGCATTGTCTTTAATGTGACGGCCGGCAATGACTTGCGTATGTACGAAGTAGAAGAAGCGGCGCGGGTCATTACCGAACATGCCGATCCCAATGCCAAGGTTATTTTCGGCACCGTGATTGATGGTGATCAAGTGGAAGAGGGCGAGCTTAAAATTACGGTCGTGGCTACTGGTTTTGAGAAGCTTGAAGTAGTGCGACCGACTAAGCAGCGCTACGGCGGGGCGGTACCCTATGGCACTATCCCCCAGCCAGTTCGCTATTCACAGCGGCCGCAAACGGCGCCCCAAGTAGAGCCGGAAGCCGTACCCGAATCGCCACTACGTCGGTCACTCTATGCCCCGGTGAGCAATCAACCAGCGGCGCGGACTGATGATGAAGATCTTGAGGTGCCGACATTTATCCGCCGCAAGATGCGCGAACAGCGCGAAGCACGGTTGCGAGGTAAGCAAAGCGAAGAGTAAGTTTAAATGACATTGCTTCTAAGTCTTGGTGACGACAGAAAAAGAAAATACCCGTTCGCGAGACGAGCGGGTTTAGGGTGAGCTTGGTGTCGGTAGGTACCGTTTGAGCAGGTGAACCAGATTATATAAATCACATCGCAGCCAGTGGTGGGTCACTAACTTCCAACTGGGTGAGGGTTCTACTTTGTCGGTGGTTACAAGTAACTCTTCCGTGATGCTTTTCATGGCCTCTTGCCAGTAAAGAATAGCGGGTTTATCGGCTTTTGCTCGTTCTCCTTTCCACCACAAGGTGGCAAGTATAATAATTCCTTGTTGAGGATGGGTGCTGAAGCTGAAGGTTACTCTCTCGTCCTTCTCTAAAGCCGGAAAAGATTTCTGGGGATTTAAGGCAACAGCACTTAAAACCTTTAAACCTTTGTACTCGATTGAGTGAAATTTTTCTGGTGTCCCCATCGATCTGCCAATCCAGTTAGAGAGAATCTCGACTTCGGGTAAGTGATCAGTCACTTGTTTCTCCCTGCATAAGCCTTGGGTGTCAATCTTCGACAAGTTCCCCTCGACTGCGAGCTCGGGGTTGTCGAGCAGCGGGGTCGAAGGGTCAAATTTTGAAGTTACAACATTTCTCCTTCCCTTTCTCTACCATAGCACTATCAGGAGGAATACTATAGGGGTGAGATGCGCCTCTTTTTTCTCTTGCTGGTATTAAGCTGGCTGCTCGGCATTCTTCTTGGGGTGGTCGGCAGTCCCTGGCTCCTTTTGGTGGTCAGTATGATGGGGATAATAATTTTCTGCTGGCACTTTTCTTTAGCCCATGCTCTCACTGCCGGCATCGTGATGGTTGGCGTAGTGGGATATATCTATGGTTGGCCGCTCGCGCCAAGGACCGCTGTTTGTGAACATGGTCAGGAGTTGCAAGGAACAGTAATCGGGCAACCGCACTATAGACCAACTTATAGTCAGTATGTCGTCGCTACCGCAGGGGGATGTCATATCCAAGTGACCAGCGCGCGGTTCCCGGAATACCGATCAGGAGACATCCTGAATATCCAGGGCGGAGCGCTGCGTCCGCTAATCGACTGGACACAAAACTACTCCCCACGATACGTCTGACGATAGTTAAGCTACTGCCTATGACACCACAACAAATCGGGCTTAGAAGGAGTTATAAACTTTCATTGCCAGAGGGGGTTGGGGAGAAAGTAGGCGAGGTAGTACACTAAAAGGATGGATCAAGAACATTATTGCGAATGCCGGGCAAGGGACGATGAGAGCGAGAGGGAATGGCGCATTGAGAAGTATTTAAAGACAAATCGCCGGACTAAGCTGCTCATCGCTGCACTGATAACCACAGGATTTCTACTATGTACTGCTTATAAGGACAGGCAAGTAGCCATTAGAAATCACAATCTGGACGTTTTTTATAAGAGCCTCACGTGCGATGACCTACCGATTCAAGGGGATTCATCAGTGAGTGCATGCGAGCAAGCGATTGGAAAGTTTATGATTCCGGAGGATGGACTTTTTACAAGGGTGGAGTAAAGCTTAAGATATGGAGCTTAATGATTATATATCAAAAGGAGAGAGTCTTGATCCCTCGGATGAAGAGGAATATAGCTTATGGGTTACATTTACTAGCCGTTTCCTAGAGAAAGAATACGGGCAACAGGTTAAGCGTGATTTTGGATTGAAAACACTAATGACCACTCCCATTGTTGATGTTATGAATGGAAATATTGGCTTGTCCAACAGGGATGAGCTTACCTTGGAACGGCGTACTAACATCCCAAAGGGATTGAGGTATTTGAAATCACTGCAGGGGTATCCAGTTGAGAAAAATACAATTGTAAAGAAAAGGGATCACGATGATTCTAAGCCACAACCTACAACAGCGGTACGAATAGATAACAATATGATCGTAAATATTTCTTCAGACCAAGCTTTAGAAGTTCTTGCTCAACAAGTTCAGTCCCTTCCCTCGCAAAAGAAATCAAAAGCACTACAGGCTATAGAGCAGTTAAGAAAGTTTACAGCAGAGGTTGTTGGAACAGCTGCGGGTCAGGTATTGAAAGATAAGTTTTAACATATGCGGCCGCTTCGCCTTCCATACTTTAATGATGATCCCCGGCCGCTATGGTGTTGAGATAACTACCTCTATCGCTCTTCCTTCCCTGCTCCTGTCTAGTGAGGCTCCCAGTAATTGACTTTTGGGCTTAATTGGAGCAGTTTAAGTGTAATGACAGCTATCGGAGGCAAGTCTCTTATTTCATTATCCATAGCGCTTACGGCGCTCGTTTTTTTGAGTGGGGATGCTCTAGCACACCCTGGCCGCACTGATTCTTCTGGTGGACACAACTGCTATACGAGATGTGCCTACTGGGGTGTCTCTGGCTATCACTACCACGGCGGCTACTCTGCGCCCTCATACTCAACGCCCTCAGTTGCATATACTCCGCCAGCTCCGACACCAGCACCTCTTTTTACATCTACCGAGGAGTATGATTTTTCATCGGCTGTCAGCTCACACAAAACTGCCAAGCAGAACATTACCTACTGGCGAAGCAGTGCATCCACCAGCTACTACTCGTCCGACTATTACAATAGCCTGGCTGATGGTTACGAGGCCGACGTTAAAGAGTACGAGCAGACTTTTCTCAAGACGTTCAATAAAGCATTTAAGCATGTTTTCAGTCGGACGCCTGATACAAAAGAGATAGACTTCTGGATGGGGAGAATTAAGCGTGGAGAGATTACTTCGACTGATGCACTGCTGCAAAAAATGGGCTTTCAGAAGGCCAAGGGTTTAACCATGCCTGGTCACCCTATCGGCTCAGTCATGGGAGCCACAACAGGAGACACGTTTACCAATGCTGAAGTGCCAGTCGTTGTAGCTCGTCTGTTTAAGGAAGTCTATGACCGTAACATTTCTCCTAGCGAGAGCACTTACTGGAAGAATAGAGCGCGGACTGATAAAAAAACTATCTCTGCCATCAAGGGGGCTATGGCCTACCATAAAGCCCATAACATAAACCACTGATGTCTAAGGGGGTTAAAATTGCCATCTTCTCAGTCATCGGGGTTATAGTCCTTCTGGTGCTAATCGGCTCGGCGTCTGACAGTCCAACACCCTCACCAACACCAGTAGTCGAGAACACAACAGAAGAAAACGTAGTGGAGGCTGAACCCGTCGAGGCTGAATCAGAAGACGTCGGCCAGGTGGAGGGCACTACAACTCCAGGGGAAGAGGCAAAAGTGGTCCGCGTTATTGATGGTGACACGTTCGAAATAGAAGGTGGCCAGACCATTCGTATTATTACAACTGATACACCAGAGACTGTTCACCCATCTCAACCCGTCGAGTGTATGGGTAAAGAGGCTTCAGCGAAAACAAAAGAACTCATCGAAGGGAAGACAGTCCGACTTGAAAAGGACGTGAGTGAGACTGACCGCTATGGGCGCTTATTGCGCTATGTTTATCTCGAAGATGGACGGATGCTCAATGAAGTTTTAATCCAGGAGGGTTTTGCTAACGCGGTATCGCATCCGCCAGACGTGAAGTACCTCGACAGACTACGCGCCGCTGAACAGTCGGCCAAGAATAATAAGTGGGGACTCTGGAGTGGGGTTTGTGACACAGTTGCTCCAGTAACAAACACTCAGCCGACTAAAGCGCCGACAACTCAGACGGCTCCGAAGACGACAGTCGCACCTAAGCCAGCGGCTAATTGCTCGGCCAACACTTACAACTGTACTGACTTCTCGACATGTGCTGAAGCTAAGGCGGTCTTTAACCAGTGCTCGAACGATGTCCATGGGTTGGATAGGGACCAGGACGGCATACCTTGTGACACGCTATGTCAGTAGAAAAAGATGCTAGGCTGTCACAGCTAAAAGCTAAAGCACACGAGTTGAGAGAGATACTCTCCGCTGTAAATATAGACAATTTACTTCACGGGTTACCTGAGCGGGAGTTTAGGGAGCAGAAGATAATCCGTGCCAGGGAAATAATTCACTCTCACGCGGTTGAGCGGGTGAAGAGGCTCGATGAGCTCATGGTGTCTTTTATCAAAGCTACGCGAAAGAATCGAGACACTGGGACACGAGGTCTTCTCATTGAGGATATGCTGAACTTCATTACTGGTATGGCTGACGATATGGAGCTTACGGAGCCAGGGTCATTTGAAGACCAGTGGCGGCATATACGAGCTGAGTGGAAGTTGGCACTCTCAGTTGTCTTGATTCTCTTCGCCGTGGCATTTTTTATTGTTGGCGGCTACATCTATTCTTTTCTGATTATCTTCTTACTGCTTTTGGTCGTTCGGCTGGAGCTTCTTAAAAAATTACTTGTCGCTATTGGTGGGTCGAAGGTAGAGGCGTTGATGGGTGAGGAGGACCAGGTATGACTGAGGAGTTTGATGAACGGACTCAGCGACTTCTGGACGAGGTGGACCAGCAGGCTCAGGGTGCCTTTGGCCAAAAAAACTTAATTCGCGGTTACAAACCCATCATTAAGTCCAACTATCACGTCACTCAGGCTATTAAGTATTTTTCTGCTTCGACGGCTAAGACAGAACAGAAGATGACTTGGCTCGCTGGCGCTCAAGTTATCCTGGCTGTTGCTCAAGTAATTTTGGCCATTGTCACTTTTTGGAAGTAACTTATGAAAAACCAACTCGTCATTATTGTCCTGATTATCGCGGCCCTACTTGGAGGAGCTTTTTACTGGTATGAGTATAAACCCTCGCGCGTTAGAGCGTCGTGTGAAGCTGAATCGTATGAGTTTGCGCGAGCGCAATACCGTGAACAACAAGACGCTTATGACTTTAAGTTCAACTCATGTCTGAATAGACATGGCTTGAGATGATTAGAGAGACGACCTATGGACTCCGATGATGTATGGGGATGGTTATTCTGGGGAGCGCTGATTGCGGGAGGCATTTGGTGGTGGAACTCAGGCGACACTACACCCTCATACGACACGGAATCCTATAGCGGCTCCTACTACAGCGATGAGTCAGAAGACCTGACGATAGACCGTGACGAGGCTATTGATAGTTACTGGGATGATATTCGTGACTACTTAACCACGAGCACCACTATCGAAGCGTGTTCGAGTAGTGGTTGTTACGAACTCGACGCTGACATATCGAGCGGGATACTAGATACTATTTATTTTCCTAACGGAGGCTACATAGAAATAGGGGACTACATCAGCGACTCAGGGTATGCCTACGGTGAAGACTCAGACGGGGATGAGTGGGAGATATATTACAGCCTGGATAGTTACGAGGTTGATGATGCGGTTGAGGAGTGGGCCGATGATAATGGCTATACGCTTCTATGATACCGCCCGAACTTATTCACTTACTCGCTGACCTTCAGGCGACCAGGATAAACCAGGTGGTCCAGGTGGAGGAAATAAAACGACGACTCAATCCAACTTGTTATGTAGATGATGATTTTGGTCTTCGGGAGATACACGATGCTCCTAGCACCACGACTTCAACCAGTGGCGCTTCAACTACCACTACGCTACAGCCGTTAGCTAATAGTGCCAGCTTCACACAGTAGGGTTATTAGGTGTCAAACATAGCGCCTAGGTGGTAATGGCTGTTTTAGCCATTGAACAACCTTAGAGACGATTACAGAAGGTTTAGGGCGTATTCTAGTTTACCGTCAGCCAGAGTCTTTAGATTTATTTTTCTGGTAGATGCGATAACAGATAACTCCAGATACTGCTAATATTCCAGCGCCCCAACCCCGCGTATCTGCCCTATTCCTTGCTTCTTGTCTCGTAAGGACTGTTTGGTTGTCAATCGGAACTGTAGAATGGGCGAGTAGCATTACTCCAAGAACAAAAGCGATTTCAGCAAAAATTTGATACCTCATGATAGATATTATTATAGTCGTATAGTATCACCTTGGCGTAGTGTTTGACATTGTTGATTGGTGGTTGTTTTAGTAATTCAGGACAGCTTTAACTTCACGAGTTTCACTTTGACAAGGTTAGGTGGGAAGTCCAGCACAACACTTTTCTATAATTAGTCCACCTTGTCTGCGAAATACTAGAATAACGGCAGAGGTTTAAGGGCATATAGCACTATGGATTATAGTGTTTGTTAATGCTCGCTGACCTGCCCGTATGACTTCGGAAGACGGATTAACCATACCTTTGTCATACGCTCTCCAACCAACACCACAACACCCCTAAGCCCTTACAGCCCCTACCTCACTACATATGCACAGCCTAATGAACCTCCAACACCTACTCTCTCTGACAACCTTAATTCAACCCTTACAGTCTATACCCTTACTCTCTTACGGGTGTTTGGGATAAGCTATTCCAAGCACAAGCCCTTATCTCATCTAGTGCTGATGTAGTTTCTTCGGCCTACTCTTGGTTGTTTCTTTTTCGGCGTGTGCCTAACCCTAAAGCTGGCACCTCGCCTGCAGCAGGGAGCAGGTCTTTACAGATGAGGAGAAATCCTGTATCAAAAGTAACAGTAAATCATAATTTCTTTAGCTCTTACAGCATATGGCCATTGAACGAACACTCGCGCTGATTAAACCGGATGGCGTGCAGCGCGGATTAATCGGTGAGATTATATGTCGCTTCGAGCGCGCCGGGCTTAAAATTGTGGGTATGAAGTTAGTCTGGGTAGACAAGCAGTTAGTGGCCGAGCACTACACGGCCGACCAAGCCTATTTAGAGAGCGTGGGCCAAAAGGCCCTGGATAGTGCAAAGGATCGCGGTGCTACTCTTTCGGAAACAGCCCTGGAAATTGGCCAGCGCGTGCGCGAGTCTAATATGCGCTATCTCTCCATTGGTCCGGTGTTGGCCTTGGTACTTGAGGGCAATACTGCTGTGCAGACTGTCCGTAACATTATTGGCGGGACCAATCCTTTGTCGGCCGATATCGGAACGATCCGCGGTGATTTGACGATTGATGATTTTAGCCAAGCTGACAAAGAGAGTCGTTCGGTTCGCAATCTGATGCACGCTTCGGGGGATACAAAAGAAGCCGAGCGAGAAATTGCGCTGTGGTTTACCGATAATGAGCTTTACGGCTATCAAACAGTCATGGATAAAGTACTGCACGACCCCGAGTGGGATGCGCCGCGAGCGAAGCGGTAGTATCCAGTAACGATAGAATCATGGTCACCACCTCATTTAAGAGTCGTCGACAATTGGTGATTTTCAACAAAGGGGACGAAAATAAATCCCGGATACTCTTCTTGGTGAAAGAGCGTATCGCTTTTTTTCGTGAGGGCGGCAATACTGTGACCGACTGGCGCCACGATTTTTCCGCCTGGTTTTAGCTGCTTTTTCCAGGCATCGGGAATAGCTGGAGCGGAGGCGGCGGCAATAATTTTATCAAAAGGAGCTTGCTGTGGTAATCCTTGGCTAGCGTTCATAGTGTATAGTGTCACGATGCCATCTTGGAGGTAGCGATAGTGGTCAAGATTTCCTTTAGCGCGCGCGGCTAGTTCAGGAATAACTTCTACGGCAAAGATTTTACCAGGATTTTTTTGCGCAGGTGAATGAGGGGGAGCGTGGCTCACAATATAAGCCAGCAGGACAGTTTGCCAACCCGAACCAGAGCCAACATCGAGGATGGCGTCGCCATATTGAGGCTGGAGCAGCTCCAACATAAAAGCCACGGTTAGTGGTTGAGAGATAGTTTGTCCCTGGCTGATCGGCAAGGGGATATTGTGGTACGCTTCCGCCTGGCGTTCAGGGGGCACAAAGTGCGCGCGATCAATCGCCGCAAAGGCAGCAATAATATGCGGTGTTTTAAGGACACCGGTGTTAATAAGTTCGCGAAGCAAATTTTGTTGGGGGGTGTTCATAGAAAAATCCCTACACCGGTAGTATTCCTCTGACCGGTGACTCGCGCTACTCCATCGTCCTTTAGCGAGGGGCAGCATGCGGGCTACTCAATGAGATATTTTTTACCTTTCTTTTTTATCAGACCCTCGTCAGCCAGTTGCTGCAGACTGTGTACTACGCGCTCGGGCTCATGGGGCAGCAGCTTGAATAGGGTAGGTAATGTGAGCGGCGGGTTCGTGGTCAGAGTTTTGATGAGCAACCCACGAATTTGGCGGTTGGAATTCTTAAAGGTTGATTGCTTGTGGTAGTGATGACTCCGGCGGCTGGGATTATGATGGTGTTTTTTGACCCACGAGCCGTAATCCATCAGGGCCCAATACCACTCGCGGGGGTGCTTATAATCGAGCGTTTGGGTAATGAGCGGCAAGATATGGCTGTCGGCTACCAACGAGTCCTCGGCAAAAAACTCATGAATAAATACAGTTCGGATGTTAGTTTCAATCAGGACGTGGGGTTGGTTAAAAGCGAAGGTGGCAATCGCTTTAGCCGTGTAGGGGCCAATGCCTGGCAGAGTCTCTAAATCACTGATGGTAGGGGGGACCTTTCCCTGCCATGAGTACTGCACCACCTGGGCGGTTTTTTGCAGGGCAAGAGCGCGGCGGTTATACCCTAAGCCTTGCCAGCACGATACAACCTGGCGTAGGGAAGTGTTAGCGAGCGTGGCGACGGTGGGAAATTGTGCTATAAATGCTTGGTATTTGGGGATGACGCGGTCAACTTGTGTTTGCTGGAGCATGACTTCCGAAACAAGGATGTGGTAGGGATCATCGGTACGGCGCCACGGCAGGTCGCGCGAGTGAGCCGCAAAAAATTTCTTGATCTTACGTTGAAAACCCTGCTGGGCCTTGGGTGAGAGGGCGAGCGTCATGAGATTGTTTATGTAAGCATAGTTATCGTAGGTCCATCGTACTGTTTTTCTGTAGGGGACTTCAAAGCTAGCCCGGGGATTGTGACGAATAGGGGCGTCAAAGGGAAGTGACATTTTTGTACCAAATAGTATTGGCATCTCTATGCTTGTTGGCATGCTCTAATAGTGCTAGATAAAGTAATATCTTACGCAAAAGACATTTTATATTACGAAAGGAGGCGAGAGGTATGGCCCATACTCACAACTTACATCGCGAAACGGTTTTAGTTGACTCCGAGCCTAATGCTCTGCAGTGGCTAGGGATTACGTTGCAACGTGTTGTCTATTTTGTTCTGGATGTGTTGTTGGTAGTACTAGCTACCCGCTTTATCCTTCGGCTATTCGGTGCTAACCCGGCTAATGATTTCGTGGAGCTCGTGTATTCGTTAACTACTCCCCTCGTCGTTCCGTTTAGTGGTATCTTTGGTTCGGTAAGTTCCGCGGCAGTTTCTGCCTTCGAAATTTCGACGCTGATTTCCATGATTGTTTACACCTTGATTGCGTATGCTATTGCCCGCTTGGTCGGGATCATGACAGTCACGCGCGCGTAAAAGCAGGGGCTCTAGAGAAGAGATACAAGCACTGCTCGCGCAAGCGAGCAGTGCTTGTATCTCTGGTTGCTGACAGAGACTTCTTCCTTTATGATATTTCCGCTGTAGTGATACATTCATTAGCGGTGTGTTGTCACACCAAAAGCCACGGGGTGTCGTATAACGGCAGTACGCAAGGCTGGGGGTCTTGTAGCCCGGGTTCAATTCCCGGCACCCCGACAATACGGGAATTGAAGGGTATTCTCTCAAACATGAACTGCTTCATGTTCGAGAAAACCCCGGCTCTGGATGAGGAGCGGAACATGTGCCGGTATGGCACAGTGAGAGCGACGAAGGAAGAGAATTCCCGGCACCCCGACACTGCATTCGCTCATCTTTTTCTTGGCGCGAATCACCTGCAATGTTATACATTATTGATTCCCGCGCCGCGCGCTATGCGCCGAGATAAAGATGAGCTCGCTAGTGAATCCCATGACTCGCCGCCACGAAAAAATGAATTGGAAAGAGATTTATATCCCGGCCTTTGATGCTTTAGCGTCTTTATGGAGAGTGCGAATACACTGCACACAGCTTAACACCCGGCGGCCCTGGTAACGCACTCGTTGCAGGTTTGGCTTGAAAGCACGTTTGCCAGTTACATTGTAGTGACCACGCAAAAGCTTACGGTAGTTACCGATACTTTTTTCTTTGCCACAAATTTCACAAACGCGCGCCATATATCTTTTCTTTATCTTGCTTAGTGAAGAGTACATCTTTTTTACCGGATAACGATCTTTTTTGCAAGCCCGGTAGTAGAAAATCGATCAGGGTTTTAAGCTTCGCAGCGGACGCCAAGATATAGCTGCTTGTGCCATGGCGATGAGTATAAATAAAAGTCACCACGGGCATAAGCCCGTGGTATCGGGGGACTTTTGTCTGCGGCGTGCCGGCTCCGCCGGGAC
>JBBDZC010000003.1:0-191595 GCA_040900375.1 Candidatus Anderseniibacteriota bacterium | reverse complement strand
GCGGCGTGCCGGCTCCGCCGGGACAGTGACAAAGCCCTTCATCCTCGGGCTTACGCCCGAGATCTTACGGGCTCCAGATCAACACTCCTCGTGAGACTTTGAACGAAGCTATCGATTTTTCACTACCGGGCAAGTACCGCAAAGATTAATCATTAATTTGAATTGAATGTCAGCCATTTCGCTGGTACGCTGGTGGCATGATGTTCCAGGCTTTAACGACTGGGCCGATTGGTACCGAATTACAAATGATTGCTGCGATTGTGGGCCTAGTTATCGGCGTAGTATTGCATGAAGCAGCACACGGCTATGTGGCCTTTCGCCTCGGGGATCCGACAGCATACTATTTAGGACGAGTCACGCTCAATCCTCTCAAGCATATTGATCTGTGGGGGACCATTCTGGTGCCGCTGATTCTCATAATTTCTCGGGCTGGTTTTGTTTTTGGTTGGGCGAAGCCGGTGCCTGTTAATTACTATAATCTGCGCTATGGCAACTATGGGCCGGTGATGGTAGCACTTGCTGGTCCCGGCACTAATTTTTTACTCGTGGTGGTCTTTGGTTTGTTAGCGCGGTTTTCTCCGCCCACGACGGCTTTACCGTTTCTTTTTGTCACGATTGCCCTCATTAATGCCGTCTTGATGTTCTTCAATTTAATCCCTATCCCGCCGCTTGATGGATCAAAAGTACTCTACCTGATTTTGCACCACTACCACCGTTCGGATATTGTGGAGTTCTTAGAACGCTATAGCTTCTATATTATTATTGTTTTATTGCTCTTTGGGGCGGGGCTTGTCTCGCGGTTTGTCATTGGTCCGGCGTTAGCGCTCACTCGTTTATTTGCCGGTTTTTAACTTCTGGGGCAGTGGTTCTTTGGAGATTCGCGCAAGATCTTAATGAGGTCTTTGACCCTTTGACCGGCCAGGGCCAATTTAAGCTTGTTGCAGATTGACATTTTTTCTGGAGTCTCATATAGTAGTAACGCCTGTCTTTGCCTTAATTTTACGGGCTTAGGCTGACACAGCGCACCGCACGGGCGGTGTCTTTCAAATTAAAAGCATACAGCGCGGAGAGGGAAAGCAGCGCTTTATAACTTGTCACTTTATTTTTTACACTGCCGCAGTGCCTACAACAAACCAGTTGGTCCGCAAGGGCCGCAAAAGCAAGAAGAAGAAATCCAAAGCGCCCGCCCTGTTGCGCAGTTTCAACGTCTTAAAAAATCATCCCGTTCGCTTAAGCTCACCATTTAAACGCGGCGTCTGCTTACAAGTAAAAACTATGACGCCGAAGAAGCCGAATTCAGCTATGCGGAAAGTGGCCCGGGTCCGTTTAACCAATGGCATTGAGGTCACTGCCTTTATTCCGGGGGAAGGGCACAATTTACAAGAGCACTCGATTGTATTAATTCGCGGTGGTCGGCGTAAGGATTTACCGGGGGTGCGCTACCAAGTGGTGCGGGGAGTACTTGATGCTTCGGGAGTAGAAGCCCGTCGCCGGGGGCGCAGTCGCTACGGAGCCAAGAAACCTAAGAAAACTTAAAACTACTTTTGTTGTATGCCTCGTAAACCCCGCGTTTATAAAAACAAGAAGTACCTTAAGCCTGACCCTAAGTTTGGCAATCTCGCGCTGTCGAAGTTTATTAATCAGGTGATGCTTGATGGTAAAAAGAGTATTGCCCAGCGAATTGTGTACGATGCGCTGCAGATGGTGTCTGATACCACTAAGAATGACCCGCTCACAGTCTTTGATACCGCTATGCGTAATGTAGCGCCGGTGCTGGAAGTAAAAGCGCGCCGCGTCGGGGGAGCGAATTATCAAATGGCGATTGAAGTCCGGGGCGATCGCAAAGAGACACTCGCTATGCGCTGGTTGCGGGATGCAGCCCGCAAGCGCGGGGGCAAATCCATGGCCGAGAAACTAGCCGCGGAATTAGTTGATGCGGCGAAAAAAGAGGGGGGCGCGATTAAAAAACGGGAGGATGTGCACCGCATGGCGGAAGCAAACCGGGCCTTCTCTCACTTCTCTTAAGCAAACTTGCGCAATATTTACTGTCGCTCACTTTAAGGTTGCGCATTGGAGACTAAAAGTTATTACATATGGCTGACAAGAAAGAATTTCCGCAGGTACCGATGGAGCGTATCCGCAACTTCGGGATTATCGCCCACATTGATGCGGGCAAAACAACCGTGTCCGAACGCATTCTTTTTTATACTGGTTTAACGCATAAGATTGGGGAGGTGCATGAAGGTGAAGCAGTCATGGACTGGATGGATCAAGAACGGGAGCGCGGGATTACGATCACGTCTGCCACGACTACCTGTTTTTGGAAGGATCATCGCTTGAATTTGATTGACACACCAGGGCACGTTGATTTTACGGTGGAGGTTGAACGCAGCTTGCGGGTGCTCGATGGGGCAGTGGTAGTTTTTGACGGTGTGGCTGGTGTCGAACCGCAAAGTGAAACTGTGTGGCATCAAGCTGATACCTATCATGTTCCGCGCCTGTGTTTTGTTAATAAGTTGGATCGGACGGGAGCAGACTTTTGGAAAGTGCTCGCCTCGATTCATAACCGGCTAACCAAAAACACCGTGGTCATGACTATTCCCATTGGCCAAGAAGAGGCGTTTGCGGGCTTTGTCGATTTGTTAACCCAAAAGGCTTGGTATTTTCAGGGACAGAGGGGCGAGCAAATTGAAATGGTAGATATCCCCCCTGAACTGGTAGCGGAAGCGAAGCAACGTCGAGAAGAAATGGTAGAAAAAATTGCTGGCTTTGATGATCAGCTCGCCGAAAAGTTCTTAAACGGCGAAGAAATCAGCGCGGGAGAGCTCAATATCACACTGCGCCAGGCTGTCATTGCCGGCCGGGTAGTGCCCGTGTTTTGTGGCTCCGCGCTTAAAAACAAAGGTGTGCAGCGTATCCTCGATGCCGTAGTTGAATATTTGCCCTCGCCGGCTGACTTGCCTCCAATTGAAGGAACCGACCCCGAAGATCACGATAAGAAAATCACCCGTAAGGCTTTGGATACTGAACCGTTTGCGGCGTTGGCCTTTAAAGTAATGACCGATCCTTTTGTTGGACAAATTACTTTCTTCCGCGTGTATTCGGGGAAGCTGGTCACCGGTACCTATGTGTTGAATGCTTCAAATGGCAAGAAAGAGCGAATTAGCCGTATCCTGCGCATGCACTCTAATGACCGGGAAGAGGTCTCGGAAATCGGGGCGGGTGGCATCGGGGCCCTGGTTGGTTTAAAGAGCACGACAACGGGCGATACTCTGTGTGATCCGGACCAGCCCATCTTGCTCGAGCGGATTATGGGGCAAGAACCAGTGATTTCCATTGCGATTGAGCCCAAGACGAAGGCGGATCAGGAAAAAATGGGGACGGCGCTTAAAGCACTGATGGATGAAGACCCAACTTTCCGAGTGCGCACTGACGAGGAAACCATGCAAACGATTATGGATGGCATGGGGGAACTCCATTTAGAAATTAAGGCCGATCGGCTGAAGCGAGAATTTGGGGTCGAAGTCAACGTGGGCAAGCCCCAAGTTGCCTATAAAGAAACAATTCGCAAGCAAGTTGAGGCCGAAGGTAAATATATTAAGCAGAGCGGCGGGCGCGGACAATACGGACATGTCTGGCTGCGTTTAGAACCGCTCGAGCGGGGCACCGGCGTCGAGTTTGAGGATGATATTAGAGGTGGCGCCATCCCCCAAGAATATGTCACGCCGATTAGCAAAGGTGTGGTGGAAGCGGCCACAGCCGGTGTGCTGGCTGGATTTCCCGTGGTTGATGTTAAGGCGACGGCCTTTGATGGCAGCTACCACGAAGTTGATAGCTCCGAAATTGCCTTTAAAATTGCCGGCATTATGGCATTTAAAGAAGGCATGCGCCGGGCCGAGCCTATATTACTGGAACCAATTATGAAAGTGGAAGCGATTACGCCTGAAGCGCACATGGGTGATGTGGTCGGTGATTTAAATTCCCGGCGCGGGACGATTGAAGGCATTGAAGATCGCTTGAATATTAAGGTTATTACGGCGCAAGTTCCTCTGGCCCAGATGTTTGGGTATGCCACCAGCTTACGCTCCATGACCCAAGGCCGGGCGACGTACTCCATGCAATTTGATCATTACCAACAAGTGCCGAGCAATATCCAGCAGGAAATTATTGGCATTGCTGTTAAAGAAAAAGCGGAGAAGAAAAAATGAAGCCTCCCCGCGGCAAGGCCGTGGGGTATCAGGGTGGCTGCGTTGCTCACAGAGTCGGCCCTGCCTGCCGGCAGGCACGGTCCGCCGATTCTTTTTAAGAGCCCCTCTCATCCCCGCTGCGAGCAGCGGGGAATTCTCGGGGTGTAATAAAAGTCACCACGGGCATAAGCCCGTGGTATCGGGGGACTTTTGTCTGTGGCGTGCCGGCTCCGCCGGAACAGTGACAAAGCCCTTCATCCTCGGGCTTACGCCCGAGATCTTACGGGCTCCAGATAAATAGTAGGTATGAAAAAGCCATGAGCGGGGAAATCCCTCTCATGGCTGTACGTTCATGCACTTACGAGAACAGGTGGTTGAGGCGATTGATGGGAAAAGCGGGGCTGGTGCGCCGAGTTTGTGGGCAGAGATATCGCATCAGGTACATATCTTGGCTCGAGTCTTCCCAGTAGTTGCGTAGTGTGCCGATAGCACGAAATCCCTGACGACGAAAGAAAAGCTGCGCTGCCAGGTTGTATTCACCTACTGGCACCTCTAGGCGCGGACGACGTTGCACCGACAGTCTCGAGGCTAACTTTTGCACCATTCGTGTGCCAGCACCCCGCCGCCGCCACTGGGGGGATACAGCAAGGGTGAGGAGCTCGATCATGGTCTGGTGTAGCTCGTAGATCATGAAGCCAATTATTGTATCTTCGTATTCAATCACCTCGCCGGTGCAATTGCGCTTGTCGAGACAGTGGATGAGGTTTTCTTCTGACCAAGGAATCTCCCAAGAAGCTGCTTCGATCTCAAGCACCTTGGCCCTTTCTCTTTTTAGCATCCAGCGAACCAGGAACCGGTACGGTTGGTGAGGGGGCACTCCGTAGTCATTAGCCATGCTGGTCTCCTAGAGTTTCTTTAGTGAAATGATCTGTCCGTGAAGGGATACTATCATTTTCTTCCCTTTTATTTTCTTGTCAATTTAAGAGGTGCGAGCCGCCACATCATGTGGTTAACTGTCCTTGAATAATCTTAAACACAGGAGTAGGGTCGAAATTAATGCGGGGGACTGATGTACTCAACCATATTGTGGCTACGCTCCAGGAACTGGGCGGCTATTTTAGTTTTCCGGCGGATGACGGCGAGGAAGTTATTATTGGTTTTAAGAAAGACGTAGAGTCTTGGCAGCAAAAGAATACCGAGGAAGTCCAGCTCGTTTTTCCGCCGGTGAAAGAGGGGCAGGCCGATGCCTCGAGCGTACTCGATAAGATCAACCAAGACATTGCCCTCTACCGGGCGCAGCAGCAACAAGAGGAAGCCTTTGATGATATTGGTTTAGGTCAAGTTAGTGTGCTCGAAGCGACCGAGCAGTCTTCTCCCCTGCCCCCACCGCGCCGCGTGCGCTTTGAACCTCTCCGCGGAGACTTACCGCCGGACCTCCAGGAGTAAGTCCTTGGTAAGTTTGCTGGTGGTATTGCGTCGGCGGTAATACTGTGTTAGAAAAGATACAACCTCGACGGTTGTGGTCTTGGGAGGGCGGCTGTGCCGTATGTGCGGCAACAGTCTTAACTACTCAAGCGCGACTGGATGAAACGTCGTAGGAGCTTTTTTATTAATAACCGTTAAAAAACGTATGGCTGAAAAGTTTGAACGAACAAAGCCGCATGTCAACGTTGGCACGATTGGACACGTTGATCACGGCAAAACAACTACGACCGCAGCGATTTTGCACGTCATGAGTCTTCGGGGTGGTGCAAAAAAGGTTTTGTCTGTTGATGAAATTGATAACTCTCCGGAAGAGAAGGAGCGCGGAATCACGATTTCCACGACGCACGTAGAGTATGAATCAGATAGTCGCCACTACGCTCATGTAGATTGTCCTGGACACGCTGATTACATTAAGAACATGATTACTGGAGCGGCGCAAATGGACGGCGCGATTCTCGTGGTATCGGCTGCCGATGGCCCGATGCCCCAGACACGGGAGCACATTCTACTCGCGCGTCAGGTGGGCGTGCCGCAAATCGTGGTCTTCCTCAATAAAGTTGATATGGTTGATGATCCAGAGCTTGTTGACTTGGTGGAAGAAGAAATCCGAGAACTCTTAAGCAAGTACGAATTCGATGGTCCCAACATCAAGATTATTCGTGGTTCGGCGCTCAAAGCGCTCGAAGCCAAAGGCGTAGACGATGAGGTGGCTAAGCCCATTGTTGACCTTATTGCCGCGTTAGACGAAGCGATTCCTGAACCAGTCCGGGAAACTGATAAGCCTTTTCTCATGCCGATTGAAGATGTCTTTACTATTGAAGGCCGCGGCACTGTCGTCACGGGCCGGATTGAGCGCGGCAAAATCAATATTAATGAGGAAGTAGAAATTGTCGGATTGCGCGCCACCCAGAAGACCGTGGTGACGGGAATCGAAATGTTCAATAAGCAGCTTGATGAGGGCCAGGCCGGTGATAATGCGGGACTGCTCTTGCGGGGTTTGAAAAAGGAAGATGTAGAACGCGGCCAAGTTCTAGCCAAGCCAGGCAGTATTACCCCCCACACTAATTTTGAGTGCGAAGTGTACATCTTGAATAAAGAAGAAGGGGGACGCCACACGCCATTCTTCAAGGGCTATAAGCCGCAGTTCTATGTTCGGACAACTGATGTTACGGGTTCGGTGGAATTGCCGGAGGGTACGGAAATGATTATGCCTGGTGATACGATTAGCCTCAAAGTTGAACTTGTCTCTGCCGTGGCGATGGAAGAAGGCATGCGCTTTGCTATTCGTGAAGGCGGCAAAACGGTAGGGGCGGGGGTCGTTACTAAAATCCTGAAGTAAAGTGAAGGAATAGAAGTGAATGTTATCCCTTAGCGATTGACATACCTCCTCATGGCTACTCAAGAAAAAACCCAGAAAGAAGCAACGACAACTGCCGCTGAACAGGATAAACCAGCGGCCCCGCGTATTCGGATTAAGCTTAAAGCCTACGACCATAAACTGATTGATCAGTCGGCGAGGCAGATTGTGGATGCGGTGGAACGTGATGGTGCGAAGATATCAGGACCGACGCCACTGCCGACCAGCAAGAAAAAATACACGGTTAACCGCTCAACCTTTGTGCACAAAAATGCCCGTGATCAGTACGAAATCCGGGTGCACAAACGTCTGATTGATATTGTTGCCGCCACCCCTCGGACAATTGATACGCTGCAAAGCCTCAATCTGCCGGCGGGAGTAGATGTGTCGATGAAAACGGGCTAAAACTTACAATAGGAATAAGCACCAGGCGTGATCATAGTCCTGGACTTTTCTCCTACTATCTTTTATAGTGCGGATAACCTTTTGAAAGTCGCGGATGATGCCTGGCTGCAAAGGCAGGAACAGTACGTGGCCACTTCTATAGGTATATCGCCAAAACCTCGCCGGTTTTCGATGGGTGGTTTTTGTTTTAGTGAATTTATTGATTTGAGTAGCCCTGCTTATGAAAGCATTGTTAGGTCGAAAAGTTGGTATGTCGCAAATGTTTTCTCCCGAGGGAGAAGTTATTCCGGTTACCCTAATTGTGGCGAAGCCTAATACCATCACCCTGCGTCGTGATGAGCAAAAAGATGGTTATACTGCAGTGCAGTTAGCCCTGCCGCGAGATACAGCTAAGGCAGATTCTCCCTTTGCGGCCCGGCGCGAATTTAAAGCAACATGGGGAGACGATATTAAAGAGTTGACAGTCGAGCAGTTTGTCGTGGGCGACACCGTAGAGGTTGTGGGGGTGTCGAAAGGTAAAGGCTTTCAAGGCGTGGTTAAACGCCATCATTTTAAAGGCGGACCAGCTAGCCATGGCCACCGGCACGTGTTGCGCCGCCCTGGTTCGATTGGCGGACGATTTCCGCAGCATGTGCGCAAAGGTATGCGTATGGCAGCGCGGATGGGCAGTGATCGGGTAACGGTTAAGAATTTGACGGTAGTCCATATTGATAAGGAGCAGCATCTTCTAGCCATCAAAGGGGCTTTGCCTGGCCGCCGTGGCAGCTTAGTGGAAATTCGCAGCGTGGAAAAATAATCATATGACTGCTACCGCGACCGCTCAAAAGACTTCTCCTGCACAGCATCAAATCATGCGTCGGGTTTTTGGTAGTGAGGCCACGACGATGATCCCCATGCCCACATTTGTTACCAAAAGTGCCTCGCCATATTTAATAGCTCAAGCTATTCATACGGGTCGCCAGCGTATGCGCGTGCGCCGGGCGCATACGAAAGATCGCTCGGAAGTTCGCGGCGGCGGGCGTAAACCCTGGCGGCAGAAAGGCACTGGTCGAGCTCGACATGCTTCAATTCGTTCACCGATTTGGGTTGGTGGGGGGACCACCTTTGGTCCGCGGAGCCGCAAGACCCGCGTGTTACCCATGCCCCAAGCCATGCGCCACCGGGCTTTGGCCGCCGCTTTGCATGACCACGCCATCTCGGGTGGACTGCACGTGGTGCAATTTCCGGCAACGTTGCCGACAAAGACTAAGGAGTTTGTCGAGCAACTACCTGACGGTACCCGCGGTCTTTTGATTATTATTGCTGCGAAAAATGCGGGCCTGCTGCGGGTAGCGCGTAATGCGCTGGCGGCGCGGGTGATGCTGGTAGGGCGAGTGGTTACTGAAGATATCCTCCGGGCGCAGCAAGTCTGGATTGATGAAGGGGCTTTGCCCGAGTTAGAGCAACGCTGTGGCGGAATACCAGTGTCCCCCCCGCCTCAAATTTAAGCAAAATATTTATCTATGTCGCTCTTATCGTTTACCAAAAAAATAGCTCGACGCGGTAGCCAAGATAGCCGTCGTCCTACATCAAAGAAGGTAGCCAAGCCTACCCCCGGCCGCGCGAAAGCTGATACGCTTCAGCGGGCAACTAGTTCTGGCCGCTTAGGATTAGTGCCGCTCGTAACGGAAAAGAGTGTTGCCCAGCAAGCCAATAGTGTCGTGACTTTCCGGGTGCGGCCACAGGCGACTAAGGGACAAGTTGCGGTGGCTATTGCCGAGCGCTATGGAGTTGTGCCTGTTTACTTGCGCACGATGCAGATGCACTCCAAGCGGCGCCGGCGCGGAGCTTCCCAGGGACGAACGAATGCCTGGAAAAAAGTGTACGCAACCTTGCCTCCCGGAAAGACAATTGATTTTAGCATCTAAATGTTTTCCCGAAATCTTTATGCCGATTAAGATTTACAAAACAACGCGCGCCGCTCGTAAACGATCCTCGATCATTGACCGCAGCGCGCTCTACAAAGGAAAGCCGCTGCGTGTCTTGGTGCGGGCGAAGCAGCGGATAAGTGGCCGAGGAGCGGAAGGTAAGATAACTGTCCGGCATCGTGGGGGAGGCGCCAAGCGCTCGCTGCGCGTGATTGATTTTGCTCAAGAAAAACAGGGTATCCCGGGTACAGTGGAGCGGCTCGAGTATGATCCTAACCGTTCGGCATTTCTGGCGCTGATTCTGTATGCTGATGGCGAACGTCGCTATCGCCTGGCCTGGTCCAGCGCCGTTCCTGGCACGACGATTATGACAGATGCGCAGACGCCGGAAATTCCGGGCAACCGGATGCAATTGCAGCATATTACGCCGGGACTATCAGTGTTTAATGTTGAGCTTCGTCCGCAGCGGGGCGGCCGGCTCGTGCGCGGAGCAGGCACAACAGCGATCCTCATGGATGTTAAAGGGAATTATGCGCAATTAAAGATGCCTTCCGGCGAGATTCGCTTGATTCCCAAAGAGTCTTATGCCACGCTGGGCCAGGTGAGTAATCCTGACCAGTGGTTGGAGCGCCTTGGCTCGGCTGGCCGGGTTCGCCGTTTGGGACGTCGTCCACAAGTCCGGGGTAAAGTTATGAATCCAGTTGACCATCCTCATGGTGGCGGAGAGGGCAATCAACCGATTGGCCTTAAAGCGCCCAAAACCAAGTGGGGTAAACCAGCCTTGGGAGTAAAGACTCGTACCCGCGGCAAGTATTCGGACGCCATGATTATCGCGCGACGGCAGAAGAAAAAGAGAACTAAGTAATTTTATAAACGTTTGTCATTAATATGCCTCGATCACTAAAAAAAGGACCATTTATTGATCCGAAGCTGCTCCAGAAAGTGCAGCGGCTTAAAGCTGGCGACCGCACAATCATCAAGACCTGGTCGCGGGCTTCGACGATTTATCCCGAGATGATTGGTTTTCGCTTTGGTGTCCATAACGGCTTAAAGCACATTGAGGTATTGGTGACGGAAGATATGGTGGGACATAAGCTTGGTGAATTTGCGCCGACCACGAAGTTTACTCGCCATGGTGGCCGCATGCAGAAAGAAGCAGAAATGGCTGCAGCAGCAGCGAGTGTCACTAAACCAACTGTGCCGTAAGTTCTATAGTACTTTATGATTATTACTGCACAACATAAGAATGCCCGAATGGCGCCCCGGAAAATCCGTCAGTACCGTCAGCTGCTCAAAGGTTTACCGGTGGCGGAAGCCGAGGCCCAATTACGGTTTTTGCCAGGAGAGGCGCCATCCATTATCCGTAAGGTTTTACACAGTGCCATTGCCAACGCCAAGCATAATTTTGAGATTGAGGCCGGTAATTTGAAGGTAATTGACGTGATTATTGACGGCGGATTTTCCTTGAAGCGTTTTCAGCCGGTCAGTCGCGGGATGGCTCACCCGATTTTAAAGCGGACAAGCCATGTCACTGTGGTTATAGAAGAAGTGGAGCCGAAAGCGACGCCAACGCCCCGCCGGGCGGCTTACATTGAAGAGCTGACAGCGGCTGATGTTGTTACGGGTAAAGTGGGAACTCACGAGACAGAGATGAAAGAAGCGCCCCAACCAAAGGGTAAAGTTGCCAAATCAGTCCCCCATGCCAGTAAACAGGAAGAGGCCTACACCAAGATGAAGATGCAGCAGCAGGGCGGAGATCCTAAAAAATCTCACCGTCGTAAAAGCATAGGAGACTAACGATATGGGCAGAAAAACACACCCAGTTATATTACGGGTTAGCAATATTTTACGATCATGGGATCCACAGTGGTTTGCTGACCGCCGCGGAGAATACCGCGATTGGTTAACACGCGATCTTAAAATTCGCCAGTATCTCCAGCAACAGTTACGCACGGCTTCTATTTCTCGTGTCGAAATTGCCCGTGAGCAGAAAGAGACGATTCTGACGATTCACACTTCCCGGCCAGCGGTGGTAATTGGCCGGGGGGGAACAGGCATCGAAAAAATCCAGAAAGATTTACGTCGGCTGTTGGGGGGGACAGGTCGCTTACGCATTAATGTACAAGAAATTCGTAATCCTGACACTGATGCTGCGGCAGTCGCCACGCAAATTGTTGATCAACTTGAGCGGCGCATGCCCTTTCGGCGCGCCCTGAAACACGCTGTCTCTAGAGCGATGCAGGCCGGGGCACTTGGGGCGCGGGTGGCGGTTGCCGGGCGCTTGAATGGTTCAGAAATTGCTCGCACCGAATGGTTGGCTGATGGCAACGTGCCGCTCCATACTTTCCGGGCTGATATTTCCTACTGCCAATCTACCGCTTTTACCACCTACGGAACGATTGGCGTCAAAGTTTGGATTAATCGCGGAGAATTAATTAAGAGCCAAGAGGAAAAACCCGGAGAAAGCCGCAAAGCAGTGGTTAGCCCGAAAGCTCGCCGGCAGCGCCAATCATTAGCTGAAGTAGCCAAGTCTCCTCGCCCAGCGCGGACCCGTCAATCATAAGTAAAAGATATGTTAACACCTCGCCGCGTCAAACATCGCAAGCAGCAAAAGGGGACTGTTAAGGGAGCCTCTAAAGGGGCACAAACGGTTGACTTTGGTCAGTATGGCTTAAAGGCACTGGAGAATCGCTGGGTAACAGCCCGGCAAATTGAAGCCGCCCGGCGCGCTATGACTCGTTTTGTCCAACGGTCGGGCAAGATTTGGATCCGGGTTTTTCCGGATAAGCCTATTACCAAAAAGGGCCAAGAGGTTCCCATGGGATCAGGCAAGGGAGCAGTCGATCACTATGTTATGCCCGTGCGCCGGGGCCGGGTGTTGTTTGAGATGGATGGCATTGATGAAGCGACGGCGCGGGAGGCACTGCGTTTAGCCAGTCATAAGTTACCGATTAAGACACGGTTTGTAAAGAAAGTAGGCTAAGAGTTATGAAAACGCATGATTTAAGAAATTTACCGGTGGGCGAGCTGACGGGGAATATTGAGAAAATGCAGCATGACTATTTCTCTTTGCAAGAATCAACACGGACGGGCAAGGAAAAAAATCATGCTCGTTTGCGGCAATTACGTCAGGATATTGCCCGGGCTAAAACCATTTTACGCGAGAAGCGACTTGACGCTTAAGCGCTCTTCTTCGCATACTCACAGATTATGAATAAAACCGTGACCTCTAATAATACTTCCCCGCGCGCGCGAACAATGCGCGGGGTGGTCCTGCGCCGTTCGGGTGATAAAACGATTGCGGTTGCCGTCCATACTGTGAAAGTCCATCCGGTATACCACAAGCGATCGCGCGCCACAAAAATTTACTTAGTTCATGATCCTCGCAATAAGGCTCAGGTTGGAGAAAACGTCACGATCCGCTCATGCCGGCCGCTCTCGGCGCGCAAGCGCTGGATTCTGCAGGACGCTTAGGGCTTGTGTCACGTAGAAATACTTAGCTATGGTCCACGAACGTTCAATGTTAGCAGTCGCTGACAATACCGGAGCGAAACTCCTGCAGGTTATCCGTGTGCTCGGTAATACTGGTCGCCGCTATGCTTATTTAGGCGATGTGGTTGTAACGAGCGTCAAAGTGGCCGAGCCTCGAGGTAATGTGAAAAAGAGCGACGTGGTGCGGGCGGTGATTGTCCGGGTGCGTAAAGAACATAAGCGGGTGGACGGATCAGCGATTCGGTTTGATGAAAATGCCGCGGTGATCTTACAGAAAGAAAGTCAGGAGCCGGTCGGGACCCGAGTCTTTGGCCCGATTGCCCGTGAGGTACGGGCTCGGGGATATCAAAAAATTGTCTCTTTAGCGCCGGAGGTATGGTAACTATGAATCACGATGTACCACACAAAATGAAAATTCGTCGCGGCGATACAGTATGGGTGCGGCGGGGCAAAGACCGGGGAAAAACTGGGCGGGTGCTAGCTGTCTTGCCACGTGAAGGCCGACTACTGGTGGAGGGTATGAATATTGTTAAGAAACATGTTCGTCCCAAACGAGCAGGTGAGAAAGGCCAACGCGTGACCGTGGCTTCACCGCTTAACATTGCGGCGGTCAGTCTCGTTTGCCCGAACTGCAAGAAGAGCACGCGGGTGGGGAAGCAGCGGGGCGGTGAAGGCGTCTGGGAACGGGTATGTAAGAAATGCCACGAAACTATCCCCTTCAAGAAGTAACTATATGGCCTCACGATTTACTAAAGAATACCAAGCCTTGCAGCAGCAAATGGGACTGACTAATATTCATGCGGTACCGCGGATTGTTCGGGTAGTAGTTAATGTTGGGGTCGGTAAGCAGCGTGATAATAGTGCCCTACTGAAAGCAGTGCAGCATGATCTCGCGGCGATTACGGGGCAAAAGCCGCATGAGCGCCGCGCCCGTAAAGCAGTGTCTGGTTTTAACGTTCGGCAGGGGAATTTAGTGGGCTATCGGGTAACTCTACGGGGGCGACGAATGGAAGATTTTGTGCGTCGTTTTGTGGATATAACCTTACCCCGCGTCCGTGATTTCCGAGGCATTCCACTTAAGAGTTTAGACGGCCAAGGAAATTTAAGTGTTGGCGTTGCCGAGCAATTGCCGTTTCCCGAAATTCAGCCCGAAAAAACTGATGTTATTTTTGGTCTGCAGGTCACCTTTGTCACAACGGCTGTGACGGATGAAATCGGTGAGCAACTGTTTCGCGTCCTGGGTTTTCCTTTAACGCGCGAAGCGGATGATGCGGCGGAAGTTACCCTCGATACCGCGCGAACACGGCGTGCGCGCGAGGAGGCCAAGCACAAGCTACAAGAAAAAGAGATTCCTACTCAATCATAAATTACTTATACTCATGGCGACTGAAGCACAAAAAGCTAAAAGCAGAAAGAAACCGAAATTTACGACCCGGATTGTTCGGCGCTGCTCTCTGTGTGGACGTAAGCGCGGCTACATGCGAGACTTTGGTCTCTGCCGCATTTGTTTCCGGGAAAATGCGGAAAAGGGTTTTATTCCGGGCATTCGTAAATCTTCTTGGTAAGACCACTCTATGGATACTATTGCTAACATGCTCCAGACTATCATCAATGCGCAACGCGTTAATAAAAAACGCGTGGCGGTACCCTACTCTCGTTTCAAGGAAAGCCTCGCTCGTCTATTGCAGGAAAAAGGATTACTTGCTTCGCTGCGGGTGCAAGAAGGCGCACGCTCTCAGCTCATACTCACGTTAGCTTATACGGAGGCAGGGAAAGCCCGGATCCATGGGTTAAAGCGGTTAAGCCGACCAGGACAGCGCCTGTATGTCTCAGCGGGCGATATTCCTTACTCGCTCGATGGCTTAGGCGTCGTAGTTGTTTCTACCTCCAAGGGATTAATGGATGACGGCCGAGCCCGCAAAGAGGGCGTTGGCGGAGAACTCGTTTGCGAAATTTGGTAGTTTTCAGTATGATCTCTCATCTATATGTCGCGTATTGGTAAACAACCTATTACTCTTCCCGCCGGTGTCACTGTTGAGGTGGCGGGTCGTTTTGTTACGGTTAAAGGTAAAACAGAGACATTGAAGTTTATCTTGCATCCCCATATGGCCGTACTAGTGACTGATGGGGTGGTGCAATGTGAGGTTAAGAAGAAAACTAAACAGGCCAGTGCTTTGTGGGGCACGACCCGGGCTCGTATCGCTAATATGGTAGAGGGTGTGGCCACGGGATTTAGTAAGCAGCTTGAGCTCCAAGGCGTTGGTTATCGCGCTAACCTAAAGGGCCAGGATCTGGAACTCTCGCTTGGCTTTTCTCATCCAGTCAAGATTAAAGCGCCGGCGGGTATCCAGTTTACGGTAGACAAAGAAATTATTACTATTGCTGGTGCAGATAAGGTTATGGTGGGCCAGGTGGCAGCCGATATTCGCAAAGTTCGCCCGCCCGAGCCTTATAAAGGTAAAGGAGTGCGGTACGTGGGTGAACAAGTTCGCCGCAAGGTTGGTAAAGTGGTGGGAACAACTACTTAATTACCAGCTATGGATCCTCTTCGTCGTTCACAACGTCACCGGCGTCTCCGCTCCCGAATTCAGGGGACAGCTGCTCGTCCCCGCGTGAGTGTCTTTCGCAGTGCAGGCAGTCTCACCCTGCAATTTATTGACGATCAATCAGCGCGCACGCTCTTGCACGTTACCCATAAGGCGTCAGGGAAAAAAACAAAAGTGGATCAAGCAGAACGCCTTGGCAGAGAGGCGGCCAAACTAGCTCAAGCCAAGGGCATAACTCGCGTGGTTTTTGATCGCTCGGGGTACAAGTATCATGGTCGAGTTAAGGCCGTGGCCGAGAGTTTACGCGCAGGCGGCTTAAATTTTTAGAGCACTATGTCACCCCCTACACCATCATCAAGCAGGTCTTCGCCGCGGGGCCGTCGTCATACCTTTGCCCTAGGCGGGGAACAGCGCCAGTACGATCATGAAGTACTGGACGTCGCGCGTGTTGTGCGCGTGGTCAAGGGTGGTCGTCGCTTCCGTTTTCGAGCGAGCGTTATTGTGGGTGATCGCGCTGGGAGCGTGGGCTTTGGGATTGGTAAAAGTCGCGATGTTCAGCAAGCGATTCAGAAAGCGCAAGACCATGCCAGTAAGAACATGGTACGGGTGACACTCAAGGAAGAAAGTATTCCCCATATCGTTAAGGCTAAATTTAATGGCGCAGTTGTTCTCCTCAAACCAGCTAAGCCGGGGACGGGAATCATTGCGGGCGGCACCGTCCGCACCGTGGCTGATTTAGCCGGCATCAAAAACTTGGTGTCCAAGACTTTTGGTTCTAGTAATCGGGCTAACAATGCCCGGGCCACGATTAAGGCACTTGGTAATATAATTGTTGTCTAGGGAAAAATATGCCGCTTCACAAGTTAGCTAAAATAGTTCGCCGGCGAAAACGTGTGGGCCGGGGCATTGGTAGTCGGGGCGCCAAATCGGGACGCGGGCAAAAGGGACAAAAATCACGCGCCGGCGCTCATACGAAAGCCGGTTTTGAGGGCGGACAGACACCGCTCTATATGCGTTTGCCAAAAGGGCGGGGCAGCAAACAAAAGTTTCGTTCGCAGGTAATTAAGCCACAAGTTATTACAGTGCGCGATCTTAACCGCTTTGCCGCTAAGAGTATTGTGGGACCAGGTCAGCTGTGGCAGGCTGGTTTATTGCGGCAGCGTTTTTACCCGGTCAAATTGATTGGCATTGGTTCTCTGCCAAAGCAGCTGACCGTGCGGGTGCATGCAGCAACACCTCAAGCGGAAAAACAGGTACGCACAGCGGGAGGTAAAGTGGAGATTATCCCGCGGGCTTAAAATTAAGCGAGGCTCGTCAGTGAGGTGTTTCTCTTGTTTCTTGTTTGCCAATTGCGATATTGTAAGTCTATAACATAGTCAGCGGGAGAATTAGCATTGATGGCGTATGATTGATTGGAAAAAAATTCTTAGTGCTTTCCGAGTGCCAGAGCTACGCAAGAAATTCTTGGTTGTTTTTGCGCTTCTCATTGTTTTCCGGGTGGCAGCGGTCATTCCGGTACCGGGAATTCCTACCGAAAGCTTAGAAAACTTGTTTAGGGGTAATCAGCTTTTTGGCTTGCTGGATATTTTCTCGGGCGGTGGCCTCTCGAATCTCTCGATTATGATGCTCGGCGTCGGGCCTTATATTACCGCTTCAATTGTCATGCAGCTCCTGACCATGATTGTGCCGCGGCTGGAAGAACTACAGAAGGAAGAGGGCGAAGCCGGACGACAAAAGATTAATCAATGGACGCGCATTCTGACAGTGCCGCTGGCCGCCCTACAGGCATTTGGCTTCATTAATTTATTGCAACGAGGAGGTTTAGCCCAGGGGGTAGCCGGTATTGCTTTTACGCCTTGGGAACTCATTGTCACACTAGTGACGGTGACGTGCGGTACCATTTTTCTTATGTGGTTAGGAGAACTAATCACTGAACAGGGCATCGGTAACGGCATCTCCCTCATTATTTTTGTCGGGATTATCGCCCGACTGCCGCAAGTTTTAGCCCAGACATATGCTACCTTCACGCCTGATTTACTCGTTACCTATCTTGCGTTTCTGGTAGTTTTTGTAGTGGTCATTGCGGGAGTAATTGTTGTGACCGAGGGACAGCGATCAATTCCAGTCAGCTATGCTAAACGGGTCCGCGGTAACCGCATTTTTGGGGGTGTAGCGACACACCTGCCGCTGCGGGTAAATCAAGCCGGTGTTATTCCTATTATCTTTGCGCTCTCGATTATGCTATTTCCCGGGGTGATCGCTAATTTTTTAGTGGGAGTGCAAAACGCTACGGTGGCGCGGGTGGCGGGGAGTATTGTGAATTTATTCCAGGACCAGTGGTTTTATGGTATTACCTATTTTGTCTTAGTAGTTTTATTTACCTACTTCTACACCTCGGTTACATTTGATCCTTATAATATTGCGGAAAATATTCAGAAGCAGGGCGGATTTATCCCTGGTATTCGACCAGGCAAACAAACGGCCAACTTTCTTAAGTATGTTATTAATCGCATCACGCTTACCGGGGCCCTCTTTTTGGGTTTGATTGCGGTCTTACCTCTCATTGTGCAAGGATTAACAGGGTTGCAAACTCTCACGATTGGGGGGACAGCACTGCTCATTGTGGTTTCGGTGGTGCTAGAGACAATGAAGCAGATTGAGTCGCAATTGACGGTGCGGGAATACGAGGGGCTTGCCTAGAGTGACCGGCTGTGCCAGCTTTACCGAAAGTCATTTATGTCATGGGGCCGCCGGGAGCCGGCAAGGGAACCCAGGCCGAAATGTTGGCGCGGAAGATTTCTTATCATCGTTTTAGTACGGGTGATGCTTTCCGAAGTGTCGCCCGCCGGAATACTGAGCTCGGGCAGAAAATTAAGGCCTTGATTGATAATGGTTACCTTGCCCCGCCGGCCCTGGCGGCGGAAATTGTAATTGCAGCCATCAAAGAATTCGTGGCTGGCGGTCAAGGGCTCGTGTTTGACGGCACGCCTCGAACGCGTGAGGAGGCGGCGGTGGTTGATGCGTTTTTTGCGGAGCATGGATATGGTAAGCCACTTGTCTTGTGGCTCACGGTGGACAAAGAAGAAATGATGCGCCGCAACGCCAAGCGCAAATTTTGTTTGGGAATTGCCGGTGATTTTCCCATCGTGACGGAAGCCGATCAGCAGCGCTGCCGGGAGCGGGGAGGTCACATCGGTGTGCGCCCGGATGATGAACCCGAGAAATTTGCGGCGCGGTGGCAACAATTCCAAGACCGAACTTTGCCAGTGATTGAGCAGTACAAACGGGAAGGCATTCTCCATGAACTTGATGGGTTTAAGTCGATTGAGGCCGTGCACGACGATATCATGACGATCATTACGTCACGGCAACAAGGAGTTTAAATGGTCCGCTTGAAAACACCCCAGGAGATTGAGCGTCTAGCCGCGGGGGGCGCAATCCTAGCTCGGATTCTGGATGAGCTGGCGAGTGAGACGGTTGCTGGTGTGACCGGTCGAGTGCTTGATGCCCGGGCGCGCGAACTTATTAGCCAGCATGGAGTCACCGCGGCTTTTTTAAATTATGCACCACGAGGTCATAAACCATTTCCCGCTGCTTTATGCGTGTCCGTTAATAATGCTGTGGTTCACGGCTTACCCAATGATGAGGAGATCAGCCAGGGAGACATTGTAGGATTGGATTTAGGAATTGTATATCAGGGTCTCTATCTCGACAGCGCGCACACTGTGGGCGTGGGTACTATTTCTTCCGCGGCAGCAACTTTGCTACATGTCACTTCGTCTGCTCTCGCGGCAGGTATTAGCCAGGCGACAGTTGGCAACACTATCGGTGATATTGGAGCCACGATTCAGCGCCAGGTGGAGGGCCAAGGGTTTTCTGTCGTCCGGCAGTTAGTGGGCCATGGAGTGGGCTACGCTGTCCATGAAGAGCCGGCCGTGCCCAATTTCGGCAAGCCGGGCACTGGCCTTAAGCTCCAGGCAGGCCTAGTCATTGCCATTGAGCCGATGGTTACTACAGAAGATCCCATGGTGACAACCGGGCGCGACGGTTGGACGGTGATTACGCAAAATGGCCACCTGGCGGCTCATGAAGAGCACACAGTGGCAGTGACGCCAGAGGGGCCTCGCATCCTGACTATCAGTTCTGCCGTTGGGTAAGCTTATTATAAGGGGCGAGGAATGGGCTAATTACTACCTATATATGATTATATGATTCTCTGTCTTGACTATGGCACTCGCTACATTGGTGTTGCCATGACCGATCCTGACGAGCGTATTGCTCTGCGCTATAGCACCGTTGATCAGAAAAAGAGAGAATTTGCGGCAGTACTCAAGGAGATTATTGAGCACGATAAAATTTCCCGCATTTTGGTGGGTGTGCCGATCAGTTTGTCAGGTAGCGAGAGCGCCCAAACTAGGGTTACGCGTAATTTTATTGACTACGTGCGGCGCCAAGTGCCGACCATACCGATTGAAGAGGTAGATGAAACGCTGACGAGTTATGCGGCCGAGCAGCAGGTGCGAGCGGAGGGTGGTAGTCGCGAGGCAGCGCATGCCGAAGCGGCACGCATTATGCTCGCGGATTACCTTGCACTGAAGCGGTGATTGTCTCAAGCCCACGCTGCTGAACCCGGACATTTTTAAGTATCCGATGCTAAAGTAATGTATACTATCGACATGTCGCACGAAAACGACACCAGTGTTTTTTTATCTGTTATCGTTCCGGCGTACAACGAGGAGAAACGGTTACCCCAGACACTCAAGGCGGTCGTATCGTATCTTAAACAACAGGTCTATACTTGGGAGATAGTGGTTGTTGATGATGGTTCGCGGGATCGCACCGCTGATGTTGTACGGGAGGCAGCAATCGTTGATTCGCACGTGCGCCTGCTACAATACGGCGCTAACCGAGGTAAGGGTTACGCTGTGCGTTATGGTATGACCCATGTGAAGGGTAAGTACCGAGTATTTATGGATGCCGATAATTCTACCACGATCAATCATGTCGAGCAGATGCTGCCGTTTTTTGACATGGGGTTTGATGTCGTCATCGGTTCGCGCGATGTGGCGGGTGCCCGGATTGCTGTTCACCAGCCGTGGTGGAAGGAAAAGCTTGGGGATTTAGGGAATGTCTGGATTCAGTTCTGGGCAGTGAGGGGTATTAAGGATACTCAAGCTGGCTTTAAGCTCTTTCGCGGCCAGGTGGCGGAAGCGGTTTTTCCGCAGTTGACTATTGATCGTTGGGGTTTTGATGTGGAGGCGTTAGCAGTCGCGCGGCGCCTGGGTTATAAAATTGCGGAGCGGCCCATTCATTGGGTTAATGATCCTGATAGCAAGGTTTCGACCAAGGCTTATTTCGATGTTCTCAAAGAAGTTGTGCAGGTGCGCTTGAATATTTGGCGTGGAGTGTATGCCGCGCCAGAAAAAGTTAACAGGCGATCATGAGGCGGACACCACACAAGCGTCCGGAGATTAAGATCTTACCTAGCAACCCGGAAGAAAAAGGGGAGTTGCGCCAGGATATGATTACTGGCAAGTGGGTAGTGGTCGCTATTGGCCGCTCGCGGCGGCCAGATGATTTTAGTCGCGAGCGAACCAAACCGCGGCGCCTACCTAAATACCAGGAGCAGTGCCCTTTTTGTAACTTGGCTGATTTTCCTCAAGAGCCGGATATCCTGCGCCTGCCCGATGATCCAGATACGTGGGCCGTGCACGTCTTTCGTAATAAGTACCCGGCCTTTGTGCCGCAGGACGACATACGCTCGTGGAGTAGAGGACCTTATCGCGCGATGGAATCAGTGGGGTACCACGAGCTATTAGCGACACGCTGGCACAACCAAATTGAACCCCTAATGACCCAGCAAGAGCTTGCCTTAGAACTAGAGGCTCTGGTCTTGCGGTACCGCCAACTGAAAACTAAATCCTCGGTTAACTACATTCAGATTATTAACAACCATGGCCAGGAGGCTGGCGGCTCCCTAGCTCATCCTCATCACCAAATTTTTACCGTCCCGGTGCTGCCTGATGATATTCAAGACTTATTGCGGGGCGCCGAGGCATATGCTCAAGAGCAGGGTAAAGATGGCTACGAGGTCATGTTGCAGTATGAGCGAGCACAGGGAGAGCGTCTGGTGTGGGAAAATGATGATTTTACGGCTTTTTGCCCCTACGCTTCGCGTTTCCCCTTCGAGGTATGGATTATGCCACGCCGTCCCGAGCCGTTCTTTGAAAATATTGGGCCGGGCGAGCGCGAATCATTAGCCGAGATTATGCAACAAGTCTTGGGGCGATTGTATACAGGCTTGCACGATCCGCCATATAATTATTACATCCTCTCGGCACCATGTGATGAAACGGGCTTTGTCTGTAACGTGGCAACGTTTCAACACTTTCGGTGGCACATTCAAATTACGCCTCGCCTTAACGCTTGGGGTGGGTTTGAAATAGGTTCTGGTTTAGAAATTACCACCACCCTACCGGAAACTTCAGCAGCTTTCTTGCGCGAACAAAAGGTTGCTCGTACTATCTAGAGATGTTAATTCTCCCCGAGCTGGTGGCGGCACTCCGCGGTGTCCCGCCGTGGCTGGCAACAATGATTATTGCAGCCTTCCCGGTAGCAGAACTGCGTGGAGCGATTCCTGTGGCTATCGGTATTTATAAACTGCCGATCTTAGCGACTTTTACTTTATCAATCCTCGGGAATATGATCCCCGCCTATTTATTGCTGGTTTTCTTTGAGCGGGTGGCAGCTTGGTTGCGCACTCGCTCGAGGCAAGTGGATCGCTTATTAACCTGGCTTTTTGCCCGCACGCGACGCAAGCTTGAGCGGCAAGTAGACCAGTATGGCTTCTGGGCTCTGGCGTTATTTGTGGCAATTCCTTTGCCAGTTACCGGTGCGTGGTCAGGGGCTTTGGCGGCGTTTGTCTTTGGCTTTCCTAAACCAAAAGCTTTTTTAGCGATTTTGGTCGGTGTTATTGTTGCTGCTTTTGTCGTTACGGTGTTAATAGTGGGCGCTGATTTTTTTCTCCGGTCCCTTAGTATCTAACAAATATCCTGGCATAATGTGCAGGTTCAACCCTAAGCTTGACTCTTCGACTCGCGCAAGCTCCACCCTGAAGGGTGGAGCTTGCGCGGCTTTAGAGTCAACCCTGAGCAAGCCACGGCCTTTAGACCGTGGAGTCGAATGGGTTGACTTCAAGGAATGACAATTGCTGCCTCCGGACTCCTCCTCTATGCTTAAGGTTATGCCGCGCCGTCCCCTGGTAGTTGGTAACTGGAAGATGGAGCTTTCTTATAAAGCTACATTGGAAACAGTTACTGCCCTGAAAAAACTACTCAAAAACATCAAAGTGGAGCTTGATGTAGTTATCTGTCCTTCCTTTCCCATGTTGGCAGAAGTGCAGGTTGCACTCGGACAAAGTGAGAAGGTTGCTTTGGGCGCGCAAAACGTGCATTGGGAGGAAAAGGGAGCCTGGACAGGAGAAGTGTCAGTTACCCAAATTGAACCCATAGTTTCTTGGTGTATTGTCGGTCATTCGGAACGCCGGGAGCTAACAGGGGAGACGGATCAGCAGGTTCAAGCCAAAGCTAATCTTTTAGTGCAGCATGGCGTCACGCCCATTATTTGTATCGGCGAAACTTTAGCAGAGTACGAAGCCGATCAAACCGTATCGAAGATTACTCAACAAATCGAAGGCCTATTGGCCAGCGTGACGCGGATGGCCCTGACAAAACTAGTGATTGCTTATGAACCAATTTGGGCCATTAGCACTAACAACCCCCCCGCGGTGCCTGATCCGACCAATATCTCCCAGCTTATTTTGCTCATCCGTAAATTAGTCGCCGAGCGTTTTGACGCTGACGCTGCGGAGCGTTTGCGGATCCTCTACGGGGGGAGTGTAAAACCAGGAAACATCCAGTCTTTTATGGCAGAACCAGGTATTGATGGAGCTCTTATTGGCAGTGCCTCAACCCACCCCCTGGATTTCGTGGAGATTATGAAGATCGTACAGCAAGCCCACCACGAGCGGGGGAATTAATTGCTGTTAAGCTCAAGCCTATGATTGTCCGACCGCATGATCTTTTTGCCCAGGCTTTTAATATGCAATTTGCGATCGGGGCTTTTAATACTTCCAATCTGGAATTTACACAAGCGATTATTGGCGCCGCACAATCCCAGCGGTCACCAGTCATTGTCCAGACGTCAGAGGGAGCTTTAGATTACGTTAACGTCACCGTCATGACCGCCTTGGTAGGCGCTTTGGCAAACGCGGCAGATGTGCCGGTTATCTTACATCTGGATCATGGGAAGAGTTTGGCTCAAGCCCAGGCTTGTATTGAAGCAGGCTTTACTTCAATCATGATTGATGCTTCCACCTTGCCTTTGCCAAAAAATATTGAGATGACCCGCGCCGTGGTGGACTATGCACATGATCGAGGGGTATGGGTAGAAGCAGAACTGGGGGCGATTCTGGGAGCAGAAGGGATGCAGGAGCTCCACGGTGCTAGTACGCCCGATTCTTTTTTGACTGATCCGAAGCAAGCGGAGCAGTTTGTTGAGGAAACTCATGTGGATGCGCTGGCAATCTCAGTGGGGACAATTCACGGGGCCTTTACGGGCCAGGAGTATGTTCGTTTCGAGTTACTAGAAGAGGTGCAAAGGATCTTGCCTTCACTGCCGCTTGTTGTGCATGGTGCTTCAGGCATTGCTGATGACCATTTGCGCCGCGTGGCTACGAGTAATGTCTGCAAGATTAATGTTGATACTGAACTAAGAATTGCTTGGGAGCGTGCGCTCAAAACGTACTTTGCGGAACAACATGATAAAATTGATGTGCGCAAGATGCTTGGGCCTGCTCGCGATGCCGTGGCGGCCGTGGTGGCTGAAAAGATGAAGGTATTTGGCTCAAGTGGGAAGCTTAAGGTACAGTAGCTTAAGTCTATGTCTGCTTCTCTCTTTGATGTGGTGGCGGTGGGTGATACTACCCAAGATGTGTTTCTGCAAATGAGCGATGCCAGTTTGCAGTGTGATATTGATGGCAAAAACTGCCGACTCTGTTTTGACTACGCGGAAAAGATTGCCGTGGATAAAAAAACTGATGTGCCGGCAGTCGGTAACGCGGCCAACCATGCTATCGGTGCCGCCCGCCTGGGATTGCGTGCTGCCTTGTACACCATTGTTGGCGATGATGTCCAGGGTCATGTCGCGGCCGATGTTCTTAAGGAGAACCATGTTGACACTCGTTATGTCGAGTTTGACACCGTTCACGGCACTAACTTTTCGGCCGTCATTAACTTTAAAGCGGAGCGGACGATTTTTGTGTACCACGAGCCGCGAACATACCAACTACCTACGCTGGAGCCCACTACCTGGATTTATCTTACTTCGGCCTCGGGCGAGGGGGTAGTAAAATTACATGCAGACATTGTGACCTACTTGGAAGAACATCCGGAGGTAAAGCTGGCCTTTAATCCCGGTACTCACCAAATGAACTTAGGGCGAGAGCTACTCCTTCCGCTTTTCAAACGCGCACAGATGCTTTTCTTAAATCGCGAAGAAAGCGCGCGGGTACTAGGGATAGCCACTCGCGATATCAAGACACTAGCGCAAGGTTTTCACGAAATCGGCGTACCTCTGATGATTATCACTGATGGACCGGACGGTTCCTACGTTTCGGATGGAACGCACATTTGGTTTCTGAAAATCTTTCGTGGGCCGGTCGTGGAGCGAACAGGCTGCGGAGATGCGTATGGCTCTGGTTTCTTGAGCGGGATTGTTAAAGGAAAATCAGTACCGGAGGCCATGCTCTGGGGAAATGCTAATTCTACCTCGGTGGTAGCCCACATTGGCGCCCGGGAGGGATTGCTAGCAGAACCACGGCTGCAGCAGCTCATTCGAGAAAATACTGATATTATCCCGGAAAAATTTGACTCGCTTTAATCGCGGGACTCTTTATACTTAAACCTAAAGAACATGGTGATCTATGGCGACACGTTTAGCGATTAACGGTTTTGGCCGCATTGGCCGAGCGGCTTTTAAAATTGCGCTCGAGCAGGATGAGGTAGTGGAGGTTGTGGCCATCAATGATTTAGGCGAGCCAGAAAATTTGGCGTACCTCTTGCGTTACGACACAATCTATGGCCGCTACAGCAAAGATATAGCTGTTAACCAAGACAAGCTCGTGGTGGGGGGAAAAGAGATTAAAGTTTTTGCGGAGAAAGATCCGAAAGCTCTTCCCTGGGGCGATCTTAAAATTGATGTTGTTATTGAAGCAACGGGAGTATTTACGGATAGGGAAAGCGCTACAGCTCACCTTGTGGCGGGGGCAAAAAAGGTTATTATCTCCGCGCCGACTAAGGACAATGATGTGGCCACGGTGGTGCTCGGCGTCAATGACAAGGATCTCCAGGGGCAAACAATCATTTCCAATGCTTCTTGCACGACCAATTGCATTACGCCAGTGGCGGCGGTCATAGAATCGGCTTTTGGCATTGAAAAGGCGCTCCTGACCACGGCTCATGCTTACACGGCAACCCAGGCGCTCGTTGATAGCCCAGGCAAAAAAGATTTTCGAGGCGGGCGAGCAGGGGCAGCTAATATGGTCCCGGCCTCGACGGGCGCCGCAGTGGCGGCCACGCAGGCGTTGCCATCTCTAGAGGGCAAATTTGATGGTATTGCCGTGCGCGTGCCCTTGCCCATTGTGTCTCTCTCTGATTTTACCTTCTTACTCAAGCGAGAAGTGACGGTGGATGAGGTTAACCAAGTCCTGACAGAGGCCGTGGATAATCCACTCTATCGCGGCGTGTTAGCGGTAACGAAGGAACCGGTAGTCTCAAGTGATTTTATCGGTGATCCTCATTCGGCGATTGTTGATCTGCAGATGACGCGCGTGGTCGGTGGAAATTTGGTCAAAGTGCTCGCCTGGTACGACAACGAATGGGGTTATTCAAATCGTCTGGTAGAACAAGTCATTGAGCTAGGCAAGTAGAACTTTGCGAGCTTGGTGAATAATGAATTATTGTACTCGGGTGCCGCCCCCGCCTTCACCAGTACCGCTCCGGCGGGTACACCGAGTCAAAGCCGCCTGCCCTACCGAAGCTTGCCGAAGCGAAGGCGGGTCGGACGGGGGTGCAGGTGCAGGCAGGCCCCGCTCGATACTGAAGTTATTCACCAAGCTCCGTTACCTAAGCCTAGCGAGTACATGAGCAGCTAGTTTACTTATTACGGCTGGCATGCTTATGATAGAGCATATGGCTGACGGCTTGGCAGATCTCTCCGGCAGGAAAAAGTTGCGGACGCTCGATGAAGTAGCGGTGGATGGCAAACGAGTCTTAGTACGCGTCGATTTTAATGTTTCTCCGGGTAAAGATGGCGTGGTAGATGAATTTGAAGACTACCGGATTGAGGCGGCGATTCCCACCATCAATGAATTGCGCCAAAAACGCTGCAAAGTGATTTTACTGACCCATCTGGGGCGGCCGCAGGCGGCAGAGGGTAATTTTGACCTCGCGCCTATTAAACGGCGGTTAGAAGAACTCTTAGGGGAAGAGATACGGACAACAAAACGGTTGACGGGTAGCGAAGTAGAGACAATCGTGCAAAGCGCGGAACCGGGAAGTGTCATCTTGCTGCCCAATGTCCGGGAGGATGAACGAGAGGAGACAGGCAACCAAAAGTTAGCGCAGGATCTAGCGGCGCTGGCAGATATCTATGTCAACGAAGCTTTTAGTGTTAGTCACCGGGCGCATACCTCGGTTGCTTTTGTGCCTTATTTGCTGCCGTCGTGTGCGGGGCGCCGCACTGCCGAGGAAGTCAAAATCTTAGGCAAGATCCATACTAATCCCGAGCATCCTTATATTGCGATCACGAGCGGCGCTAAAATTTCCACTAAGGTTGGTATGTTGCGTGATCTCCTGACCAAGGTCGACAAAATTTGTCTCGGCGGGCAACTCGGTAATGTTTTTTTAGCGGCGCAGGGTAAATACCCCGAAGAATATTACAGTGCGGATGATATTGTGGCGGCGAAGACGATGTTGCGAGATGGTGCGGACAAGTTTGTTTTGCCGGTGGATGTGGTGATTGGTCCGGAAGATGGTGTCAGCGGTGAGGTTAAGACAGTGGCGGTTGAGGCACTGCCGCCACAGACTAAAGGCTTGTGGGATATTGGTCCGGCGACAGTGAAGTTATTTGTTGATTTGTGTGCGGGAGCAAAAACCGTGATGTGGAATGGCCCGGTCGGTAAGTTCGAAATCCCGGCATATGCCGCGGCAACTATTTATTTAGCCCAACACTTGGCGACACTCAAGGCTTTTCGAGTAGTGGGTGGCGGGGATACGATGAATGCGATTGAGCAGCAACGCTTAACGAGCAAGTACGACCATGTTTCAGTCGGTGGCGGAGCGATGATTGCCTACTTGGAAGGCAAGCGCATGCCCGGCTTAGAACCACTCTATCAATAAGGCAGTTGCTGGGAGTAAGAAAAACCACTATCTCTACCGAGATAGTGGTCAAGAGAGCCGGCCGTGCTTCTCCGAGGCTCTAGTGGGTCGAGGCTGATCGAGGTTTATGCTTCAGGGCATGAGCTACAGCTGTGAGTTCGTGTCGTTGCATGTGATTGAGATAGAGCTCAATGGCGAAGCCGGCCAAGAATGGATCTTGGCGGATAACGGTTTCTGCTTGGTGCAGATAGGTGATGTGGCGGCGGTCGCTGTCGGCAGAGCCGTAGGCCAAGCAGGTATCGTGGTCGACGAAGATGATCTTGCGGGGATTCTTCTCTTTGCTGCGCAGCAGCTTGATCCATTCTTTGAGTCGTTTTACTTCCTCTGCATTCTCCACAAAGCCTTTGCTGCCGCCAGGGCAGGTGAAGTGATACGCGGTGGAGAAGATGCCGCCTACGTACGCTGGATCGCCATAGCGGCAATCCATGCACATGACCATGATACTTTCCGGTTCATGAGAAGCGTCTGTTGTAGCGGGGAGCGTGTTGGCAAATCGCATCCACAAAGCGCTTGCAGTGAGAGCGAGGAATAAGAGCATGACACTGACTTGCTTCTGGCGGCGACTGGTCATGGAAGACCTTTCTTAATATGGGGTTTTGTCCAAAGAACGACGAGCGGGAAAACGTTGCTGATAACCTATCGCTACCGTTTTCCAGGTAATAAGCATTATCGGTACCCCGAAATTGTCAAGGGTCGATTTTTTCGGGCGAGCAATGAAAAAGCGGTCCTCCACATAGCAATAGGCGCTATGAATTTGTTGGAGGACCGCCGGAGGATTTTATCAAGACAAGGTTACGCGGCGAGTTCGGCCAACGCGGGCGAGGTAGTTGGAATCTCAACTACCGTGTTGTGATCAAGATCACGCAAAAAGAGGCGAATGGTCATGTTCTCCAAACCTGGCGTGGACTGGAGAATTTGCTGGGCCTTTCTCAAGTGCCATTCGTGGACATCTTGGGAATCATCCGCGAGTAGAGCGTTGTAGGCTTTGCAGCCGTGCCCGCTGTGGGTGGAGTCCCAATGATCCTCCAGGTGAACTTCCTCAAGCTCCACGACGCTGTGGAGTGCCTTGATTTGTTCAATCAGGCCTTGCTGCACGGCTGTCATCGTGACAAAGCTTAACGAACCGCCGAGGATCGTAAAATGATAGGCTGGTTCGAGGTCCGCGAAGATTTTCTGGTTACGCGGGTCCACACATCCAATTCGCACCATGGTAGTTGCCATTTCCTAACTTCCTTCCTTTGTGATTTAATCGACCTTGATAAATCTTGTCGCAATTAGTTTGCGACCCTGGCATAGTATGCGCTCTACGGTAAATGTCAACGGGGCAGCCGACACGATATTACGATTATTTATTCTATCTTTGTCAATAACAAGGGGTCTTGACAGTGCGCCGTTACTTATTAAACTGCTGGCTCATAGCTCCTACCCTGTTAGGCGCTGTTCCTGTAAATTAACGTTATATATGGCCAAGGTACTACCCCCGAATATATCCCCCGAAAAAAAATCTGGTCCCGCCTTCTTTAACCTGTGGGTAGTATCAGGGGAAATTGGTTTGTTGCTAGCGATCCCTCTCGTCGTTTTAATATTACTGGGAATTAAGGTTGACCGCGCTTTAGGAACGACGCCCCTTTTCATCATTGGCGGCATGATAGTATCTATGGTACTGTCCAGTGTTGCGATTGCTCGCAAAATCAGGCGTGTGTCGAAGGAATAAGCATTATTTTATGAGCGATATTCACATATCATTAGCGGCAGAGGAAGTTTTGAGGATCGGCAACCTCTCTATAAGTAATTCTTTGCTGGCAGGAATCGTTGGCAGCCTTATTATTTTCTGGCTTTTTTACTTGGCTGGCCGCCGTGTTGCAGTCAGGCCCCGCGGTGGGGTCGCCAACTTGGTTGAAGCAACCAGTGAGGCCGTACTAGACCTGATTGATCAGGTTACCCATAATCGCGCTAAAACCCTACGATTTTTTCCGCTGCTGATGACTCTTTTTGTATTTATCCTAGTTAATAATTGGCTCGGACTCTTGCCGGGGGTGGGCTCGATTACCGTGCTCGGTGTCAATGGTGAGGTGCCGCTGTTGCGGGGAGCCACGGCTGATCTTAACACTACCCTTGGTTTGGCGATTATCTCAGTGGTTATGACCCAGATCTACGCTATTGCCGAGCTGGGCTTATTTCGCCATCTCCGCAAGTATTTCAGCTGGAATCCAATTTTACTTTTCGTGGGTTTATTAGAACTGGTCGCCGAGTTCTCTAAAATGATTTCTTTTTCTTTTCGACTTTTCGGTAACATTTTTGCCGGCGAAGTCTTGCTGGTAGTGATCGCCTACCTTATGCCGCTAGTTGCGCCTTTGCCGTTCTTTGGTTTAGAGTTGTTCGTTGGCTTAGTGCAAGCATTAGTCTTCACTATGCTGACACTCGTTTTCTTGGAGATTGCCACGGTCGATCATTCCGATGATGGTCACCATGAGGTATCATCAGCACGTGCGTCTCATCTTATGTACGACAGTGTTCCAAGTCGATAACCCTGTCTTAAATCTTAAGCAGTCTATATAAAGGAATTTTATGGATCCAGAAACATTCAAAGTCATAATGCCTGGTCTCACGATTACTCTGGGAGGGATCTTTCCAGCGCTAGCCATTGGTTGGATTGGTTCTCGAGCAATGGAAGCGATTGGGCGTAATCCTGAAGCCGCGGGCAAATTGCAGACCATTCTTATCTTAGTGGTAGCTTTTGCTGAGGCGATTGCCATCTATTCGCTGGTGGTGGCGCTTATTCTCAAGTTTGTCTAATTGATCTTACCGTCAGTCCGCGCTAAAGCTTAAAAAAAGTGCGGGCAACGGTGTGATGAATATGAACATATTATTTTTATTTACCCTCGTGGCCAGCGCTCTCGAGACTGCTCCAGCAGCAGTGGCACCGGCAGCCGGCATTGGTGCGCTTGGCCTTGATGCGCGAGCCTTGGCATTCCAAGTGGTTAATTTTGGTATTTTGCTGCTTCTACTCCGGCGTTTTGCGTACCGGCCGATTCTCAATGTTTTGGAGCACCGACGGGCCACGATTGAGGAAAGCCTGCGCTCGGCGAATACTATTGCCCAGGAAAAGCAATCACTGGTGCGCGAAAAGCAGGCGGTATTGCGCGAGGCGCAGACTCAAGCCCAGGCGATTGTTAGTCGCTCCCAGCAGCAGGCAGGGGATATTGTTCGGACTGCCGAGACGGAGGCTCGCCGCCGGGCGGAGAAAATATTTGCCCAGGCAAAAGCCAAGATTACCCAAGAGGAGAACATTGTTCGCAGCGGCTTAAAAAAAGAGGCACTCTATTTAGTCGCTGAAGCCACCGAGAAAATTATTGATCAGAAACTTGATTCGCCGAGCGATGCCGCTCTCATAAAGCGGGCATTGCAAGAAGTACAGGCTCATTAGCCAGGCTTATGGAACGATATTCCAGACGAAAGTTGGCCCGCGCCTTTCTTAAACTTTGCGAGCGGTATCCGCGAGCACAGGTCGTTCAAGCTTTGGCGGCGCTGATGAGGCAGTACAAAATGTTGGGTGAGGCCGAACTTATGATTCAAGAAATTGCGCAGGCGATGTTTGTCACGAGCCGCCGCTTACCCCTGCAGGTTATTAGTGCGCGACAATTTCCGACGGCGGCGAAGCCAGCCTTGACGAAATTTTTCGAGAGGCAGTATGGGGCTACCTCGGTTATTGCTACCTATCAGATTGGCCCCGATCTTAAGGGGGGCTTTGTGGCCTATACTCCAGTCAGTGAGCTCGATACCTCGGTGAAAACCAAGCTTAATCAGCTTAAGGCGCATTCTTAAAATGTCTACTATTTCCATTCCTGAACTTACACAAGAGTTGCGGGCGGCGATTGCCGATCTTAAATCAACTCCCGAAATCCAAGAGGTAGGCATTGTCACCCGCGTGAGCGACGGCATTGTTTGGATTTATGGGCTGACCAATTGTGGTTTGAGCGAGATGATTACTCTCGAAAGCCAGCGCCCAGGAGAGACGCTGCAGGCCTTTGCTTTAAATCTGGAGGAGGACCAAGTGGGTGCGGTTCTCTTGGGCGATGATCAACTGCTCAAAGCGGGGGTTAAGGCCCGCCTGACCGGTAAAATTTTAGAAGTACCGGTTGGTCCTGAGTTAGTTGGCCGCGTAGTCGATCCCTTGGGCAACCCTCTGGATGGCCTGGGTCCGCTGATGGCGCGAGCTACCAGCCCGGTAGAAAAGATTGCGCCGGGCGTAATTGCGCGTCAGTCGGTCAAACAGCCGTTGCCGACGGGCCTTAAAGCAATTGACGCCATGATTCCAATTGGCCGGGGCCAGCGCGAGCTGATTATTGGTGATCGGCAGACGGGCAAAACGGCAGTAGCCATTGATACGATTCTCAATCAGCACCGCCAGCAGACAGGGGTGATCTCGATTTATGTTTCCATTGGTCAGAAGCAGAGCAAGGTGGCGCGGATCGTTGACCGCTTGCGGCAAGAGGGTGCCCTGGAGTCAACGATTGTTGTTTTAACCTCGGCGTCTGATCCAGCCGCCTTACAATATATTGCGCCCTATGCTGGCACAGCGATGGGGGAGTATTTTCGGGACAAGGGCCAGGATGCTCTTATTATCTATGATGATTTGTCGAAACATGCCTGGGCTTACCGCCAGCTTTCTTTGCTGCTGCGGCGCCCGCCCGGTCGTGAAGCGTATCCTGGTGACGTTTTTTATTTACACTCTCGCCTTCTTGAGCGGGCCGCGAAACTCGCTGATGAACAAGGTGGGGGTTCATTGACAGCGTTGCCGATCATTGAAACGCAGGCCAATGATGTCTCGGCGTATATTCCCACCAATGTCATCTCGATCACGGATGGGCAGATTTATTTAGAGAGCGATTTGTTCTATCAGGGCATTCGCCCGGCGATCAATGTTGGTTTGTCCGTCTCCCGCGTGGGAGGCGCGGCCCAGACTAAAGCTATGAAAAGCGTGGCCGGACGCTTGCGCTTAGAGTTGGCGCAATTTAGAGAATTGGCGGCTTTTGCACAGTTTGCTACTGATCTTGATCCTGATACGAAGCAGCGAATTGAGCGGGGTAGGCGTTTGACCGAAATCCTTAAACAGGACCAGTACGAACCATTGAGTTTAAGTGAGCAGGTGGTGGTGTTACTGGCAGTGACAGCGGGAGTGTTTGATGACATTGCGGTAGAGAAGGTTAGGGAAGCTGAAACTGTGCTGCGCGAGGGACTCAAGCGAGAGCAGCCTGCCTTACTGGCAGAGATTGATCGCACCGGACAGCTGGCGGATGAACAAAAAGAGGTCATACTGAATTCGGCGCGGACCATCGTGGAAACTTTTACGCTTCAGCCAGAACCTGCATAAACTCTCATCATGGCTAAAGTCCAAACAATTCGCCGGCGGATTAAATCGGTTAAGAATATTAACCAGATTACGTATGCGATGCAGATGGTCGCGGCCAGCAAGCTGCGCCGTGCCCAGGAAGCGACCCTGCGCTCACGGACATATGCGCTCAGCGCGCGCGAGGCCTTGGCTCGCTTAAAGCAACTGACCCGGACAGAGGAGCACCCGCTATTTGCGCAACGGACGATCGACAAGCGACTGATTATTCTTTTTAGCAGTGATCGGGGTCTTGCGGGAGCGTACAATAGTAATATTTTCCGGGCGCTCTTAACGACAATCAGAGCAGGTACTTCCCGAGAAGCTGCTCGCTCTCGGACTATCTTAATTGTCGTTGGCCAAAAAGGGGCGCAGTTTATGGCTAAGCTTGCCGGCGATGTCGAGGTGGTTGGGGTATACACGGGCTGGCCTGCCCGCCCGACGATCCAGGACACCAATCCTCTGGCGGCAACAGCCATAGATCAATTTCGACGCGGGCTTGTGGATCAGGTGAGCCTACTGTATACCGATTTTATCTCGACGGTTAAACAGAACGTCGTGGTCCGTGATATTTTGCCGGTTGATCCCACGCTAATTTTGCCGGCAGACGGGCGAGTCAGCCTGGAGATTCGTGAGGCGTTGTGGGAGCCCTCGCCCGCGGCGGTGCTGCAATATATCGTACCCCGCTTAATCGAAGTCCAAATCTACCAAGCCAGCCTGGAAGCAATTGCCTCGGAGCAGTCAATGCGGATGTTAGCGATGAAAAATGCTTCTGATAATGCGCAGGAACTCATAGGTGATTTGACGCTGACGTACAATGGCGTGCGCCAGGCGGCTATTACACAAGAATTAGCAGAAATTACGTCGGGCGCTGAAGCTATCAAATAATTTACCCAATGACTATCACTATATGAAGCACACTACTGGTACGATTCAACAAATTATTGGGGTCGTGGTTGATATCGAGTTTACCGGGGACTTGCCGGCAATTTATAACGCACTGACGACCGCAAGGGGCAAGGAGGAGTTAGTCATTGAGGTGAGCCAGCACCTTTCTGCGCACACGGTGCGGGGGATTGCGTTGGGTTCCACTGACGGATTGCGGCGGGGGCAAGAGGTTGTGGATACGGGTCAGCCGATTGCAGTGCCAGTGGGCAAAGATACGCTGGGCCGGATGTTTGATGTCATTGGGCGACCCATTGATGGCAAAGCCGGGACGTTTCGCCAACGCAGCCCGATTCACAAGGCCGCCCCCGCGTTTACCGAGCAAAATACCCAGGTGGAAATATTCGAAACAGGCATCAAGGTTATTGATCTAATTGCCCCCATTACCCGAGGCGGCAAAGTAGGGCTCTTCGGCGGCGCAGGGGTGGGCAAGACAGTCTTAATTACGGAGCTCATCCATAACATTGCCTCACAGCATGGCGGTATTTCGGTGTTCGCCGGGGTAGGTGAGCGCACGCGCGAGGGTAATGACCTATACCATGAGATGGCGGAATCGGGCGTGCTCGAGAAGACAGCCCTGGTCTTTGGCCAGATGAATGAGCCACCGGGATCGCGGCTTCGCGTTGGTCTTTCGGGGCTCACGATGGCGGAGTCTTTCCGCGATGAGGGCCAAGATGTCTTGTTCTTTATTGATAATATTTTCCGTTTTACCCAAGCAGGCGCAGAAGTATCCGCCCTGCTGGGCCGTCTGCCGTCGGCGGTGGGGTACCAGCCCAATTTAGCGCAGGAAATGGGAGCGTTACAGGAACGTATTACCTCAACGACGAAGGGGTCTGTAACCTCGGTGCAGGCAGTCTATGTCCCGGCGGATGATTTAACCGACCCGGCACCAGCGACCACGTTTGCTCATCTTGATTCGACGATTGTTTTGTCGCGGCAGCTGGCAGAGTTAGGTATTTATCCCGCCGTTGATCCCCTCGATTCCACCTCGACTATTTTGGCGCCGGATATTGTGGGCCCAGAACATTACCAGGTAGCGCGCGAGGTGCAGCAACTGCTCCAGCGCTATAAAGACTTGCAGGATATTATCGCCATCTTGGGTATGGAAGAGTTGTCGGAAAAAGATAAAGTGGTGGTTGCCCGTGCCCGCCGCATCCAGCGTTTCTTATCGCAGCCTTTCCATGTGGCGGAAGTGTTCTCGGGTATCCCGGGAGTGTACGTGAGCCGCGAGGACACGATTCGAGGCTTCAAAGAGATCTTGGCGGGGCAACACGACGATCAACCTGAATCTGCCTTTTACATGAAAGGGAAAATTGAGGAAGTGCAGCAGTAGGGTAAGGCAATATCTATGGCCGGCCAAATTTCTTTTGAGATCATCACCCCTGAAGGTTTGAAGTTCCAAGCCGAAGTGTATGCCGTAGTGTTACCGACGGCGCAGGGGGATATTGGCATTTTGCCCCACCACATTCCTCTCATCACCATTGTGACTGCCGGCGTGATAACAATCCGCCGCCGCGAGGCTGACGAGGAAGACGCTCGCGAACACTTGGCGACAGCCGGCGGCTTTGTTGAGATAGACGGCAAGCGTGTCCGTCTGCTCGCCGATACGGCGGAGCGAGCCGAAGACATTGATGAGTTACGGGTTCAGGCAGCACTCGAACGCGCCCGGGAAATGAAAAAGAATGCGAAAGACCAAGTTGCCCTGGCTGATGCCGTGGCGCTGATTGAACAAAGTATGGCGCGTCTTAAAATAGCGGAGATAAAGCGCCGCCGGATATCGCGGGGTCGGTGAAGCTGTAAAGCGAGGAGGGGTTAGTTACGGGTTGCCACTATTTACCGTATACTATAAGGCATTGATTTTATATTTTCATGCCCAAGATTGAATTTGTAACTGCCCGGGAAGTGCTAGATTCGCGGGGGTCACCCACGGTTGAAGCCCAGGTCAATGTGACAGGAGGTATTACGGGCACGGCGTTGGTTCCCGCCGGAGCCTCGATTGGGGTGCACGAAGCTCATGAGCTGCGTGATAAAGACGCCAAGCGGTTTGGCGGCAAGGGTGTCTTACAGGCGATTGAGCACGTGAAAGTGGAAATTCACGCCGCGCTCTTAGGCAAAGACACTGCTAACCAGGCTAAAATTGACCGGACCATGCTTGAGCTTGATGGCACGCCCAATAAGTCGCGTCTGGGGGCTAACGCTATCTTAGCAGTCTCACTCGCCTGCGCGCGGGCGGAAGCGTCAGCCCAGGGATTACCACTGTATCTGTATTTACAGCAGCTCTTTCCGCAGCGCGAGGCTATTTTGCCGGTACCCCAAATGAACCTGATTAATGGCGGCGAGCATGCAAGCAATGGACTGTCAATTCAGGAGTACCATGTGCTGCCGGTGGGCTCCCCCAGCTTCGCGGAAGCGCTGCGGATGGGCGTAGAAATCCATCACGCTCTTAAAGAGTTACTGCAGCAAGAAGGTTTTCAAGTAGAGCTTGCCGATGAAGGAGGCTTTGCTCCGAAGCTTGGCAAGAGCGAGACTGTTTTTACCTTTTTAGTCCGCGCCATTGAAAATGCCGGCTACATTCCCGGCGTTGATGCTTTCTTGGGGATTGATGCGGCGGCTTCGGTTTTTTATGACGCAGAACACAAGGTCTATCAACTCGATGGCGCCTCGCTGACGGGCCATGATTTAGCCTACCAGTACAAAGTATGGCGAGAGCGATATCCTCTTATCTCGATTGAAGATCCGTTTGCGGAAGATGCCTGGGACGAGTGGAAGATGTTTACCACCACGAACGGCAAAGCCGTGCAAGTGGTTGGCGATGATTTGTATGTCACGAACGTGACCCGAATCCGCGAGGGCATTATCCGAAGCGTAACCAATGCAGTGCTTATTAAACCGAATCAGGTGGGAACTCTCTCCGAGACGCTACAGGCGGTCTTAATTGCGCAAGAAGCCAAACAGAACGTTGTTATCTCGCACCGCTCGGGGGAGACGGAGGATACGTTTATTGCGGATCTGGCGGTGGCGGTCGGGGCGGGACAAATCAAAACGGGCGCGCCCACTCGTTCGGAACGGACGGCCAAATATAATCGGCTGCTGCGGATCGAGGATGAAATCCAAGGGCGTCTCTCGCACACCTTGCAGCCGTTTTTGGAGCATGTGAGCCGGGCGTATACTCGCGAAGCGACTGTTTTCAAGGCCCCGGCCTAAAAATTAGGCTTGGTAAATAATTTCAGTATCGAGCGGGTCGTGGCCGCACCTGCCCACGCTTCGCCGGAGGCTTTGGCGAGGCCTGCACCCCCGTCCGACCCGCCTTCGCTTCGGCAAGCTTTGGTAGGGCAGGCGGCTTTGACTCGGTGTACCCGCCGGAGTGGTACGGGTGAAGGCGGGGGCGGCACCCGAGTACAATAATTCATTATTCACCACTCTCAAAAAATGTTGGCTATGCTCGCCAACAAAAAAGCAGTATACTACAAGCGCCTCTTAGTTTGATTGTCGCATGATATCTGATAACCAACATGATAGTACCTGGGATCGTCGCCAGGCGGAGCTGTGGGACCGCATTTTTCAAGTTACGCAAGACGTGGCGACATTAGCAGACAGTATGGAAGATTCCGCCGGTGGCGTGGTGGTAAAGCAGGAAATGGTGCGCACTGCCATGGCAGTTGGCACCGAGCTAGTCCGCGCGAATGCGGCAGAAGACTCTACGCTATTTCACCACCATGTGCATGAAGCGCGTCTTAAAGCAATTGAAACGGACTACTGGCTGCGCCTGGCGTACATTCTACAGCAGCAAGATGATGTCCAGCGCGATCTATCGAGCATTATTACCCAGTATTCTGCGATTGTTGACTTGCTCCAGAAATTTATTCGCCATACTCGCGCCGAGAAAAATGTCATTGCCCGCCATACCCGGGGGCCACGGATAAGCTAAGGTAGAGTTCTGAATAATACAGTAAACCAAAGTCCCTCGAGGACACAATCAAAATGCATATCTGCGGGGGTTTTTCTGTTAACTTTTACTCGGAGTGAGCTCATTACAGTAGTTTGATGTCTAGCCGCGGGCGGGAATCAATACTATAGCCAGGGGAATGAGCGCCAAACTGTTCGGTGAGCAAGCGCGGATGGCAGGCGGCTAGGAATCAGATATACTACCTAGATGCAAAAGATTTGGCAGGTCGGGCCTGGAGGAGAAAAATCGCCGAAGAGCCTGGCGGCACTGCGGCGGTTGCTCATGCGCCAGCGCGGCATTGCAGCGGCCCACGCTGACCATTTTTTCTCGCCCCGCTATGAGCACGTGATTCATGATCCTTTGTTGCTCTCGGACATGCCGTTGGCCGTTAATCGCATTTTTCAGGCGATCGAGCAGCAGGAGCGCATTATTGTCCACGGTGATTACGATGCCGATGGCATCAGTAGTACGGCGATTTTAGTAACGGTGTTGCGCGACTTAGGCGGCCTGGTAGCGCCCCACTTACCTCATCGGGCTGATGATGGCTACGGCTTAAATAAACGAGTGGTGACGGAGTTGGCGGGCGAGATGGATCTTTTGATTGCGGTGGATTGCGGCATTACGGCGCACGCAGAAATTTCTGCGCTGCACGAGCGGGGCATTGATACGATTGTGATTGATCACCATAGTGTTCCCCCAACATTGCCGCCGGCTGTGGCGATCGTTCATCCTCGCCACCCCGCGACACCCTATACCTTTTTTGGATTGTGCGGGGCCGGTTTGAGTTGGAAAGTGGCCCAAGCACTGTTGCGTGATTCCCGCTCGCCATTTCGCGATGATCCGGATCGGGAAAAGTGGTTGCTGGATCTAGCGATACTCGGTACCGTGGCCGATGTGGTACCGCTGCAAGACGAAAACCGGGCAATCGTACGTTTTGGTTTGGAAGTCCTGCGGCGCAGTCGGCGGCCAGGGTTGCAAGCCTTGTTGCGGAATACGCGTTTGTCGGCCGCGGCGCTGACGGCGAGGGATGTAGCCTTTCGACTCGTGCCGCGACTCAATGCGGCGGGGCGGATGGCACATGCGCAGCCGGCGCTTGATCTTTTGCTGACGCAAGATGAGGCGCAGGCCGAGCTGTTACTCAACGAACTTAACCAACACAATCAATCGCGCCAGACAGTCACTAAGAAAGTACTGCGGGAAGCCGAAGAGAGCATTACCGCTCAAGATCCGGTGATTATTGTCTATAGCGCTACGTGGCCGGCTGGCGTGGTGGGACTGGTGGCGAGCCGTTTGAGCGAGCACTACGGCCGACCGGCGTTAGTCATCGGCCAAGCGGGCGAGCGGATGGTAGGCTCGGCCCGCAGTCCCCGGGGCACTGATGTCTTGGCGTTGTTGGAAGCGGGACGGGCCTTATTGGCCCAGCTTGGTGGCCACCAACAAGCGGCAGGTTTTACAGTGTTGCCCGGCCGCCTCGAGCAATTTCGGGAGGTAGTTACCCATGCCGCGGCGCAATTACAGCGTCATGAAATACCCCTGATATTGTATGCCGACACCGTGATCACACCCGAGCTTGTGCAAGACCGCGTTATTGGTATCGTGGAAAAGTTTGCTCCCTTTGGCGAAGGCAACAAACAGCCAGCCTTTGTTATTAAAGATTTACCGCTGCTTAATTACTATCCGGTAGGGCGTGACCAGCGACACGTTAAGTTTATTTTTCACGGTAGCGACTCCCGGCTGGAAGGGATTGGTTTTGGGCTACACGCGCAAGCGCAGCAAGAACTAGAGACCGGAGCCAAGGTTGATGTTATTAGTTTAATTGAAGAAAACGACTACCGGGGACGGCGGACCCTACAGCTCAACGTGCAAGATATTATGCCTGCGGGGAAGATAACGGTGATGGCCACCCCGTGAGAGCGACTCTCCACAGCGATGGCGGCGCGCGCGGTAATCCCGGACCGGCCGGGATTGGTTTTGTCTTGCATATTATGGGCGGCAAAACTATTCAGGGGAGCGACTACATTGGTGAAGCGACTAATAACCATGCCGAATACGTCGCGTTGCTTAAAGGCTTGCACAAGGCGCGCGCGCTGGCAGTGACGGAAGTGACATGTTATTTAGATAGCGAGCTGGTAGTGAAGCAGTTGCGGGGTGAATACCGAGTTAAGCACCAAGATTTACGCCCGCTTTATGAACAAGTGCAGCAAGTGGCTAGTGCCTTTGCCCGGATTTCATTTCAGCACGTACTCCGCGAAAAAAACAAAGCCGCGGATAAGCTTGTTAACGAAGCTATTGACCGGGCGCTGCATCAGCGCTGAAGAAGGCAAATATTTTATGAAGGGGGAGAAGCAAGGGAGACTGCTTGTTCAATTGAGAAACTTTCCATAATCGTCTGCCAGGTAGAGGGGTAAGGAGGAGCGGGAAGTTCTAAAGCGTAGCTTTGGTTATTATATTCAGTAATAAACAAGCGTGGACCAAAGGGGGCTTTACTGCCATGGAGATCGCTAATCACGGCCCAGTAGACGCCCTGGGTAGTGCCGAGAATGCCTGGCCAGGCCATTAAGTTATTAATTGGTTGGCGCAAGGTACGGGTCACATACCTAATTTCTGATTCGGTTGTGCTGATCGGCTGGGGCTGGAGCGTGGCTGGCGCCTCTTTAAAACGCTCGTCATCAAACCGTGCGGCCGTTCGCAGGTAGCTGGTCTTTGAGAGACTGGAAGAATAGACGAGCAATAGGATAATAACACCGACCACCGTAATGGTGCTTACTCTAATCAAGAGCCGTTCGATACGTTCTGGCATATCGCAAATTCTGCTCTTATCATACTATACTTTAGTGTGATAGACTAACACTTATGAGTCAGCCAAAGCGACAGGAGGGGTTTACTCTGATTGAACTCTTAGTTGTTTTGGTAATCTTTGCTATTCTCGTTATCATCGTAATGATTTCTGTCAATCGCTTTTTGAAAAAGGGGAACGATGTGCGTATCCAAAATGATGTGGGACAAATGCGCCTGCTGGCGGAACAAGCCTATGATGCTAATGGCGCCAGTTACATCGGTTGGAAAAGTCACCCTCTTGTAGTGAGTGATGTGCAAGTGTTGCTGGCTGACATTAACGAGGTGCACCACGAACCACCCAACTCGACCGAGAAGGTTGTTTTTCTCGATAGCCAGCGGAAGAATTACTGTATTAGTGTGGAATTAGTTATTAAAGACGATGGGGCCTACTATTGTGTCGATGCTAGTGGTGTGTACCGGGTAGTGAGTGCGCCCTGTGAGGCACCAGTCAGTGGAGATATCCCGCTCGCGTGCCCGGGTAATTAACTATAAGGATAAGGGGGCAACTAAAAATCCCGTCGCGGGCGACGGGATTTTTAGAACAAAGACGGGCTATAAGCCGGATTCTGTCTGCCCGCTCACTTAATAAAGTTTGCGGGAGTATGGCCATCTCTCTAGGGTGTGCTTCGCAGCACATCTCATGCCTCCGACCTTGCTCGGCCCTTTTGGGGTCGAGCAATCTTGGAGTTGCACCAGGTGGGGTTTGCACCGTCGGCGTGTTACCACGCCGCCGCGTGAGCTCTTACCTCACGATTTCACCCTTACCCCGCGGTAGAGCGGGGCGGTATGTTTCTGTTGCGCTCTTCGCTTCACCGACAAAGATATTACACGTGTGCGACATCTTTGCCAGAATTTTTTAGTCCCGCGAGTGCGTCTTGATATCGAGCCAAAGCACGATACCAAAAACTTCCTCGGACAGGCGTTACCTGTCACCTTGGGCTGCTATTTTTACAAATAACAGGGTGTCCGGACTTTCCTCTGGCAATCGGTAAGGATTACCAGCGACCACACACCCATCTTCGCATTGCTAGTATACCTTATTATTATAGGTTGTCAATGCACCGCATGCATTTGAGAGTTATTTAAGTTTCCCCCTTGACACTCTCTCTCCCTTTCCCCACCATACAGGCACGTTCTCTACCCAATCTATATAGTGCGTCAGACGCGTCCGGGCCCCGGATGCCGCTCACCCTGCCACGACACTCCTTGAAGTGACGTAGCAGTCTGGGTGTACTCCTGTAAACGTCCACGCGGTGGACGGCCTTCTTTTTTGGTATGTGGGCAGTGAGTCAGGGTTTCCCCGCTTGGGGCAGCCTACTGCCCCGTTCTTCCCGTAGAGTGTGAACTACGTGGCTCTACGAAGCCCTGAACTGACAAGGCCCCTACTCCTTAGGAAAAGACAGAAGGTGGGGAGGGGTGAGGGGAACTACCTCCTTAAGCCCGGCGAAGCTCTGTACTCCTAAGCTTGGGCGATACCCGCACCACGGTATTTAAGAGAACGCATAGTACACCAGTCATTCATGGCTGGTTTTTTCTTATATGAGGTCAATTGACGAACGTATCTTGCGGGGAAGCAGTTGGTTGTGCTGGGTCTAGTCGCAGGGTAAACTAGGAAACAGACATCTCGATCTTGACATAACTCCGGTTACGTAGTACTGCTTACTCCTTATTGTTATTAAAGTTTCATGAAGCGTTCTGAATTATTGTTTGATGCCATCTTAGTGCCGGTAGATTTTTTTGCGTTAGTGATGGCGGGGGTGGTGGCCTACTATTTGCGTATCAGCCCGTACGTTCAAGAAGTTCGACCGGCGGTCTTTCAGCTTGATTTGCCATTTATTAATTACCTGCAACTCGTCATTATTGTGACGAGCGTGATTGTGGGCATCTTTGCGCTCCAGGGATTGTATGCCATGCAGGTAACCCGGCGGTATCTCGATGAGCTGACCCGAATCTTTGGCGGGATTACCCTGGGCTTCATGTTAATTATTGTTTACATTTTCTTAAGCGCTGAACTTTTTCAATCACGGTTCATATTATTGGCGGCGTATATAGTTGCCCTTGTTTTTGTGACACTCGGTCGATATGGCATCCGCCGGCTCCAGATTCTGTTTTTGCGACGAGGTGTGGGAATTCACCGCGTCGCCCTGGTAGGGAATGGCCGCTCTTCCTGGCAGCTCGCAGAAATTTTTCGGCAGCGACCGCAGTTAGGATACCGCGTGGTGGCCATTCCGGAGGCGGTGCGGGGGGATGCTTTAGAAAATTTATACCAGCGCACGGGGATTGACGAGGTTATTCAAACTGATCCATCAATGCCGGAAGAAGATAACTTAGTCCTACTCGATTTTTGTGACCAGTACAAGATTGACTATAAGTACGTGCCTAATTTATTTGAGACTCATGCCGCAAACGTGCGCTTTCGCCAGCTAGGTGGGGTACCGGTGATGGAGTTGTTACGGACGCCACTTGATGGCTGGGGCCGAGTTGCCAAACGAGTCATGGATTTAGCGGGGGCGGGTCTAGGGCTGCTATTACTGTCCCCACTGCTGCTCTTGACGGCACTGTGTATTAAGTGGGATACACCAGGACCAGTTCTCTATCGGCAAATTCGGGTGGGGCGAAACACTAAACCATTTCGTATTTATAAGTTTCGAAGCATGAAAGTTGAGTACTGTACGGGCGAGGCTTATGGTGGGCAGTCAGCTAAAAAATTTGAGCAAGATTTACGAGAGAAGACCAATGAACGCAGTGGTCCGCTCTTTAAAATGAAACGAGACCCGCGTATTACTCGAATGGGACGTCGGCTGCGCCGCTGGCGGATTGATGAGCTGCCCCAGTTACTCAATGTTTTAAAAGGGGAGATGAGCTTGTTTGGCCCACGGCCTCATTTGCCGGAAGAAGTAGAAAAATATCACAAGCATCACCGCAAGCTGTTTACGATTAAGCCAGGCATGTCCGGCATGGCCCAAGTCAACGGCAATGCGGGATTATCATTTGAACAAGAGGCTAAACTCGATATCGGCTATATCGAAAGTTGGTCATTATGGCTCGATATCATTCTGTTGGTAAAAACATTCTTGATTCTTACTAAGGACAAGAACGCGGTATAGCGCCAGGATGAAAAATCCCACCGCTAGGAGTGGGATTACGGGGTGGAGTTGTTGGCGAACAGAATGGTCGCTAGCGCAACTTAGTGATGAGTTCTCCTGACGGAAAGCGACCAGGGAGCCGCTGCTGATACAGAGAAAACGGGTCGGCGATGAACTGCTCAACGTCCCGTTCCAACTGCTCGGTCACGCGAAGAACGAAACCAGCCTCCTCATTTTTAATAGTGAGGAGGTCGTCTTCTTTAGTCCAGCAACACCCTGGCAAAGTCCGGGAGATAGGTGAGGTGCGGGACGAGAAGAAAGCGACAATTTCTGCTCGTGGCAACGTGGCGGTGATTACGTGCTTACGGTGGCGGAGAATTAATCGCACTATACACTGGTTGCCGTCGGGCGCGAGTGTGAGTGCTCCCCTTCCCCCCTGAAAGGTGATAAGCAGTCTTGTAGGAAACGGGACGATCTTTTCTGGTAACGCTGCGTCCACGAGCGATGCCGAAATCGATTTGCCCAATTTTCAACTCCTTAAACTAGAAGGTACATCTTTACCAGGTTTCCTCCTGGCGTGTGGGATGAAAATACATAAAAAGGAATAAAAATACAAGAGCGATTTTTTCTTAGGGGAGTCTTGCAGTATGCTTAGGATTATGACAGGGGGAGAACTATGTTCTGGGGTTTGGTCGCAGACCACCTGGCGCGCGAGTGGCTCCTGGTGTTCTTTAGATTGGCGCCCATGAGGGTAGCGATTGTCCATGACTATCTAACACAGTTCGGCGGAGCCGAGCGTGTCTTACTTACTCTCATGGAGCTTTTTCCTCATGCGCCGGTGTTTACGTTGGTTCACGATGAGGAGCGTATGCCCACTTTTAAAGGTGAGCGCCGTCTGCGAACATCTTTCCTGCAGAACTTACCGGGAGCCAGACGACACCATCGTTACTTTCCACTACTAATGCCCTTGGCCGTAGAGCAATTTGATTTCAATGAGTACGACGTGGTCCTGTCGGCCACCCATAGTTTTACTAAAGGAGTAATCACTGGACCCCATACCTTGCATCTCTCGTACTGCTTCACGCCGACGAGATATGTGTGGGATGATTGTCACCGGTACGTACGTGAATTTTCTAGCAGTGCCCTCTTCCAGCGTTTTGCGCCACTGGGCTTATCCTACATCCGCCTGTGGGACTATTTTGCTTCGCAACGGGTTGATACGTATCTCACGCTGTCGGCCTACGTGGCCCAGCGTATTCGTAAATATTATCGGCGGGAAGCCTTAGTTATACCGCCCCCGGTAGACACCAAGCTCTTTACTGTTAGCCATAAGGATGATGGATATTTTCTCATTGTGTCTCGGCTAGTTCCTTATAAACGAATTGACTTGGCGATTGACGCCTGTGAGCAGCTCGGCGTGCCACTGCTTATTGCCGGCACGGGCCCAGAGTATGAAGTTCTCAAGCGCCGAGCCGGCCGCTGGACAACCTTTGTCGGTTTTGTGGCTGATCACGACTTGCCCCGCCTTTATCAGGGAGCCAAGGCCCTATTGTTTCCTCAAGAAGAAGATTTTGGCATTACGCCCCTGGAAGCGGCCGCCAGCGGGAAGCCAACTGTTGCCTATGGGGTGGGTGGGGCCCGCGAAACTATCCGGCCTGGGGACACGGGAATTTTCTTCCCGGAACAGCGTGTCCCAAGCCTGATTGGAGCGATCAGAAATTTTGCAGAAATTTCTTGGGAGCCAGAACGGATTCGGGTGCATGCCGAGAGTTATGATCGTTCTTTATTCTTGCGCCGAATTGCCGAAACGGTGCACAATCAATGGATGTCTTATAAATCACATTACACCACTCGTGTCTAGATCGGTGCCCTTGGCGCTTTACGGGCGCAGGGTAATTACCCGCCTGCCACTTCTTTTATTATTCAGTTTTTTGGTGGCGGCGGTGGCATACGGTGTGGCTACCTCCCAGCCGACAGAGTTTCAAGTCCATTACTCTTATTTAGTGAGCTTGAGTGAGCGTGAAGCAGCGACGGAGTATAAATTTGACGGTTTTTATGCTCTACAAGCCACCGATTTGTTTGCGAGTACTCTGGCGCAGTGGGCCCAGACGCCAGAAATTATTGTGGCGGCTCATGAGGCAGCTGGCCTGTCCATACCGACACGCGATCCACGGACACTGGTGCGGATTGTGACAGCAGAAAAAACAGCTCCCCAGCTCGTGGAAGTAACGATCAAACAGACCGAGTCAGAAGCGGCGCGTAGGCTTACCGAGGGTTTGCGCACGGTGATGCAGCGTCAGATTGATCTCTATCATACCGAAGGAATTCCGGCCCTACAGTTTCGCGCGGTGGCGACTGAGCCGTGGGTGGGAGAACGGGTGGTGGCGACTAACGTGATTGTAATTGCCACTTTTATTTTTGTCTTTGTGGTAGCGCTTAATCTGGTGCTGTTCTGGGAGAGCCTTAAGGGGTCAGGGGCTTAGATTTATGGAGATTGCCATAGATGTTCGCTCACTTATGGAAGGGCGACACAGTGGTGTGCAGGAATACACAAGCCAGCTTATCCAGGCCTTTGCCCGCGTCGCGCCAGAACATGTCTATCGTTTGTTCTATAATGCGGCGCGTCCAGTCCAGCCGCTCAAGCTGCCACAGGGAGTGGAAATAGTAGGCTTGCGCTATCCCAATAAGCTCTTTAACGCGTCCCAGTGGGCACTGGGATTCCCCCGCTGGGATAGTCTCCTGACCGCTGACTGCTTCTTTGTGCCTAGCTTGCGCTTGTTGCCTCTCTCAATTGATATGCCGCTGGTGACAACGGTTCATGATTTATCATTTGAACATTTCCCCGAGTTTTTTTCTTGGCGGCGGCGCCTGTGGCACACCTTGATGCGGCCACGTTTGCTCATGCAAAATTCTGATCATCTTATCGCGGTTTCGGCAGCCTCGGCCGATGATGTTATTGATCGCTACCAGATTCCTCCAGAGCGTGTCTCGGTGGTTTATTCAGGGGTGAAGGAACTGCCGGTCGGAGCCCGCAACTCCATTGGCTATGTTCGCCGAAAATATCACTTACCGCCTCAATTCATTTTGTATTTTGGCACTTTAGAACCGCGGAAAAATATTACCAGTATTATTACTGCTTTCTCGGCAGTGGCGACATATTTTCCCCACCACTTAGTTATCGCGGGTGCACGTGGTTGGTTGACCCACGCCTTAGATAAGGCAGTAGCGCAATCTCCAGCCCAAGCGCGGATTCATATGCCCGGTTTTATTGCGGAGGCAGATAAAAATTCTTTGTATGCTGCGGCCGATTTATTTGTTTACCCAAGTTTCTACGAAGGTTTTGGCTTTCCCCCGCTCGAGGCGCTTGTGGCCGGCACGCCCGTTATTACTTCTTATAATTCCTCACTGCCGGAGATAGTCGGGGAGTGGGCGACCTTGGTTGATCCATATAATCCTGGCGAGCTAGCACTGGTGATGAAAGAATTACTTATAAATCCGCGGCGAGTTGATACAGTAACCCGGCAGACCATTCAAGAACATTACTCTTGGGACAAGGCGGCGGCCCAAACTCTGCGCATTATTGAACAGGTCAGCTAGCGCTTGCTGGCGCTCGTTCGCTCGTACTAAGGCCAGCAGTGTATACTAAAAATCGGGAAAGGTAATCTAAATTGTAACGAGTTCTTTAGCAATTGTAGAAGAGGCTCATTAATAAGGAGTAGACCGTGGGCATAGTTGTTATTCGGGCTCCGTCTAACTTAGGTTTACGAGCGGCCGGGGTGGAGAAAGCGCCGCAGTACTTGTCTTACTATGGGTTGGAGTCGAGATTGAAGGCGCAGCTTGGCAGTATTGTACAACCCCCGTGTCACTCACTCACCCCTGATCCAGAAACTGGGGTCCTGAATGCGCCAGCGATTGCGCAGTATGCCCGACAGTTAGCAGATGAAGTGGGGGCAGAGATTGATCGTGGCAGCTTTCCCCTAGTTGTGGGGGGCGACTGCAGTATTCTGCTGGGCCCGGCACTTGCGCTGCGGCGACGGGGGCGGTACGGACTTTGTTTCTTGGATGGGCATGCTGATTTTTATTCACCCGAATCCTCCCCTTTGGGCGAGGTAGCGGACATGGACTTAGCGATTGTGACAGGCCGGGGTCCTGATATCCTCACCAATATAGAGAACCAGCGCTCTTACTTTCGGGATGAGGATGTGGCGGTCTTTGGTCCGCGTGATTTAGTGGAAGCGAGCAAGGATGGCAGTCCTGATATCCGGGCGACAGGCATAACAGTTTATGACAATGCTTTTCTTGAGCGCAAGACTGAGCGGGGCTTGGAGGTGCTTGTCCGCCGAATGTTGCACCAATGGCAGGAGTCCGTGGAGAAAATCTGGCTGCATTTCGATGTGGATGTCGCCGATACAATCTTTGCTGTGGATTACCACCAAGAAGGTGGTATGGCACCCAGTAGGCTAGTGGCGATCATGCAGCAGCTGTTGCAATCAACGGCGGTGGTGGGCATGGACATCACTATCTTTAATCCCCGCCTCGATCCTTTTCAGAGCTGTGCTCGTCAACTCTTGGCGATTCTGGAGCGTAGTTTTTCTGTTACTGCTCTAAGTAACTAGCCTTAACCGGGGACTTATCCTCCCCGGCTTTTTTGTGGAGATACCGTTCTCTGCCTACACTTAAGGGCATATGAGGATTGCTATTGATGCCCGCGCCTTTTCGTGGGCGGGGATTGGCCGCTATACCCGTAATCTACTGCTTGGTTTAGCTCGGCAACCAAGTTCACATCAGTTTATAGTCTTGCTTAACGAAAAAGACTGGCCGTTCTTTACTGCCTTTCAAGCGGAATCACTGTCGGATAAATTTTCAAGCCACATTGTTGAAGGGTCGTACTATTCTTGGCAAGAACAGACAAAATTACTGTGGCAGCTCCGGCAGGTTCCTGCTGACTTGTTTCATTTCACTCATTTTAACGTGCCCCTGCTTTTTTCTCGACCTTATGTAGTCACTATTCACGATGTGACGCGGTTTATCTTTCCCGGTCAGAAGCGGCAGGATTTGTGGCAGCAAGTGGCATATGAGTTGGTATTTAAGCGTGCGCTCGAGCGTGCACAGAGTCTGATTTGCGTGTCGGCCACGACTCGGAATGACTTGCGTCAACTACCACTCTCTCTGCCACGTGACGTGCAAATTATTCCAGAAGGAGTTGACGATCAGTTTAACCGACCAGTTACCGTCGCGTTGCGGCACAAGGTGCGTATCATGCTGGATACGACAGACCCCTATTTACTGTACGTGGGTGTATGGATGAGCCACAAAAATTTATTACGGTTGCTGGAAGCTTTTGCTTTGACGCTTAAGCGTCATCCGCATCTGCGTTTGGTGATGACAGGTAAGCCAAAGCCAGGATACAGCAATATTTTGCATGCTACTCGCAAGCTGAAAATTGAACACAATGTTATTTTTACAGGTTTTGTGCCACCTGCTCTCTTGCCGGCGCTTTACGCGGAAGCCACATGCTTTATCTTTCCCAGTCTCTATGAAGGTTTTGGTTTACCGCCGCTGGAGGCCGCTGCTTGCGGGGTGCCAGTGATTACCTCTAATGTTTCGAGTTTACCGGAAGTGATGGCGAAAGCGGCCTACTATGTCAACCCCGAATACGTGCCGGACATTGCCCAGGGTATTGCGGCAGTTTTGCGCGATTCTTTACTGCGCAACCAATTGATTGCGGCGGGGCACGCCCGTGTGCGGCAATTCTCTTGGACCAAGGCGGCCGCCGAGCATCTGACTTTGTATGAACAGAGCATGTCGGTTTTGTAAATTGTCCATGGACCTAAGGGCCCCATGGCATCGGAGTGCATTGAGTTAAGAGAACTGATTCATAGACGAGCGGGGCGAATCGGAGGTAAACTGGAGTTATGTTTGATGTTGTTCCCCCAACATCTCGTCCAACAGGAGTTGCTGGTTCGCCGCCACGTCGCACCCCACGGGCAGCGCGGGCGCGCCCCAACCCGCTGGTAAAGACGAGCCGATCCCGAACTGCCAGCGGGCAGAAAAATTTGGCGCGGCCAGCAGTGGTGACAATTGATTGGCGTCTACCGGCTCGTCTGCGCCGGCCTGTTCGGCAAGAACTGGCACGACAGCGACGACGCAAACGCGCCCGGCAAGCAATTGTTCGCTTTGAACGGCGGCCAATTTATTCAACCTTGCCTGATACTCATCCTGGTTATACGGGGTCATACGCTGGCACGGGGGAAAACGTGGGAGCAGAACATCACACCGGTGATGTGTACATGCATTCGCGCCCGGACCTCCAACTGCCAGCTCCGCCTTACTATGGGCGTACCACACTGCGCCCAGCAGCTGGCGGTATAAGCGCAGCTTCTCGGGCAGTGTCTCCTCCCCTGTCCCAAACACAAAGATCAGGCCCCCGCCGATTAGAGGCCAGGGGACATGTAGCTCGTGCCGAGTTGCATGCGCCGGGGCGGGCTGAAGCCGGTCGCCCAAGTTCTCGTGCCTCCCGGCCACTATTGTCACCGGCTCCTCATCGCCAGAGTTCTACGTCTGCGTTACCTCGGAGAATAGCCTTGGGAAATGATGTTCGTGATGTGCCCTATCGCTGGCCGACACCAGAGAAGCCTCGGAGAGATGCGGAAAAACCACACGAAGTTTCTCTAACAGAAGCCCAAGCGGTCTTGGCGCCCGTGAGGAAACCGAAACGGCGCTTTGCGCTGCCGTTGCACTTTAGTATATTTCCCTGGAAGCGGCGACCCGCAGCTCTTTCTCAATCCGGTATCGGAGGGAGTAAAAAAAAAATTTACGCAGAGTCCGAGTCGTTTGAATCCCAGGATCGTCTAAGACAAAGTTATGCTCAGGCGGGTGATGTGAACATTTGGCGCCGCGGCGCTAACCTCTTGTTGTTGTTTGTCGGTTTAAGCGCGATGGTCGGCTTAGTCAGTCACTTGCAGGGAGCAGCTCGCGGGCTAGCTGTTATAGGCTCGGTGACAGCCCAGGCGCAACAGGCGTATGAGCATTTAGGCGCGGCGCAAAGCGCCTTAGCCGAGACAGATTTTACAACAAGCGAGCAGGAGTTTGGGGAGGCCGAAGCGTTGCTGCGGACAGCTCATCAAGAATTAACACAGGCGCTAGCTACGTCGCGAATATTACTGCGGCAGATTGATATCACGGGCCGAGTTCGGTCAGGCGAAGAGCTTCTCGTGGCGGGTGAGGCGCTGACGAAAGCGGGGAAGCACGTATCGCGCGGCATGGCGCCACTATTGACGGCTGATGTTTTAGCCTCGTCGGAAGGGGGACATACACCCACAATTGTTGATGCTTTAGCCCGCGCCATTGAAGAATTTTCGCTGGCGGAAGAGTCGCTTGCTGAAGCAGCTACCTCACTAGAGAAAGTGGACACGACTGTTTTACCGGCTGACATGGCTATGCCGGTAGAGCAACTTACGGTGGTTGTTCCCAAAGTGCACCACACCCTTGCGGCTTTTTTAGAGCAAAGCCAAGTCATGCTTAGCGTACTTGGCGCTCAGCGCAGTCGCCAATACTTAGTGCTTTTTGAAAATAATCATGAGCTGCGCCCAACCGGAGGATTTATTGGGAGCATTGCCCTGCTCAATGTTGATCGCGGGGTAGTGGAGGATATTGATGTGCAGAGTGTCTATGATCCCGATGGCCAGTTACAGGATTTTATTGCTCCCCCTAGCCCACTGCTGGCAATTACTCCCCGTTGGTTTATGCGCGATGCCAATTGGTTTATTGATTACAAGCTTAGCGCCCAAAAGATAGCCGGTTTTTTCGAAAAGGAAGGTGGGCCCACAGTTGACGGGGTGATTGCGATCACGCCCGAGGTTATCAAAGAACTACTTAAGATTACGGGGCCCGTCACCGTGCCGGGTTACGAGACAACAATTGATGCCGATAACTTTGTGGTGTTAACGCAGGATCAGGTTACCTACTCGTACGATCGGGCGGAGAATCGTCCCAAGCAATTTTTAGCTGATTTGACTCCGATGTTGCTGCAGCGATTGTTTACTGCGCCTGCCCCGGATAGTTTACGGGTGCTCGGTGCACTAGGAAAGATGATTCGTGAGAAACATTTACTTATTTATTTCCGTGATCCAGAATTGCAGCAACGGATTACGCAGGCAGGCTGGGATGGCTCATTTCCCGCGGGCGCTCAAGGATTTTTAGGTGTCAATACAGCCAATATTGGCGGTCATAAGAGTGATCAATTTATTGACCAGGAAATTGATTACCGAACGCAGGTGCATCCGTCGGGTGATGTCGAAGTCGTGCTTACCATTCGCCGCACTCATCGGGGTCCCGAGGAAGCTCTCGATTATGAATATCCTGCCGGCGAGAATCCGGCATATAAAGATAACATTGTCTATCAACGTGTGATGGTTCCGCAGGGAGCGATCTTACTCGAAGCACACGGTTTTTCCTCGCCCGCCGATGTACCGCGGCTGGTTGACATAGGAGAAATAGTTCTAACACCCGATGCAGAAGTTACGCAGTGGCAGCAAGTGCAAACCCAAGCCGCAGATGGGACAACGATTGGTCAAGAAGTAGGCTATACGACGTTTGCTAACTGGATCATTGCTAAGCCGGGAGCAACGACTGTTGGTTTATACCGTTATCGGATTCCCGGCCACGCCGAGCTTCCAGGAATGTTAAAGGCGGCGGCCACCTACCAAATGTACATTGCCAAGCAGCCGGGTGATACCCGCTCTACTATCCGGGCAGAATTACACCTGCCGGAAGCAGTGGAGATTGTCCACACAGTGCCGGCGGATGGTATTACCCTCACTGATGCTCGTAGTCTGACCTACCGCGGCGCGTTGCGCCAGGACCTGGTTATTGGTGCAGTCATGGCCCGACCGTAAAACCGAGTTTACTGACAGCGACTACCTCCTTTATGATGTATTTTCATGTCACTTAATAACACGAGTAGCCAAGTTGTTCCGGCAGCCATTATTTTAGGTGTTTCCTCATTAGGCTCACGCCTCATGGGTTTGATTCGTGAACGAGTTCTCACAACCACCTTTGGCGCAGGCGATACTTTTGATGCGTTTGTGGCGGCTTTTCGTCTGCCCGATTTAATTTTTAATTTGGTGGTAGTGGGCGCACTCTCGGCGGCGTTTATCCCTCTTTTTACCGAGAAGTTGGTCAAAAAAAAGGTGGGGCGGGACCAGGCTCATGACTTTGCTCTCTCTGTTTTAAACTTAGTTGTCATGATTGTGACAGTTTTAAGTGTGCTCTACGCGCTGGCGGCTCCCTTAATTGTGCCCCTCATCACGCCGGGTTTTATGGGGGAAAAGCTTGAGTTGACGATTATGCTTTCGCAGATCATGGCCTTGCAGCCGATTTTGCTAGGGGTTAGTTTTGTTTTTTCGGGAGTGTTAAATTCCTATAAGCGCTTTGTTGCCTATGCGCTCGCGCCAATTCTCTACAACGTAGGTATTATCATCGGCGCTACCTGGTTTGTCCGTCTCATAGGGCTACCGGGCTTAGCCTGGGGAGTTGTGCTTGGGGCAGCTTTACATATGCTCGTGCAGCTGCCGAGTATAATTGCCGTTGGCTTCCGCTGGCAGCCTATTCTTGTATGGTCGGCTCATGATGTTAACAAATTGCGGCGAATGATTATTCCCCGAATGTTTGGCTTAGCGGGACAGCAGGTTAATTTATTTATGGTAACAATCCTAGGCTCCAGTCTCGCGGCGGGCACGATCTCGGTTTTTCACCTTGCTAATAATGTCCAAAGCTTGCCCATTGGCATTTTTGGTTTAGCTTTCGCCCAAGCTGCCTTCCCGACGCTGGCGGAGCATGTGGCGCGCGGCGAGACGAAGGCTTTCCGCAATACGCTGACGAAATCGTTTCGCTACATTCTCTTTTTTGTTATTCCGACTGCCGTTATTATTTTTCTCCTACGCGCCCAAATTGTTCGAGTTCTTTTTGGAGACGGTGCCTTCGACTGGGAAGATACAATCTTTACGTTTCGGACTCTAGGCTGGCTTAGTGCTAGTCTGTTTGCGCAGGCGACTATTCCGCTGTTGACGCGGGCTTTTTATGTGCGGCAGAACACGCGCACACCGGTGATGATCTCACTTATTAGCATTTTAGCGAATATTGGCCTGGCTTTGTTTTTGGCCCCGCACTGTGGACGCTATCTGTGGCTCTCGGCGTGGCGTGAGTTGCCCTGCGGAGTGGAAGGATTAGCGCTCGCCTTTTCCTTGGCAGCTATTATTAACCTCGTGTTGCTTTTAGGGACGCTGCATTGGCAGCTCGATGGCTTCAATGATCGCGAGGTGCTAATTAGCCTTGTCCGCATTACGGGGGCGGCGGTGGTTGCTGGCGCGGTCGTGCAGACTCTTAAATATCCCGTGGCTGGTATTTTGGGCACGGATACTTTCTTAGGTATTTTCACTCAATTAATCGTAGCGGCAAGCGGCGGCGTGGCTGCTTATATTGGCCTGTGCTTTATCTTGCAGTGCGAGGAGCTCAAGGCCATTCGGCGATTCATTCCACGCAAAGTTAAATTACTGCCCGGTACCGAAACGCCTCGTTTTGGTGGGTTGTCGGAATAGCTGGCTGACTGCTCGCGCGCCAACTAATATCAACCCCACGTACTTACTTCCACAACCGCGGGCCCAGCCTTCGCTAAGGCTTCGGCTGGCAAGCCTGCTCGTCTTGTGCTTGCCCGCCGTAGCCTCTTCGAGGCGAAGGCTTAAGTCACCCGCCACTGATGGGGGAATGAATCAGGTAGGGTTGGTATACGTAGTCTCTTGTTGGCACACTACTTGTTCTTTGGCCCGCGACTACTTGATTGGTAGGTGAGTAGGGGAGAGGAATGCCACTGTTCCAAAATGGGGGTGATAAATTTCCAGGCAGCTTTTACCTCCTGCGTGCTGGTGAAGAGAGTTTGATCACCGCGAAAACAATCAAACAGCACACGTTCATACGCATCGGGCAGCAGCAGACTATACTCATCGTGATACGAAAACGATAAGAGTTTTGATTCCAGGTCCATTGCAAAGCCTGGTTTCTTAGCCCAGAAGACCAGAGATATGCCTTCGTTGGGCTGGATACGAAAGATTAATAAATTCTGATGTCGTTCCTCGGCAACTTGGGTGAGACAGGTATTAGATTCACGAAAATAAATGGCAATTTCAGTTTTGTTTTCCTGCATTTTTTTCCCACTCTCCAAATAGAAGGGAACACCCTGCCAGCGGTCATTATCGACAAAGGCGCGGAAGCGAAAATAAGTTTCCGTATCAGAGGCTGCGCGCACAGCGGTTTCGGCGCGGTAACCTTCATACTGGCCTCGAACAGTATGGTGGCGAATGTCTGCAGGAGTCAGCGGCCGCAGCTGTTTGAGAACATTGGTGCGTTTACGACGGATAGCCGCCGCACTCAATTTTCCAGGATCTTCCATAGCAATCAGCGCCAGCATTTGCAGCATATGATTTTGCCCCACGTCTCGCAGAGCGCCGATGTCTTCATAGAAGGCGCCGCGCTCGCCCACCCCTAGTTCTTCCCAGAATTTTATTTCTACTTTAGCGATATTAGTATTGTTCCAGAGCAGTTCAAAAATTGAATTAGCAAAACGAAAAGCAAGAATATTTTGCAGGGCCTCCTTAGCCAAATAGTGGTCAACGCGAAAAATTTGTTCTTCTTTAAAAAGCAGGCCTAGGATTTGGTCAAGCTTTTGGGCGGTGGCTAAGTCTTTACCGAATGGTTTTTCCACGAGCACGCGGGTCCAGCCATCAGCCCCGGCACAGGGTATCGAAAGTCCGGAGTGAGCCAAATTTTGAAATATAACCTCGTAGTACGTGGGAGGAACGGCCAGATAGAACAGTTTATTAGAGCAAGAACCAAACTCTTGGGTTTCAAGACGGATCAGTTCTTCGGAGAGAGCTAAATATGATTGTCCCTGCTCAAATTGGCCTGGTTGATAGGTAATTTTTTGGAGAAAGTCTGCACGCTGAGAAGCAGTATGTTTTTCCGGGCGGGCGGTAATAATTTTTTCGACGAACTGACGAAAACTGGCGGTAGTGTATTGATCGCGAGAGAAGCCAATGATCCGCCAGGTAGTAGGAAAATGACCCTGGCGATACAAGTCAAAGAGAGCGGGCAGAAGTTTGCGGCGGCTTAAATCCCCGGTGGCACCAAAGATAACTAAGGCAGTGGGCGTCGGGGTGATGAGGGGAGTGGGGCGAACCTCGGCGGGGGAATTTTTTACGGACAAGGTCATAGAAAAATTGTACCATGGGGCAAGAAAGCAAGATTTTCTGGCGTATCCTCCGCTTCTATACTACGCTTTCGCGCATGGAGTCCGCACCGAAAATTCATAACTTTTGCATTATTGCGCATATTGATCATGGTAAATCAACTTTAGCGGATCGTCTGCTGGAAATGACGGGGACAGTAGCAGGCCGCGACATGCAAGCGCAGCTGCTTGATTCTATGGAACTAGAACGAGAGAAGGGGATTACGATTAAGCTGCAGCCCGTGCGGATGCAGTGGCAAGGACAAATTCTCAATCTGATTGACACGCCAGGTCACGTTGATTTTCAGTACGAAGTGAGCCGCAGTCTTCAAGCGGTGGAAGGTGCTATCCTCCTCGTAGATGCGACGCAGGGGGTTCAGGCCCAGACAATAGCTAATTTGTATTTGGCGCTGGAGCACGATTTGACGATCATCCCCGTGATTAATAAAATTGATTTGCCGGCCGCCGATGTACCCAAAGTGACCCAGGAACTTCAGCGACTACTTGGCGGGGCTAGGCAGAATATTATTTCCATCTCGGCAAAAACAGGAGCAGGCGTCGAGGGCGTACTAGCAGCAATTTGTCAACAGGTACCACCCGCGGCCGAAGAAATTGATCAACCCCTGCGCGCTTTAATTTTTGATTCTACCTATGATGACTATAAAGGGGTGGTTGCCTACGTACGGATTGTGGAAGGGACAGTTACCAGTCGTGATGAAATAGTCTTTTTAGGAACAGGCGCCAGTGACCGGGTGGTGGAAACCGGTATATTTACACCCGCTTTTGCTCCCCGTCAATCCTTGCAGGCAGGCGAGATTGGTTACATTGCGACCGGGCTTAAAGATGTGCGCCAAGCGCGGGTGGGGGATACAATCTCTTTGCTTAAGACTCGTACGGCCGTTACTCCGTTGGCAGGATTTGCGATTCCCCAGCCGAAGGTATTTGCTGGTGTCTATCCGGTTGCCGGTGATGCTTTTCCCCTTCTGCGTGAGGCAGTGCTGCAGTTACAACTTAACGACGCCAGCCTTAGTGCCCAGCAGGAACGCAGCCACGCTCTGGGCCAGGGGTTTCGCTGCGGTTTTTTGGGAATGCTGCATCTTGAAATTATTCAAGAGCGCTTACGGCGAGAGTATAATTTGGATTTAGTTGTTACCACGCCGAGTGTTCAATATCGCATTCGGACGACGAGCGGTAGTGAGCAGGAAATTCAGACCCCTGCCCAATTTCCTGATCCTTCCTCAATTGCGGCGATTGAAGAGCAATTCGCGCGGGTAGAAATTGTCACTCCGGTATCATATCTGGGAGCCGTGTTCGAGTTAATGCAAGATCGGGAGAGTGAGCTGCAACAACAAGAGTATATTGACAGTGATCGCGTTATTTTGACGTATACGTTGCCGCTGCGCGAACTGGTAGTTGATCTCTATGATCAGCTGAAATCGGTCACGTCGGGCTACGGCTCGCTCCACTACGAAGTTATTGACTGGCGGCCGACGAGCGTTGTGAAAGTCAGCTTCTTGATTAACCATGAACCAGTCGAGGCACTGTCTGTTATTGTAGCGGCTAGTAAAGCAGAAAAAATTGGCCGGCGGATGGTAGAAAAACTGAAAGAAGTAATTCCCAAGCAACTGTTTGCGATTCCGGTGCAGGCGGCGATTGGGGGTAAAGTAATCGCGCGCGAAACAGTGACGGCTCTGCGCAAAGATGTCACCAGTGGGTTGTATGGCGGAGATTATTCTCGAAAACGAAAACTATTGGAGAAGCAGAAAAAGGGAAAAAAGAAGATGGCCGGGGTGGGCACGGTGGAAATTCCTCCTGCCGCTTACATTGCTGTCTTAAAGCGGTAATAATTTTTTGCTCTTGATCTTGCGGCTGCCGTGCGCTATACTCGGTCGCTTATGAGTCAGCCGCGTTTATATTCTCTGTTGGCCACTATTTTATGGATTATTGTCGCTCTGTTGATTGCGCTGAATATTAGCGCCTTTTTTGATTTATCGGACCGCCATCTGGTCTTAGTCGTGACGCTGGCAATTGGCATCGTCCTCTTGGTTAGTGTTAATTTATCGCCCGCACAACACGGGCTGCTAAAGACCAGGCCGCGTCTGGATGCCGGGAGTAAAATATTGTTGCCCGCCTCTTTAACCCAAGCCGCTACTAGTAAGCTGCCATTTGTTCCACCTTTGTCGCCGTCGAAAAAAGATGAGTCTTTGTCCGTAGCCGTCGCCTCTGCGCCGGCCGGAAAGTTGTCGGCTGAAGAAGCCCGGGCTTGGCTTGATGCTTTTCTTGTTGAACAGCAAAAGAAGTAGTATTGTCTACCTAGTTATGATTGCCGGTGTTAACACCATTCCCTTGAAGACTTTTGCAGATGATCGCGGTTATTTCCGGGAAATTGCTCGCTTTGCTGATACACCACTGCAACACTGTGCGCAGTTGTCGGCGACCATGAGCTACCCGGGAGTGATAAAAGCCTTTCATTACCACGAGCAGCAAGACGATTTATGGTATTGCGCTTATGGCATGGTGCTGGCGGTACTCTATGACCGCCGGACATCCTCACCTACGTATAAAGAGACACAGACAGTGCCGCTGGGTGATTTATCACCACAAGTGTTATTCATTCCTCATGGCGTAGTCCATGGATACAAAGTTTTAGGTCATCAGCCGGCGCTTGTAGTTTACTCGACGACTCATGTCTATGACACCAATGATGAATTACGTTTGCCGTTTGATGACCCAGAAATCAATTTTGACTGGTCAACTAAGCCGCGATAAGGATTAGACTACTTGTCCGAGGGAAAATTGCGAAGGCTGAATAGATCGCGCTACAGTGGGAAAGTATGAAAATTTTAATTACCGGTGGTGCAGGATTTATCGGCGCTCATCTTGCGAGGGCGCTTGATCAAGCCGGCCACCAGGTAACCATTCTGGATGACTTTTCGGCCTTACTTTATTCACCTGATCTGAAAGCAGCCCGGGTTAAGTACTTACTGCCTCATCGAAGCCTCGACTTGGTACAGCGGGGCAGTATTTTGGATCAAGCGCGACTCCAGCAGGTTTTTACGCAAGGAAAATTTAATGCCGTCTATCATCTAGCGGCGCATGCTAATCCAGGCAAAAGTTATAGTTTTCCTGACCTTTACCATCAGGTGAACGTTGTGGGCACGCGAGCGGTGTTAATAGCGGCCGCTGCCGCCGGAGTCGAGCGGGTAATTTTTGCGGGTAGTTCGTCAGTATATAACGATGGACAGACGCCTTTTCGTGAAGATCAGCAACCCTTAATACCCCAGTCTCCCTATGGTACCTCAAAGGTGTTAGCTGAAGAGGCTTGCCAACAGTGGCACAGCGAGCATGATATTCCCCTGACCATACTGCGTTTCTTTAGTGTCTACGGTCCCTGGGGGCGACCGGACATGGCGCCAATGATTTTTAGCCAGCGGATCTTGCAGGGGCAGGAAATTCTGGTGACACAGGAAGAACGCCAGCGCGATTTTACTTACATTGATGATGTTATTCGCGGGGCGGTGGCGGCTCTTAAACTTAGCGCTGGCTGTGAGATTATTAATATTGGTCGGGGGGAGCCGATTAGCTTAAAGCAGTTGCTTACTTTGATTGAGATAGCGGCGGGCCAGAAAGCGGCAGTTGCCTATCGCAGTGCGCCGCCGGGAGAGATGCGTGTGACATATGCTGATATTAGCAAAGCGAAGCGCTTGCTTAACTATCAACCCCAAGTTTCCATCAAGGAAGGAGTCGGATATTTGGTGCAGTGGGTGCGGCAATGGCAAGATAAACTGCCGCTTCGGCCGGCGGCATAAGATATACTTCCTGAAATTTTCTGACCTATGAAAATGTTGATTCTCGGTGCCCGCGGCATGTTAGGGAGTGCGCTCACGCGCTTAGGTCAGAAGTATGCACCCATTGCCTGGGATAAAGAAACAGTTGATTTAACTGACAGCCAGGCACTGACCGAGAAGATTAGTCAGCTTCAACCTGACTATATTATTAACGCGGCGGCGTATACGAATGTGGATGGCGCCGAGAGTGACTCACGGGCTGCATTTGCTGTTAACGAGAGGGCTGTTCATGTACTGGCGACTGTGGCAAAAGAGATGCAAGTAACGCTTATTCATTACAGTACCGATTATGTTTTTCCCGGGGACAAAGACGAGGGATATGTAGAAGATGATAAGCCTGGCCCAGCCATTAATGTCTACGGGACTTCTAAACTCGCCGGGGAACGGGCTCTCCAAACAGTGGCGCCGCGCTTCTACCTTATTCGCACAGCTTGGCTGTATGGGCCGGGCGGCAAAAATTTTGTTGACACTATGTTACACTTAGCTAAGGATCATTCTTCACTGAAAGTTGTTAATGATCAGCATGGTAGTCCTACCTTTACTTTTGATGTGGCGCGCGCCACATATGCTCTCTTGGCGGAAAACTACCAGCCGGGAATTTATCACCTGGTGAACTCGGGTATGACCACCTGGTATGACTTCGCCCGCCACATTTTTACTGCTGTTGGTACAGCCGTCACGGTTCAGCCGATCCCCAGTGAGCAGTATCCCCTTCCTGCCCGGCGACCGCAGTACAGCAAACTCAATAATACTAAGGGGCCAGGATTGCGGTCGTGGGAAGCAGCTCTTGACGAATACTTAAAAAAGTATTATATCAGCTAAAGTTTATGACTACTCTCTATCAACGGCAAACCGCTGAATTACGGCACGTGCTGCAAAATATGAAGGAATTTCATCGCCAGGTAGCCCAAGTAGCTCAGCAGTTACAAGAGGCTTTTCTCCAAAATAAAACAGTATATGTTGCCGGGAATGGCGGGTCAGCGACATTGGCCCAGCATTTTTCGGATGAGATGATGGGGCGCTACCGACAAGATCGGCGGCCCTATCCGGTGATTGCGCTTACAGCCGATAGCGCCGTGCTAACTTGTATCGGTAATGATTATGGCTACGAGCACATATTTGCGCGGCAACTTGAGGCTTTAGGCCAGGAGGGCGATATTTTTATGGCTTATTCCACCTCGGGTAATTCTGCTAATATTTTAGCGGCCGTCCTGCAGGCGAAGAAGCAGGGCATGACCGTGGTTGCCTTTACAGGTCCGGCGGGGAAGCTTAAAGAAGTGGCTGATTATGCGGTGGTGTCGCCGGCGCAAACTACCAATCGAATTCAGGAACTTGATCTCCATGCTATTCATTTACTCTGCGAGGCTTTTGAACCATCAGTCGAAAAGATATGAAGCCGCCACGCGTTCAGGAAATTATTAGCCGTTTTACCGGACAAAAAATTCTGGTCATTGGCGATGTCGTTCTTGATCGGTATATTTTTGGCAAAGTCGAGCGCTTAAATCCAGAAGCGCCTGTGCCGATTCTGCATGCAAAACAAGAACGGCAAGCTACAGGAGCGGCAGGGAATACGGCCAAAAATGCCGCGATGCTCGGCGCCCAAGTTACGTTGCTGAGTGTGGTCGGCGACGATGACACGGCCGAGGCAATCAAGCAGGCCGCCCGGACAGAGGGTTATATGGCGCGCTTAATTTATGATACTACCCGCCCCTCGATTGAAAAGATTCGTTACTATGTGGGGAGTCAGCAAATGCTGCGGGTGGACTATGAAGAAACGCATGATATTACTGATGCCGTGGAAGCAGATGTGTTAAAAGCTATTAAGGAACTCGCCGTGCAGGTGCACGGAATGGTTGTTTCCGATTATGCCAAAGGGGTAGTAACCGAGTCAGTTGCGGCGGCAACGAGAGCAGTGATAGAAGGACACGCGTTACAACTCATGGTTGATGTTAAACCCTCGCGCATTAATTCTTTTAGCGGCGCGACCTATATCTCTCCTAATCGTAAAGAAGCCCATGAATACTTAGGACTTAATCAGCATGATCATGGAGGCTACGCTAAAGAAAAGTTAGCGGAAATGCTGCAGGAAAAATTTTCGACCACGGTATTTCTAACATTGAGTGAGGAGGGAATGTATGTCCGAGGGACAGAGGGAACTGGTACCCATGTGCCCCAAGCGTATGTGGGAAGTGATGAGGTGATTGATCCTTCGGGATGTGGTGATACAGCGGCCGTTACTATTTTACTGGCCAAGCTGGCGGGGGCAACGGATGTCGAGGCGGCTGAACTGGGAAATGCCGCTGCCGCCGTGGTATTGAATAAAATTGGCAGTGTCGGTCTTACGCAAGCTGAACTTTTGCAGAAGATTACAATTCCCACTCACCATTAAAATTTACTGTGGGGTTATCTATGCCGCGCAACGTTATCTTTTTGGATCGCGATGGAACAATTAATGTCGATCACGGGTATGTTTTTAAAAAAGAAGATTGGGAGCTGATACCAAAAGTGCCCGAGGCGCTTAAGCTTTTTCAGCAGGCCGGGTACGCACTGGCTATTATCACTAACCAGTCGGGCATCGCCTATCACTACTATACGACCCATGATATGCGCCGTCTGCATGATTTTATGGTGGAGCAACTGCGCCAGCAAGGCATTACCACTCCGGCCATTGCCTTTTGTCCCCACGATCGTGATTCTACCTGTGATTGTCGTAAGCCAAGGGCTGGTATGGCGCGCCATATTGAAGAACAAATCGGGGCGATTAATTATCCGGCAAGTTGGACCATCGGTGATAAGGTAGCTGATCTTGGTTTTGGTCAAGCCCTGGGAACACATACGGCGCTCATTCGGAGCTCGTATTGGCAGGAGGAGCGACTGACTAGTGCGCCAGAACTGGTAGTTGACTCTTTATATGAAGCGGCTCATAACATAGTTACGTTATGAGTGACCTTCCTCCCGACACAAGTTTCTGGCCCGTTAATAAAATATTGACCCGCGAACAGGCTCGGGATACAGCGGAGCAATTAAAGCGCGCGCGGCAGCGTTTAGTGACAGTCAATGGCTCTTTTGATATCCTCCACGCCGGCCACTTAAGTTTTTTAGGTGAAGCCAAGAGTCAAGGCGATATTCTCTTTGTGGGTTTGAACTCTGATCGCTCTGTCCGGGAAAAAAAAGGCCAAAGCCGGCCCTTCATTGCGGAGCAAGAACGAGCTGCTCTCGTGGCAGCGCTGGCGTGTGTTGACTACGTGGTGATTATTGATGCTGCCTATGACGAGGTGCCCCGTACGTTACTACAGACAATTAAGCCAACACTCCACGTGAATGGGGAAGAATATGGGCAACCCCAGCAGTGGGTGGAGTGGCCCACGATGCAGGCAGTGGGCACGGCAGGTTACGTTGTATCCCGGCGGCCAGCTCTTTCAACCTCGGCTTTAGTTAATAAAATTAAGGCGTCATGATCATCATTACCGGCGCGGCTGGATTTATTGGTAGTGCATTACTATGGGCGCTTAACCAACGAGGAGAAAAAAACATTCTCCTGGTCGACAATATTGATGATAATCGCAAAGAGCGTAATATCAGCTCGGGCACGTATAAGGAACTCTTGAGCATTGAGGATTTTCATCAGCGTTTACGCAAAGGAGCATTTACTGCGCGCCAGATTCAGGCGATTCTGCATATGGGAGCCATTAGCTCGACGACGGAAACAGATTGGCAGAAATTGCAAACTTTCAATGTAGAATATACGCAAGATGTGATCCGCTGGTGTGTCGAGCACGCGGTGCGATGTATTTATGCCTCAAGCGGCCAAACGTATGGTCGCGGCGAGCAGGGTTTTAGCGACGCGACTAGTCTTTTTGATAAGCTTAAGACCACGACGCTCTATGGCCAGTCAAAATTGCTTGTTGATATCTGGGCCCGTGATGCCGGCTACCTCGAACAGATAGTGGGTTTGCGGTATTTTAATGTCTTTGGGCCCAATGAACAGCATAAAAAACATATGCGCAGCGTGATTGCTAAGCAATATGATCTGGTGAAGGAAAAAGGAGTAATGGAATTGTTTAGGTCGTATCGGTCAGATTACCCAGATGGCGGCCAGCAGCGCGACTTTTTATACATTAAAGACGCTGTCGCCGCGACCCTCTTTTTTCTTGACAACGTGGCCGTCACTGGGATGTATAATGTCGGTACGGGCAACGCGCGTTCCTGGAATGAGGTAGCCGGCGCACTCTTTGCCACTCTCCATAAACCGCCGGCGATTACTTACGTTGAGATGCCGGAGGATCTTAAGGCGGGTTACCAGTATTTTACCCAGGCGGATATTACGGCCCTTAAGGCGGCGGGTTTTACGACTCCTTTTATGCCACTCGAGGAGGCAGTTGCGGACTATGTCGGTAACTATCTTGAGAGGGATAAACACTTGGGGGAATAGTAGTACTCTAAGTTGCATTTACATTAAAAAAGCGATATGCATGAGGAGGGATTTAACCGCAATATTATCTTATGAAGGGAGTTATTTTAGCCGGAGGAACAGGCTCCCGGCTTCGTCCACTGACAGACGTCACCAATAAGCATTTATTGCCAGTTTATGATCGGCCGATGATTTTCTGGTCGATTGAGACTATGCGTGAAGCGGGCATAACTGATATTTTGATCATTTCGGGACCGAATCATGCTGGTCATTTTCTCAATCTGCTTGGCTCGGGCAAAAAACATGAGGTTAAGCTCACGTATGAAGTTCAAGAAGAAGCGGGTGGTATTGCCCAGGCCATGGGATTAGCCGAAGACTTTGTTGATGAAGGGCCGGTAGCAGTCCTCCTTGGGGATAATATTTTAGAGCGGACGGTAAAGGAGCCGGTCCAAGCTTTTGCTGATAATCCGGTAGGCGCCAAAATATTTTTAACGGAAGTAGATCACCCTGAATGGTATGGTATTGCCGAAATGCAGGGTGACAAAGTCGGGCGCATTATCGAGAAGCCACAGCCTGGGCAAGAACCCTCTCGCTTAGCGGTGATTGGCTTGTACCTTTATGACCACGACGTTTTTGACATTATCAAAAATTTACAACCCTCGGCTCGCGGTGAGCTTGAAGTAACTGATGTCAATAATGCCTATTTGCAGGCCGGCAAGCTACAACACGCAATTTTAGAGGGCTGGTGGGCAGATGCCGGAGAAAGCTTTACTATGTACCTTAAGGCGCAAAATTTGGCGGCGAGTAAAGCTCAACCTGGGAAAAACTAACGAGCCCTCAGGCCAGGGTGAGTCGAAGATTGATGTTCTTTGGCAATTTTGCTCTATCCCTTTCTTAAGGAGGCTACGTGATGGTCAGCTTTAATAATGGTCATTTCCACTACCATGGCGAGATCAAGCATGTACCGGGCTTATCAGGCAGAAGTCAGTGGCGAGGAGTGCAAGAGCCAGAGTTACCGTCGCCGCTACGGTGGTGGCATTTCCTGTTGGGCGCAATTGGGTTTCTGAACATTGGGCTACATCTTAACGGAACACCCCGACAGCCGGTGGTTGCATGGTTAGCCTCCTTCTGGATTTTTTGGCTGCTGACACGTTGGCTGAGTAGGATCTTTGGTTTTCGCGAGGAGTCGGATACCATTCGGTCGAGAGAAAAAACATCAACACTACTCGATTATACTCCGACCACTTTATCAATCCAGGAGATTCTCCAAGCACGGAGCAGGCGTATGCCACCACAAGGGGAAAGGGAGTGACTGCTTGAGTTTCCTGAAGGACTGCCTGTGTGAGCCTAGCTTGCATAGGCTTTTTTATGACCGCGGGCGGTAGCAGTTTAGTGATACTGCTACCTTTGCATTATTTATAATTGTGTGGTACAGCTAATCCTTCCTAAATAGCGTCGCCTCATCCATAATGAGTCTTAATATGAAATATTCTGTGGTGGTGCCAGCCCATAATGAAGAGAAATCAATTAAGCCCCTTTACAACGCGCTTAAACCAGTGCTTGAGATACTCGGCGAGCCGTGGGAACTTATCTTTATTGATGACGGCAGTACCGATGCTACCAATCGGGTAATTAAGGAATTACATAGCCGTGATGAGCGGGTGAAACTTATTGAATTCAGACGCAGTTTTGGTCAGACCGCAGGTTGGTCAGCTGGTTTTGATTACGCGCAAGGCGATTACGTGATTGTGCTCGATGCAGATTTACAGAATGACCCGCGCGATATTCCCAAAATGCTACAGAGTTTGCGAGACCAGGATTTAGATGTCATATCAGGCTGGCGAAAAAACCGCGAAGACAGTGGTTTACTGACCACCTTGAGTATTGTTGGTAACTTGATCCATCGTTGGGTTACTGGAGAAAAAATTCATGACCATGGCTGCAGCCTCAAAATTTATAAGAAAGAAGCCCTGCAGGATTTAGAGCTCTACGGTGAAATGCACCGTTACATAACGGCCCTGCTTTCCTGGAAGGGTTTTCGGGTGGGGGAAATCGTCGTGCAGCACCATTCCCGTAAGTTCGGCCATACCAATTACAATATTCGAAAAAAGATTAAAGGCTTTCTGGATTTATTCGTGGTAAAATTCTGGATCCAGTATTCGGCTCGTCCCATGCATTTCTTTGGGGCGATTGGCGCTACCTTTATTGCTACCGGCTTTATTCTAGGGGGGACATTAGGGACCCTCTGGTTATTCAGAATTATTGGTTTAGCCGGTCGCTCGACTCCCTTGCTGGCGGTGCTACTCGTGCTTTTGGGTTTTCAATTTCTTCTAACAGGCGTATTGGCTGATGTCGTTGCCAAAACGTACTACACCCAGAAAAAAGCCTACTCCATTAAGTCAACTCATGGCTTTGCCATCCCGGGTGAACCTAGGAGGGTGTAGTTAAATAAAAACAAAGGGATGAACCTTCTCCTGATTAATAATGAGTTTCCCCCCATCGGAGGAGGGGGCTCAACGGTGACAAAGTATGCCATTGGCCACCTCACTGCGGCCGGACATAAGGTAACTCTCATTACTTCCCGCTGGCGCGATTTACCGCATCGGGAAGTCATTGATGGTGCCCTTGTCCTGCGCATCCCCGCGATTCGTCGCTACAAGGATTTTTGTTCGCAATGGGAGTTAGTGATCTTTGGTATTTCTGCTCTATGGTATACCGCCTGGTATACACGGCGGGAGCAGGTTGATTTTATCCAAGCCTACTTTGCAGTCCCGGCCGGCTGGGTGGCGTGGATTATTCACCGTCTGTGGCGTATTCCCTACAGCGTATACTTTGGTGGTTCTGACATTCCGGGGGCTAACCCGTCGCGCTATAAAAACATTTACCCCCTCCTAACACCGCTCTTGCGGGCGATTTGGCGGGGCGCAAGTTTTCGAACAGTCTGTTCCCACGAACTCGCCAAACTAGGAAAAGCCGCTGATCTCTCGTCTGAATTTATTGTTATTCCCAACGGCGTAGAGACCGAGCGCTTCAAGCCTACAGTGCGACCGACTAACTCTAAAGTTAAAATTTTGTTTATTGGCCGTCTGATTCCCCGCAAGGGATTCCAGCGGATCATCAGGGCTCTCCCCCGTGTCCGCGCGTTGACGCAAGAGCCGTTTGAAGTAGAAGTAGTTGGCAGTGGGGCCGCGCGGCCTGATTTAGACGCATTAGCGGAAGAGCTCCATGTAAGCGATTTGATTCATTATGTTGGCACTGTACCGTACGATAAACTGGAAAAGTCGTACCAGTATGCCGATATTTTTGTTTTGACCTCACTCTCTGAAGGGATGCCTTCAGTAATCTTAGAAGCGATGGGTTGTGGCTTGCCGATCATTGCTTCGGATGTGGGAGGTAATAATGAAATTGTGCGTGAGGGAGATAATGGCTATCTCATAACGGGCGATGATATCGAATTAATTGCGCAACGACTGGCGATATTGATTAATGATCGGCAGTTGCGCGAGCGAATGGGGCAGCGGAGCCGTGCCTTAGCTTTGGCCTATGATTGGCGGCACATTATGGATAAATATTTATCATTATATGCAACGCAGGTACCAGTATGAGTTTTAAGGTGACTCAATTACCGGAGGATATCCGGGCAGTGTTTGTTGGTAAAAAGGTTCTTATTACCGGTGGTCTTGGTTTTATCGGCAGTAATTTAGCTCACGCGCTTGTAGACTTGGGCGCCCAAGTTACGTTACTTGATGCGCTCTTGCCACTCTATGGTGGTAATCAGTTTAATGTGGAGGAGATCGCTCATCGAGTCACGATTATCGAGGGAGATATTCGCGACGAGGCGCTTGTCAAGAAGACTGCCAAGGGACAAGACGTTATCTACCATTTAGCGGCGCAAGTTAGTTATATTGATTCTAAAGACCAGCCTTTTCTCGATCTAGATATTAACGGAAGGGGGCACCTCAATGTTTTAGAGGCAGTCCGCACCGAAGCGCCCCAGGCCCGAGTTTTATTTTCTTCCTCACGCATGGTCTATGGCAAGATTTTGCATATTCCTGTCCGGGAAGACCATCCAACGGAGCCGCTGTCGTTGTACGGTATTCACAAACTGCTCGGTGAGAAGTATGGCCGCTATTTTGCTGATACTTTTGGCATTCATACCACTGCGGTGCGTATTCCTAATCCGTATGGACCACGACAACAAATGAAGCATAGTAAGTACTCCATCGTTGGCTGGTTTGTGCGAGAGGCAATGACCGGTAATAGTATTACCATCTTTGGTGAGGGCGAGCAGGAACGGGACTATTTGTATATTGATGATATTGTGGAAGCTTTTTTGCGCTTGACGGTGCGGGGCGGGGCGGGGGAGGTGTATAACATCGGCACACACGAGCGCGTACGGTTTGTGGATATGGTGGAGGCAGTCTTACGGGCCGTGGGGAGTGGGCAGGCGAAACATGTGCCTTGGCCCGAGCATTATGAAAAAAATGAGACCGGTAACTATATTGCTGACACCACAAAGATTTTTGAGTTGACGGGCTGGCAACCAAGAGTTTCGCTCCAGGCAGGAATTAAGGAAATGGTGGCGTACTACCGGCAGCACCACCAGCATTATTGGTAGGTACCGACGGCTGCTGTGCTCGATATAAGGGTATATCTACGCCGGTAACTTTTCTTTCGTGTATGATTAAAGTACGACTCTCTTAATTTGACTGTATGACACCGGCAACAAAAATCATGGCGCTGGCTGCCGTCTGCCTTCTAGCGATCTTTACCTTGGCAGCACAGTTCATAGTCGTTCGCGAGCGGACGGTTCAGCAAGCGAGCTATACTACGAATGCAGGCGAACTTACCGGAGATGTTTTAATCGGGCAGACATTCAAATCCGAACACAATTATCTGTCAGGTGTGGCGGTAATGTTTGCGACCTATTCCAATCGCGCCAATACGCAACCGATCCATTTTCATCTCCGTGAGTCTCTCGAAGCGCGTGAAGATTTACGACGCGTGGCGATTGCGCCTCATCTTTTAGGTGACAATCAATTTTATCGCTTTGAATTTGAACCGATTGCGGATAGTGAAGGTAAGAATTTCTTCTTCTTTGTTGTTTCACCTAGTAGTGTACCGGGGAATGCTGTAACAGTTGATGTAGATAGTCGCAATCCCTATCATTTGGGGACCGCCTTTATTGTCCGCGGGCGGGGCAGGGATGTTACGGCGCCACAAAATCTTGCTCCTTCTGGCAAACCTACCCAGGATCTGGGCTTTGCGAGCTACCACACAGTGCCCTTGCGGGTAGCAGTTATCAACGCCGCCCGCCAGGCAGTCTACTCCTTTATTGTGAACTGGGATGATCAGCGCAGCCATTACGAGATTGTAGGCAAAACTATGGTGCCTGGGTTATTGTTTTTACTCCTGTTGATTGCCATGAGCCGGCGGAGTGAATCTGAAGGCACGCCGGCGGCCCTTTCACGGCGAGCGGTCATATTCCTGCTCATATTTTTGTTTGTTGTCGCAGTCGGTTTGCGGATACTCTATGCGCGTGAACTACCAGTGACTGAAGATGAGGGCAACTACCTCTATGACGCGCGCAGTTTACGCCAAGGAATACTGGCCGGAGGGGATGGCTATGTTAAAGCGCCTTTGGTAATTGCCTGGATGGCGCTCTGGCAATTTTTACTGGGAGACACCATTATCGCTGGCCGACTGTCTTCGATTGTCATCGGGGCTTTAACAATTTTTCCTATCTATAGTCTGGGGTGCCAACTTAAAAATCGCTTGACAGGCATTATGGCGGCGGCGGTGTGGTCGTTATTTGGCGCTGCCGTGCTCGCCAATGTCTATGCCCACACTCAACCACTGGCTCTCTTTTTTGGCATTATGGGGTTAGCGGTATTGTGGCAGGCAGTCCGTCAGCCGGCATTCTCTGCTTCTCCCTCCTTGTCTGCTCATGGGCCCTCTAACCTCAAGCTTATTGGTGCCGGCATGCTGCTTGGTTTAGGCGTGATATCCCGTAAGAGTATTCTGGCGCTGGGCGTTTTGCCCTTGCTTTTTATTGCGGTCCATGGTGTTTCTTGGCGCCAGCGGCTGCACTACTGTTTCTTGGTTGGCATTGGCTTCATGTTAGTCGTGGGAGCCTTCTTGTGGTCGGCTTACCAAGTCTATGGTCTAGAAGGTTTGTGGGAGGCGTTGGGAGTAAATTCAGCGACTGACGGAACTATTAGCCTCGATCCGAGTGAAGCCGAGAAAACTCGTAGTTACTCGCTCCGGGGAATGACACCTTTCTTCCGTGAATCCTTACCGCTTATTTTTCTCTCCTTATTGGGCTGGGGTTTGTTGCTCGAAACGTTTTCCCGAAACTTGGTGCGCCGGGCACTGCGAGAACGGCCCTCGCCTTTTACCCGGGCATTGCTTGAGCATGTTGTCCCGAAAATAGTCTGGATTTTCCCCTTGGCTGCCTTTTGGTGGTGTTGGCAATTCTTTTTTGAATATGAAGGCAGTGCCTTTATGTTCTATGGTATGACACTTCTGTGGTACTTGATGGGGGGAATGTTGGTGCTGGTTGCTTGCTGGCCCCGGCCGCAGTCAGAACAGTTTGTTTTCGAGGAGAAAAGTACTATTAAACGCAGCACGCAACCTTTGCACCACGCCTTGCCTAATATTATTGGTAGCTTGAAGAAGGTGACCACACCGCCGTTTTTGAGTGTGTCTGCGAACAGCCCGGTGTCGGTGAGCGTTATCCTGTTGCTGCCGGTATGGCTCGGCGGTTTGATATTTTTCTACAGTAACTGGATTAAATTTCACGCTAACTATTTGAATGAGTTTTTGCCCCCACTGGCAATCGTTGCGGGTGCCGGAGCTCTTCTGATGTGGCAGCGGATCATGAGTACTCTCTCGCAGTTGGAAAACGGCTATCCCTGGACAGTATTTGTTACTAAGATCATATCGAGTGTCACGGCCCTGGTCTTGCTGTGGAGCATGTTTTTATCGAATTACATTACTTTTCTCTATGAGCACACGGGTACTTTTACACAACGAGCAGCCTATGAAGCGGGCGTGTGGGCACGTGATAATATTCCTCTTGATCAACCAATTTTCACGGGCTCGTCACTGGTTGCCTATCTTTCTGGTCACCACACGGCGCTTGATATTTCTCACCCGCGTTGGTACGCCTACGAATTTACCCGAAAAGATCCGGAGCGCCTTAATACTTTTCTACCACCAGTGGAAACCATGCTTGAGGCGTATCGCCACACGCAGTGGTTCTTGCTTGATAGTCAGACCAGCTTCTCATTCCTGATGGAGTACTCGGAAATTGAGGCCGGTTTGGAGCGTGATTTTGAGTCAGTCAAGGGAATTGAAAATGGTTCAAATACCTTGACCTTTTACCGACGGAAGAATAGTCCCTAGTCCTCATGTCTAATTTATCGTGGCGTATTGGCGCTCGTTTCCCTCGTGTGTTCATAGTTATAAGTGTTTTACTAGTCGCTGCGGTGGTGCGTTTGTGGGGGCTTGGGGATATAATGACAGCTGATGAAGACCGGTGGGTCTTACGCAGCTCATGGTATTGGCACGAGGTGCTGCAGGGCGATTTCAGTAATACCTTTATGACGACTCATCCTGGGACCACACTCATGTGGTTGGCTGGTGGCGGGATTACGGCCCAGGCAAAGTGGCAGGGAGTAGATGTTCATCTCGACGACAGCCGGGTAAAAGATTTTTATGAAGTAGCAAAGCTGCCAGTGACCTTGATGACGGCCTTGCTGGTTGGCTTCATCACATATTGGTTGACGTGGCTCTTGGGACTGAAGCCCGGTTGGCTCGGAGGCCTTTTTTTGGCTGCTGATCCCTATACTGTAGGCTTAAGCCAAATTATCCATCTTGATGCGCTGCTGGCTCTCTCGCTGCTTGGGGCGACGGTGGCGTTGCTGGCCTACCTTAAAGATGCGGGCGGCCGACACTGGGGATTACTGTTATCAGGAATAATGCTAGGTTTTGCTCTAGCTACCAAGCTTTTGCCCGCGCTCTGGTTGGTAGCATTTGGCAGCTTACTAGTGCTCTGGCAAGGTTTTAATTCCCGAAAAAGATTGCCCCAGATCGCCACGGCGCTTGTAGTTTGGCTGCTGGTGGCAGTGGTTACATTTTTAGTGCTCTGCCCGGCCTTCTGGTCGCCGACAAAGCTCCAGAATGAAAATTATACCGAAGGGTTGACGACATCTTATAAAGACGATGCGATCGCGATTGCAACTGATGAACACATTGCGCTGGCTGCCTCAACTGATCCTATTAACCCCCAGACATTTTACTTAAGAACAGTGGCTGCCCGAGCAATGCCCCTTAGTCTCTTGGTAAGCCTAGGCTTACCAATCGCGCTGCTACTAGCGGTGGTATCGCCACGGCAGAGGCTTGTTAATCTCCAAATGATTACTAAAAGCCCCATTGTTATTTTACTGCTCTACGCTCTTGGTTTCTTAGCGCTGATCACCTTTGTGGCTAAAAAGGGTGATCGCTACGCCCTGCCAACTTTAGTGGTACTGCCGGTGATAGCCGGGGCGGTCCTGGCGATAGCGTGGTCTCGACTCGCGCCCCGCGGGGAGCGGCACGGGCCTAAACTTCTGGTACCAGTCGTGGCCAGCGTGGTCGTGATGGCCGTAGTGTTACAACCCCTCCTCTGGCGACCATACGCGATTGCGTACGAAAATCAGATCTTTAATGTTCGTCATCGTAGCCAAGAGGGATGGGGAGAAGGTTTAGATCAAGCGGCCCACTGGTTAAATAATCATCCTTTAATTGATGCTAATCTTTATATTGCCAGCTGGTATCCAGGAGTAATGAGAACCTTCTTTAAGGGCACGACGTTAAGCTTAAGCTCTCGTCATGATGAACGCGTCGGTTTTGTGGTGGTGTACCGCAACATGGGCGGGCGAGAACAAGATGATATTGCCACCTCGGTCCTGGAAGAACTGCGCGACCGGGAACCGGAACATGTCGTCTATATCGGTGGCAAGCCATACGTCTGGATTTACAATCAAGTGGGTTTGGCTTATTTTACGCGTCACACGGGAGAACTAGTGAAGGGTCATGAGGTAGGTCAGAGCCTGCCGCAAGTGCCGAAGAACTGGAATAGCATTGAGATCGGGCTGGCTACTTTTAGTAGCCGACGCAATACCCATGATGTTATTTTACATATTCGTGAGGACGTTAACGCGACGGAGGATCTGCGGACAGTGCGTGTCAATGCGCGCGAGATTGCCGATAGTAACTGGCACCGCTTTGCCTTTGCGCCGCTTACTGATAACGACAATAAAACCTACTATGTGGCGTTGAGTAGCCCTGACTCAATTGCGGGAGATGCAATAACGGTAAAATTTATGACGACTGACACATTACCCGGCGACATGTTCTGGCGACGGCGAGAGCTTAGAACCGGCGAGCGAATGGAGCAATTTAGCCAGTCCGGAGATATTGCTTATCGTCTGCCACCGAGCGAGGATTGACGGTCCTATAGCCCCTAAGAGTATAGTGATCGGTCGAGTAACTATATCCTACATGAAGCCCAAGTATTCTTTTGCTGCTGGCCTGCCATTGTGTGTTGATATGGATGGTACACTAGTCCGGACTGATACTTTTATTGAGCTAGTTGTTGCCTTGCTTAAACGCAATCCGCTTTACCTCGGTGCCCTTGGATGGTGGCTTTGTAAGGGTCGGGCCTACTGTAAACACCAGGTGGCGACACGGGTAGCGTTGTCGGTTAAGCATTTGCCCTATAACACAGATTTATTGACATACTTGCGGCAACAACACGCCACCCGGCGGCCACTTTTTCTGACCACGGCGTCTTCGGTCGTGGTTGCCCAGCAAGTGGCGCGACACCTCGGGATCTTTACGGGGGTGGTTGCCTCATCAGCCACCCTGAATTTTAAAGGAAGCCATAAAGCTCAAGCCTTGGTCAAAAAATTTGGCGAGCGGAAATTTGCCTACGCAGGTAATGCCCCATCTGATTTAGCAGTTTGGGCGAAGGCAGGTGAGGGAATTGTGGTGAGCAGTAATCCCTGGCTTATTACCAGAGCCCGGCAGGCCACCTATGTGACCTCAATCTTTGGGAACAGAAGCAAGCGTGTGACTAGATGGCTGCAGGCACTGCGATGGCACCAGTGGCCAAAGAATATCCTTATTTTTGTACCGCTGATGGCGGCGCACAAAGTAACAGAGCTTACGCTAGTCTATAATGCACTCTTGGCCTTTCTCGCTTTTTGTCTGGCTTCGTCGAGTGTCTACATTCTCAATGATCTCCTGGATTTAGAGGCGGATCGCCGGCACCACCGCAAGCGATACCGCCCCTTTGCCGCGGGGACCTTGTCTTTAAGTATAGGATTTTTCGCTGTGCCTCTCTTGCTACTTGCCAGTTTTGGTGTGAGCACCTTGTTGCCCGCATCGTTTGTCTGGTTGCTGACACTCTATCTCGGGTTGACGTTATTGTATTCTTTTTTACTGAAACAGATTATTTTAGTCGATGTCTTTCTGCTCGCTGTGCTCTACACGATCCGCTTGTACGCGGGTGCGGCGGCCACCCTCGTGCTGGTTTCATCATGGCTGACAGCTTTTGGTATGTTCTTGTTTTTGAGCCTGGCAGTTGTGAAGCGATTTAGCGAACTCAAGCACCTCGAGGCGACAGCCAGCAATGCTCATGGCCGGGGATATACTGTAAGCGACAGTATCCCTCTGGCACAAATCGGCATCGCCAGCGGCTACTTGGCGGCTGTTATTTTAGCCCTCTATATCAGCAGCGAGGAAATCTATTCTCTCTACCAAACGCCGATTTTGTTATGGCTTTTAGTGCCGCTACAGCTTTATTGGATTAGTCGTATATGGTTTTTAGCCCACCGCGGAGTACTGGAAGATGATCCCTTGATCTTTGCTATGCGCGATACTGTCAGTTACCTCGTGGCGGCTTGTGCCATGCTGGTTGTTTTAGGAGCAAGTTATTACTATGGCGCGGCATGAATCCTGGGGCCGATACCCGGTGGCTACTCACCAGAAAGCTCGGGTCTTACATTGGCGACCGAATGATTTGCGCCCCCTGCTGCAGGGAAGCCTCCTGCCTTATGGTCTCGGAAGGAGTCAGGGAGACAGTTGCTTAAATGAAAACGGTTACCTTCTTGATACTTCATCGCTTGACCGCTTTATATCTTTTGACGAGGCCACTGGCGTGTTGTGTGGGGAAGCGGGAGTGACATTGAAAGATATCCTTGATACTTTCGTGCCCCGCGGCTGGTTTTTGCCCGTCGTACCGGGCACGCAATTTGTGACGCTCGGGGGCGCGATTGCTAATGATATCCATGGTAAAAACCATCGGCGGGCTGGTAGTTTTGGGGGCCATGTTCTCCGCTTTGAATTGCTACGCTCTGATGGCCAACGCTATCTCTGCGCCCCTACCAGTAATGCGCCTCTCTTTGCGGCGACAATTGGGGGTCTAGGCCTGACCGGCTTGATCACGTGGGCGGCGATACAACTTAAGCCCTTGCCAACTCCCTACCTCGAAGTCACTACTATTCCTTTTAGTAACCTAGAGGAATTTTTCTCTTTAATAGGTGAGTATCAGGATAGTCATGAATATCTAATCGGGCAGTTTGATGGAGTGGTTTGGCGCAGACATGTACGGAGCCGGGGAGTCCTAATGCTAGGAAACCACAGCCAGCACAAAGTGGCTAAGCACGCGGCGCGGGGGAGGGCAATAAGTATTCCCCTCATCATGCCAAACTGGCTCCTCAACGACTACAGCCTCAAGGTGTTTAACTGGCTCTATCAACAGCGTCAAGGACGCAAAAAGAAATACTTAGCGCACTACCAGCCCTATTTTTTCCCTCTCGATAGCTTGCAGCATTGGAATCGGTTATATGGCAAACGCGGCTTTTTGCAGTACCAGTGTGTGGTGCCCCATGAGGCGGCCACCGCGGTTATGCAAACTATGCTGCAAGTAATGGCTGCCAAGGGCTTAAGTTCATATTTAGCCTCGCTCAAGACGTTTGGCGAGAGTAATTCTCCGGGGTTACTATCTTTTCCGCGACCGGGGATTGTGCTGGCGCTTGATTTTCCCTTCCGGGGGATACGAACTCTTAAGCTTCTGGAAAAATTTGATCAGTTAGTAGGGAATGCCAGTGGGGCGGTCTACCCGGCTAAAGATGCGCGCATGTCAACCAAAAGCTTTTGCACGTACTATCCGCGGTGGCAGGAATTTAGTCGGCATGTCGACCCCAATTTTTCTTCCTCTTGGTGGCGGCGGGTAAGGCCGCTTGAGTAGACGGTCACGATTACGGTAGTTTTAAAGACATGCGCAGAATATTGATTACTGGAGCCGCCTCTGCAATCGCTTCAGCGGCCGCTCGCCTCTTTGCCGCGGAAGGGGCCGCCTTTTTTCTAGTCGACCGGACGGCAGACCGATTGCAGGCAGTGGCTAATGATTTACGTGTGCGGGGCGCCCAGTATGTTGCTACGGCTACCGCTGATCTTAATAATTTTGAGGAACACAAAGAACTCATTCGCCAGGCAGAGCAGCAACTAGGGGGAATAGATACTGTCCTTATTGCTCATGGGACGTTGCCCAAGCAAAAGATGGCAGAAGCTAGCTGGGAGGTAACAGAAAGGGAACTGGCCACTAATTTTTTAAGTGTTGTCTCCTTGCTCACGCTGGTTGCTAATCATTTTGAGCCAGCCCGAACAGGGACAATCGCGGTGATTTCTTCGGTGGCCGGTGATCGTGGGCGACAAAGTAACTATGTGTATGGCACGGCTAAAGGAGCGCTCACTATATTTCTTCAGGGCTTGCGCAATCGTTTAGCGAAAGCCAATGTCCATGTGCTTACTATTAAACCAGGCTTTGTCGACAGCCCCATGACGGCGGAATTTAAGAAGGGATTGTTATGGGTTAAGCCTCACGTGGTCGGGAAAGCAATTCATCGGGCAATTGGGAGTCGGCGAGAGGTGGTCTATGTGCCATGGTTTTGGTGGGGGATCATGCTCGTCATTACGGCGATTCCCGAACGGATTTTTAAAAAAATGAAGCTGTAGATAGAAGATAGAGAGCCCGGCGACTGATACTCCCTAGTTTGAGGATTGTAAGAATTTCTCCTGGTAACGCGCGGCCGCCGCGGTGATAATCTTTTTGGCTTCAGCCGCCGGTTGCCAGCCACCCAGGATAATACGTTTCCCTTCCAGCTGTTTATAAACTTCAAAGAAATGAGCAATCTCTTCCCGAACAGCTTTGTGGATGCTATCCATATCATCCAGGTCAGTTAGGCGGATGTCATGGAGAGGCACGCAGAGAATTTTATCGTCTTCTTCACCGTTATCTTGCATTTTGAGCACACCGATGGGGCGGGCCTCAATCAATGTTCCCGGATAGGTGGGGTAATTTACCAGGACTAAAGCATCCAGCGGATCATTATCGAGCCCTAACGTTTGGGGGATTAGGCCATAATCGCCGGGGTAGTGAATGGGTGAGAAGAGGACGCGGTCAAGCTTAAAAATCTTGTTGTCTTTATCATATTCGTACTTATTTTGCGATCCCTTGGGGATTTCCACCACCACATTGATAGTGTCAGGGACATTGCTGCCCGCAGTAATATCGTGCCAGTAATCCATAAGTTTTAGTGACTGTTAAAAATGTTGCTCCTATCCTATCATGGCGCCGGGCGCACGTATACTCGGCTCTCAAACATAAACTCATCTTTGCCTTCTGACCGAAAGCTTTTGATAAGTTGCCAACTTGCGCCAAGTTCTCTAAAGGCTTTAGTGTGGTTGGTTACTACGAGCGTGCGAATACTGTGTTGCTCTAACCACTGTTGCTCCTGCGCTATCGTATGCTCATCTTCACTGGAGAAGTAGAAAGCGTGATTGCCAAAGGTGAACTGCGCTGGTAAATAAGCTTGATCAAAACCGGTGGGAGTAGGGTGCTGCTCGGCGAGGCGCACTGCCCGGTATACGACCCAATCAAGCGCCGTCGCCTGGTTGTATTCATCAATTTCTGGCTTGAGACTAGCCAAGAGCAAGACTATCACGAGCACGAGCGGCGTTAAGGCGCTGATACGGCTTGTAGCGGCGAGCAGTGTTTCTCTTATGTCTCTACTGGTTAAACTAACTGCACTTGATGCTAGTGACACTTGCTTTGGCCGCGGCGCTACTATGGCAGTAGCCAAGAGGAGAACAGTTAAGGGATAGATTTGTTGGTAATGTTTAGCAAAAGGATGAAACCAGAGCGCAACGAGTAGTTGTGCAAAGCCGACAGTTAGCACTATTACTGCTCGCCATCGGCCAGCATAGATAAAGGGAATAACACTGGCAAGTAACATACCGCCAGTTATGGTTGTAATGAAGTGATTAAAAATGCTCCGATGCACGATGGCCACCCAGAGAGTGGCAAACAATAGTACTAACCAGAGGCCGCTGACAAGCGGAGTAAGAAAATTGTGCTTGGTGCGGATTGGTACCTGCTGTACGCCCCACCATAGGAGGGTAAGAATAAAACCGGTGATGAATAAGGGATCGTTAAGGGGGATACGGTGTAGCTGGTCCCAAGAGGGACGCCACAGCGAGCTTAATATTCCCCAGGTAGCGCCCAGGCTGTCTTGGAAGGCTGGCCATGAGTCAACAATTTGTAGCCGCTCACCTTCGAAATAGGGGGTGTAGAAAGGATTACCGAAGGCTAAAGTGTTATGAATGAAAAACGGTGAGACAACCACGAGAGCGGGCAGGAATGACCAGGACAGTTGTCGCAGGAGCAATGTAAATTCATGGCGACGAGGTAGCAGGCGCGACCAGGGGGTGGTACCCGTCGGAGCCTCTTGACGAAATATTTGCCGCCAGAAGATTAAGGCGAAGATACCTAAAATTGCGGCGGCCACAAAACCCTCTTGGCGAGTCATGGCCGCGTAGCCCAAGGTTATGCCAAACGCTAGCTGGGCCGCGCGGTGGTGTAAATTAAAAAATAAAACAAGAGCTAGTAACAATAAAAATGTGTACAGGGTGTAGGGTTCAGGACGCAACGATGTCCACAGGAAATCTTTTTGGAATATTAGTAGCACAGCGGCTATAACCTGGACACTCCAGGGGAAATGAAGTCGGCGGGCAAGTAGCCCGGTCAAGAAAATACTTCCGCCAGCAGCTAGCGCGCTTAAGGCACGCATCCACCACTGGGTATCAATGCTGCTGACTAACGTAGGGAGCAAGAGCAGCGGGTAACCAGGCAGTCGTTTGACGCCTTCAAAAGGATTGGCAAGATCAGCTAATTTTTGGGCGATGAATAAGTAATTATAAGGATCGCCACCGCTGACACCATGGAATTGGGGAATGAGGAAGAAGCGAACTATAGTACCAGTGAGAGCTAAGAGTCCGAGGCAGGCAAGCTCAATCAAGCGCTGCCGCTGGGGTTGACGTCGCCAACCCCAGCGGCTTGCTAGAGCTGTAATAAGGCTAGCGACCAACGTGGCGCCAGCCAGCATAGTCGCAAGCTCGCGGTGGTTAGAAATTGTTGTGCCGATATACCGCCAGAGCGGCACACGTTCGAGAAGGAGAAGCGCCAGATCGCCACGCTGGGACATCTCCTTCTCTATTCGAGAACCCGCAGGATAGGGATCATCGGGATGGAAGCGAATGCCCACGGGATTAGCGCTCGTGGCGGCCCGGGCGGCAAAGGTTAAACGGACATTTTGCTGGGCAAGAACCAGGGGAGATGGCAGAGAGACTGTAGTAAACTGGTCATCTTGAATACTGGCGCTGGGGATTATAGCGGTCGCTAACTCCTGATGGGTATGAATGTCAGTAATAGACACGTGGACATCAGGGATATTGTCAGCGCGCCGCAGATTAACGAGAATAGCACCAACCCCTCGCAGCTCACGGGTAATTACTATTTCCTGCGCTTGGGTGAGGCCGCCAAAGATAGGGCGGTGGTATTCGTAAGCGTCAATGCCGCGCGTCACGATGTTTTGTTGATTGACGGACAGCAGCCAGAGCAACGCGAACAATCCCAGGCCAACGCTTCCTGCCAATAAGCTATACTTTGTCATGGGCAGAAGCAAAGAAACGGTAGGGTAGCCGAGATCGCCCTAGGAAGTAAGCAGCGGCTATGATCGTCAGGCTCGACAGCAATATACCGAGGAGCAATCCCGGCGGCGAGTAATGAAAAATGAGGCGGTGGGTACCGGGCGCGACCCTGGTTGCCGGCCGACCGACGATTTCTTGAGCAGGTTGATTATTCACCTGCCAACCACGGGCATAGTTAGTGTTAATGATGACATCACTCGCCACGGGGGTAGTCACCCTCACGTGGACTTCATTAGGCGACCAATGATCCAGTGTGTAGGTGGCAGCTTTCTGCAACGAGACTATTTCCTTGTCTTCTTCATCGTGGATAGTCCGGACAGCGATGGGTGGTGATAAGACCGAACAATATGAGAGCGTCCCGTAGCCGGCTAACGTAGCCGCGTAGGCGCGTGTGTAATCAGAACCGTTGTGGCGAACTTCGTATCGGTGAGCAGTAAAAGCAATCGGGGAGGGAGCGGGGTCAGGGGAAATAGCAGCGGGCGGGAGGACAAACGCCTGGGTAGAGAGTTGATATGACAGTGTCATTAGTTCCACCGCTATCAGGCCAATGATCACGGGGGCTAGCAGCAAGTTTCTTTGGGGACGGCGGAAAATCAGAAAATGTAATCCGTGTCCAGCTAGGAGGGCCAGCGCCAGCACACCGAGAATAATGATCCGGGAAATATTAGAACGCGGTAGAAAACTGGCGTGGTCGAAGACGGGTTTGAGGAACGGCCCGATTGAGGAAATAACGAGAGCGAGGACGGTCGCCACAATTAACCCGCGTACGAGACGTGACTTCCAGCCAGTCAGAGCCGCCAGGAGGGCCAAAACTACCGTACCGTAGCCGATGTAAGCCCCATATTCGTGCCAACCGCTGCCCTGGTTCAGTAATACTTCAGCACCGTGTAAATACCGCCCGAGGAGAATGTGGTGGAGGTTGGGCAGGGTGTAGGTTGAACTGGCATAGACACTATCCTGAAACTCCCGCAGCCACAGCATGACCGGGATCAGTTTAATCGCCGCTAAACCTACCGCCCATAGTCCGGCGTATAAGGTAGTGAGGATAGCGCGTCTTGGTCTTTTAACCAGGAACGGCAAGATTATAAAGGACAAGCTAGTGTACATAAGAAGATAAATCCCGCCCTGGAAGAAGGTTAGAGCGAGAAAGAGGCCGCAGAGTATACTTTGGCGGAGGAAAGTTTTAGCCGGCGCCTGGTAGGCTTTGAGCCAACTCCAAAAGATCCAGGGGAGCCAACCGGCGGCAAAAATGTTCGGATGCCCCTCGACAATTTCGAGCAGATTAACACTACTTAAGGAGAAGATACAGGCGGCGAGAAACCCAGCTGTTGCCGGCAGGCGCATGGCGCGAGCCAAGATCAGCGTGCCCAGGCCGCCGGTGATGGTAGCGAGGTAAATTGCCAGGCGGAAGCCGGTTGGTATGCCAAAAATGAGCTCGAGAAGAAAGGTGGGAGTAAAAAGAGAAAACTCTGGGTCGGCTAGACCAGCAGTCCCGCCGCAGGTATAGGGATTCCAGAGCGGAAACACGTGATACTGAACGATGCTTCGCCGAATATTCTCATGCAGAGAAAAATAGTAGTCCCAGTCCGAAATTCCCCATTGGCCGTAGGAAAACCAGAAGCCGGCGGTCGCTAGAGGAATAATAAGCGCTAGGAGCGCGGCGGCTGCCGGATAGCGCCAGCGCGGCAGCAGGCCGACTACTAACAGTCCTAGCAGGGTCACGCTGGCGGCACGAATTCCTTGCTGGAGAGCGAAGTCTTTGAGGCCGGTTACTACCAGGATATTGATTATCCCTAGAGCGAGCGCTATCCCACTGGCACTCAAGAGTACGAAAGGTTTGGTCATAGTGCTTTGTGGCGGCGCCTGTGGTGCAGCATAGCCAGGGCGGTAAGACTAGTACCTAGAGAAATGATGAGGCCGGTCTTTAGCAGGGGGGGATGGTACGTAAAGACTATCGAATCTTCGTTCTGCTTGACGGTGGTAGCGAGCCGCCCTGATTCACTGTGGGCAGGCTGTTTATTGGCAAGCCAACCAGGCGCGTAGTTCATGTTAACAATGACGGTACTGTCGGCGGAGACGGGCCCCGCGACAGTCAACTGATTGGGTGACCACTGGGTAATATTCATAGCCTGGTTGTCATGTTTACGGTAGACCGTGGGGGGAATGTCATTGTTTTGTATTGTAGCAACACTAGCTTGCGGGCCAAGTACCGAACAAAAGGTAAATGTACCATAGCCGGCCAGCGTCGAAGCATAAGCACGATTGTGATCATGGCCCGCGCGGCGAACAGTATCAGTTGCTTCTGTATAAGCAAGCGGCTTTGGAGCCGGGGAAACTGCAGGCACGCGGGGCGGGATAATAAAGGCCTGTTCGGAAATAGAGTAACTTAGACTCAAGAGATCAATCGCAATGAAGCTGATGATCATCAGCGGGATCATAGAGCGAGAGGGAAAGCGGCGACGGAGAACATCAAGCCCAATGCCGGCCAGCAACGCGCCCGACAGAACGGTAAAAAGAGCTACGCGGGAAATGTTTGAGCGAGGGATAAACGGTATGATATCAAAAACTGTTATCAGCCACGGTCCGGTGGAAGCGACGACGATGCTTGCCAGGACAGCAATGAACAAGGGCCGCACAAGGTGGCTGCGACGGAGTTGCGAGAGGCTTATCAAGCCAAGAGCGAGGACGCCGTATCCCACGTAGGCACCGTATTCGTGCCAGCCGCTCTGTTGCGCCGGCAGAATAAAGCTGCCGTGTTGGTGCCGCCGCAGAAAAATATCTGATAAATAGGTAAGGGTGTGAGTGGAGGGAACAAAAAAATCATCGGGAAAGTGGTACAGCCAAGCAATGACAGGCAGTAATTTAATACTGCTTAGACCGGCAAACCAGAGGCCGGACGTGATCGTGACGCGCGCGGCCCGACGTGGGTGCTTAACCAGCAGGACCAGGATTAGGAGGGCGCCAAGGGTGTATGACAGAATGTAAACACCTCCTTGGAAAAAGGTGAGAGTAAGTAAGACGCCACAGAGCAAGTTCCAGGGATTATAGCGCGCGGGCTTAGCGGAAGCGGTGGCGTAAGCATTTAACCAAGACCAGAATATCAATGGCACCCACATGTACGCGTAGACGATTGTGACATGGCCTTCAACTATCTTGAGAATAAACGCGCTACTGTACGTCGTGATAATAGCTGCCAGGGTAGCTGCTTGCCAGGAAAGCCGCAGGTGCCGGGCTAAGGTGAAAGTGCCAACGCTCATCACGACAATTCCGGCATAGATGGCCGCTTTTGTACCACGCGGTATCCCAAAGAGTAATTCCAGAAAAAACGTACCACTGAAAACTGAAAATTCAGGATCGGCAAGACCGGCAGCACCGCCGCAGGTATAAGGGTTCCAAAAAGGAAATTCGTGGAAGACAAGTATAGTGCGGCGGTAGATTTCATGCAGAGAAAAACGGTAGTCCCAGTCAGCTACCCCCCACGCTTCATCGGAGAACCAAAATCCGCCTACCGCCACAAGGGGGAGTAGGCATAGTAAAAGAACAACTATAGTTAGGCGTAGTTGTGGGAAAAGTTGGGTAGCCAGTAGTGCTAGAAGAACAACAATCCCGGCTAGAGCGCCTTGCTGGGCGCCGAAACTAGTGGGCAGAGGGATACGCAAAGAGAAGGTGAGGATACCAGCCTGGTTAGTGGCCAGCGGGAGCGGGCGACCTTGCAAGCGAGTGATTTCCAAAAGAATCGGATCTTTAATTTTGGTCTGCAGACCAGACACCGGCATAGTTATTTTAGTAGTGTTGCCTTGCACGGTGGTCGCGGCGATTGTACTACTTACTGAATCCCTATTCGCTTCGTTGGTTAAGGTAAGTTTTAGCGTGCCTGGGGGAGCGGCTTGCGCGTAGATAGCAACGCCGGTGATTTTTTCGCCTGGGGCAATGAAGCGGTGAGAGGTAGTTTCGGTGACGGATAGAACAAGGGGTGGGCTGCTGGCATCAAATTCAGTGACAGGGCGTTCCTCGTGTTCAAGAGGAGCTTTCGTAAAGACTGCATAAGTTAGGAGACTAAATAAACCTACAATAAGTAGGGGCAAGATATAATGGTAAGTAGTGATGGCGGGGAGATTTGTATCATTGACCATTCTCTGATCTTCGCACCGAAGGGATCTATTTTGCAAAGATGCAGGGTAAACTTTACCCTTGCAGCATGTGCGGCATTGTGGGCATGTGGGACCGTCAAAGCGCAAACGGCGTTGACACTTCACTATTGTCAACAATGGCAACAGCGATCGCTCACCGTGGTCCGGATGACCAGGGGTTGTATGTTGATGGTAATCTCGGATTGGCCCACCGCCGGCTGGCCATTCTTGATCTTTCATCGCTCGCCCGACAACCGATGTCCACGCCTGATAGGCAGCATACGATAGTTTTTAATGGTGAAATTTATAATTTTAGAGAACTACAGCAGCGATATCTTAGGGATGTTCCTTTAGTTTCAACCTCTGATACTGAAGTCCTCCTCCATTTGTTGGCGAGACAAGGTGTCGCTGCTTTGTCTCTATTGCGGGGGATGTTTTCTTTTGCATGGTGGAATCGCCAGCAGCAGACGCTAATTCTCGCGCGTGATCCATTTGGCAAGAAACCCCTCTATTATTTTAATGATCCGCACGTTTTTTTGTTTGCTTCGGAACCAAAATCACTACTCCTTCATCCTCGGGTATCACGCCAGCTCCAGCCGTCAGCCGTCAGTAAATATTTCTTATATGAATATGTGCCCGCTCCGACTACCATCTACCGCGATATTCACCAAATCCCGCTTGGTCATTACGCGTTCGTTACGGACAAGGAATTTAGTGTTCGCGAGTGGTGGCGGCCAACATATCTGCCAAAGCGACAGTTTACCTCGGAAGACGAGGCTGGTGAGCAACTAGAACAAAAGCTTAGGGTGGCTATTTCCCGGCGCCAGGTGGCTGATGTGCCCGTAGGTGTTTTCTTGAGCGGGGGGTTAGATTCCACGGCGATTACGGCCTATCTGGCTGACGCCGGGAAGCAGACTCATTCATTTTCCGTGTCTTTTAATGAGCGCTCTTTTGACGAATCGCAGTATGCCTATGGGGCAGCTCGCGCTCTCCAGACTATTCACCACACGGTGAAATTTAATCTTAAGTCTTTTCACGAGACGCTCGCTGCGGTAGGACCCAGTATTGATATACCGCTGGCCGATGCTTCACTCCTACCTATGTATCAGGTCAGTAAGATTGCTCGGCGATACATTACAGTGGGACTCGATGGCGATGGCAGCGATGAACTCTTTGCTGGCTACGGCACTTTTTCAGCGGCTATCTGGGCCGAGCGCTTGCGGTGGTTGCCAGCGTGGGCGACTATCTTACTGCAGCAAGTAGTCAATTTGTATCCGCCAAAATACAGCAATTTTTCCTTTGATTTTAAACTCAAATCATTTCTTAAAGGTTTAGGCTATCCCCTGGGCAGCCGTAATCAAATATGGCTTGGTTCATTTACAGAGCGAGAAATGCAAGATTTACTCCAGCCGCAGTGGCACACACCGGGCAGTTTATTTTCCGACATCGAGGCTTTAGCGCCGCGGATGAGTCAGCTGGAGACCCTGGATGCAGTGTCGCTGCTAACGGTCGTTCATTATTTACACAACGACATTTTGGTTAAGCTTGATCGGGCGGCGATGATGGTGTCATTAGAGGCGCGTACGCCTTTCTTAGATATTGATCTGGCGGAATTTGTTATGCGCCTACCCGCGCATTTGAAGCGTAATAAATATCTTTTAAAAAAGATTATGCGCGGTCGCATTCCGGCTGAAATTATTGATCGGCCCAAAAAAGGATTTGGCATTCCTTTAGGCTACTGGCTCAAAGGGCCGCTCTATGACTGGGCAACAACTGTTCTCAATTCATCTAAGCTGGCTGCTGACGGGGTATTGCAGCCTGCAGCCGTGCAACGCTTGCTTTATGAGCATAAGCGCGGTCGGCACGATCACCGTAAAAAGTTATGGACATTACTAACATGGCAGCTCTGGTATGACCGATGGATTGCCCAGCGGTCATACCAGTAAACGATCTTTTTGCTTAATGCCCCCGTAAATCCCGCCACTTGTGGCGGGGATGGGGGGTTCCCTTAAGGAGTCGGCTCCGCCGATTCCTTAAGCAACGCAGCCGCCCTGTCTCGCAAGAGCGAAGCTTGGGCGGAGTTAGGATACCCCGCGTAACCTAGCGGGGGCGGCTTCATTCCTCAATCGAGTCTGGGGTGGTGACATACGGCGTCACTCGGAAATGCGCTAGGTCAGGACAGCGTTCATCGGCGCGGGGGCTCATCTCCTGGGGCTCTCGGTACGCTACCAGCCAGCGGGCCGTAGAGCTCTCAAGCGGCACGACTAAATCATTTAAACTATGTTGGAGATAATAGAGGCGGTTGTAGATATGAATGTCTTCGGCGAAGACTGGACCCGCTCCTCGCACGCACGCCAGGAGTGGATCGAGGGCGACAAAAGCGGCGGCTTGTTCCGAGCGCTGGGGGGTCAGGACAACAGGAGCAGTACTGCCACCAGTTTTTAGATATGGCTGCAGGGTAGTGACACCAGCGGCGGTGATGAAACCAAGGGCAATAAGCACTGGCAGCACGCCATGGAGACGGACTGACGAGGGCGCCACTCGTTTAATAATGGCGTAGAATCCGTAGCCAGCCAGCGCCCAGGTGCTTAAAACAGCAATTACAAAATATCGCACGGCGAACCGATCAATTATTAGGTTTAAAACTACCAGCTGGAGGATAGTACAGAGTACCCACACAAGGACATATCGCCGCCGCTCGCTCAAGAGAAGGGCAAGACTTGCAAGAAGGGCAAGGCTGACAGTAATCAGGGTGATGGAAAGGGCAGGAAAGGGTTCGCCCGTGTAGAGCGCAGAGTATGCTGAACCAGAGAGTAAACCAGGTAGCACCGTTGGTAGTTGCGCGAGCCGCTCACCAACACTACTGACGACCTCACTAGGGTCACCTTGGTCTTCAGGAGCTAGACTTAAAACCGCAAACTGGGTGCCAAACATTGCCCAGAATCCAACACCGGCCAAGAGCCACTGCTTAGCCTGGTGCGGCTTGAGAAGTGTGCCTAGGGCAAAAGGAGCCGCGACAGCCACGAGTGAGGGCAAGAAGATAAAATGGTTACTTAAAGACAAGCCCCCTAGTAAGCCCACTACAAGGGAGCGCTTGTGCCAGGCCTGTTGCCAGGTCCAGAGCATGAGGATTATTCCCAGAGGAATGAGCGTAATAGCCCAACCCAGCCGTTGGTAGAGAAGATAGATGGGGGAGAAAAAGAGAAAGGTAAGAATATACAAAGAGGCACTCGTACCAAACAACTTTCGTAGTACAGAGGCGGCCACGATGAACATCACAAGCGTGGCCAGCAACATGATGAGCCGCAGGGACAGAGCGTTAAAACCGACAAGGAGCACAGCTGGGATGCGGACATAGTCAATCAACGGGCCAATGTACGAGCGTTCACCAACAACCGTTAGCTTCTTGGTGTCCAAAATATTGAATACATTTTCCCCTTCTGAACCCTCATCACCCAAAAGCCCAGGCACGCGGTGGAGATACATACTGTTGGCGACTAGGCACAGGCCTAGGAGGAGCAAGAGCGCAACTGTATCAGGCGAGAGACGCGGCTTTTTAAGGAATCTAATCATGACTACTTGGTGACTGCGAATAAATCCACACGTACTCAATGCCGTTTAAACTGATCACTTTTTCTGGGGTCTTGTCTTTATAATACTGCAAAACATCGGTTTCCCAAGCTTGGGGGCCTCGTTCATACATCGCCCGGTAGAGGACTATGTAGTCAACACTCTCATGCTCATGTTGATGGGCCGGTACGACTTCGCCAGGAAAATGCAGTGAGAATTCAATGGGATAGTAAGCCGCCACTTTTAAGTGCTTGCTATCAGGTTGAGCGCCAAGATATAAGGCGGCTAGATCTAAACCCTCACCCCAGCCTAAACGGCGTTCGCCGAAGAAGGGTTTAGTCAGAGGATTGACATAGGCTAAAGCATAGGGATGGAGCTGCCAGAGGGTAGCAGCCTGCAGGATGAGCATAAGCACCACCCCGCCGATCCAGAGAGTGGGTAGGTAGTTTGCTGCAAGATGTGATGAATGATGCTTTGGGGTCGGGTCCCCCGGCGCGTCACCCGCTTGTTTGTTGATTCTAAGCAAACTGGTAAGCTGGAAAACATCATGCCGAATAATGGTCAATAACCACCAAACTGTTATAACTACGACGGTATCCCATATAAGAAAAGCGGGCAAAACGTAGCGGTCGCCTTTTTTTAGACCCTGGCTCATCATAGCGACGAAGCTGATACCGAACAGTATGAGCCAGATTGCTTCCGCCCGTGAAATCTGTGTTTTTGGTACCACCTGGCGGTAGTAAAGCCAGATAGCAGTCAGCGGCAGTAAAACGAGGGAGAACAATTGAAGGGGAGTAGAGAAAAAGATCAACGAGCGCAGGTAGTAGGTGGGTTCTTCTTGGTGTAGTTCCTGATAGTCATCCGAGTCAAAGAAGCTGCGGAATTCGTTGATGACATTTTGTGTATTTGTCGCCAACGAAGGAAGAATTAAGACGAGGCTGGTGAGCAATATGAGGCTCCATAGAGCGAGCGCTCGCAATGTGTGGCGATAACGTCTAGTGGAGAGAGCGTGCCACAGAAGAAATAATAGAGTAAACGGCAGGATCAAAATTCCGGGCAGTTTTGAGAGGATAGCTGCCGCTGCCGCCCCCGCCGCAAAAACCAGGTACTGCCATTGCTGATATTTTTTCCAGGTGAGTAAGCACCCAAGGGACAAGAGCAAAAATAAAGCCAAGAGAGAATCCATGGCATAAACGCGAGTGTGAGCAACCAGGGGAGGATTAAGACCAAGGAGTAGAGTCAGCAGGATGGCCGGGAGGGTTCCCCATAGTCGCCAAAAAATATAGCCGATGAGAAGGACTAATATGCTTTGGGCCAAAACTAGAGGTAACTTGCGTATTGTCCATGAGTCCGAAAAAATAGTGGGCGCACCAAACCACTGGGTCGTGATACCAGGATGGGGTTGTTGCAATAGATTGTCCCACTGCCGAGCAGCCAGCTTCATCACAAAACCATTAGTGTTGGCGACCCACCGTTTTTCGTCAGCGGTGAGGAAGGCATCGAGGTCAAAGATCCGCGGCGCGATAATCATGGCTAGCAGTCCGATAATAATCGCTATCTTTTCTGTGTTCCGGTGCATGCCTGCACTATACTCTGACCTGGGTATACTATTGAAGAGATTATGAATACTCGCGCGCTTAAAGAAATAGGGGTAGTCGCTCTGCTCGTTATGCTAGTGATAGGTATGGTGGTACCGTCGCTGCAGCATGCGCGGCGAGAGCGACGTGATGGACAGCGGCGAGAAGACGTAGCGGGCTTGAAACGGGAATTAGAAATGTATTTTAACCAGCACGAGACCTATCCCCTGACGTTTACTCCACCCGCACCCTACCAGTATGTCATTATGACGGCCGATACTAGCGGCGCCCTTGGTTGGTATGTGCGGGCCCCATTAGAAAATAAGGCAGAGCCGAGGGCAGACTTTGATTATGAAGAAGGCCACAATTTTTATTACCGGGTTGTGCGGGAGAGGGAACAGACATTTTACGATGTCTGCGGCGGCACTTTTAGTTGCACGGGGCAGCTCGAGCGAGAGCCAGGGGAAATGCAGTAGATTTATTGCACCCCGTAAATCCCGCCGCTTGTAGCGGAGATAGAAGGGGTTCTGAAAGAAGAATTGGCGGACCATGTCTGCCGGCAGGCAGGGCCAACTCCTTGGGCAATGTAGCCACCCTGTCTCGCGAGAGCGAAGCTTGGGCAAAGTTGGGATACCCCGCGTAACCTAGCGGGGGCGGCTCCATTGCATTTCTAGTTTAGAGAGAATAACGTGTCTGCATGCGTACCTTGGCGCCTATGCGAATAAATAAAAATACTGTAGGGGCTTGGTTCCATCAGTACCGCGTCGACATATTTATTATCGGCGTGCTTCTGGTTGTAGCCGGGCTGCCACGGCTGCTTGATCTGGGCCTATTTTTAACTGCTGACGAAAAGAATTGGATTGGCCGTTCGTATGAGTTTATTCAAGCTTTTAAAGATTTTCGGTTCAATGACATGCTCCAGACCACTCATCCGGGTGTCACGGCACTGTGGCTCATTGGGGGGGCAGTCATGATCAAAATGTTTTTCGTAGGCGTGCCTTTTTCGTTTGCTAGCCTTATTTACTTTGTAACGGCGGCGCAATTTTCAGTAGCTCTAGTAATCACTTTCCTTATTGCCGTAACCTATATCCTGCTGCGGCGTCTGTTGGGGAACCGCTCCGTAGCCTTATTGGGAACGCTGATGATAGCCCTTGATCCGTTCTTAATTGGTTATTCTCGGGTGGCCCATGTTGACGCGCTCCTGGCTCACTTTTTATTTGCGGCTGTACTGGCGACTATTATTTACCGACAGTCACACTTTGCGCGCCGCTTCCTGGTGATCTCGGCAGTATTGACTGGTCTGGCAGTGCTCACGAAAGCACCCGCGGTTTTTATGGTGCCGTTTTTTTGGCTGGCTGTCATAACGGATGGAGTCACTATGCGCTCATGGCTAAAATTTAAGAAAAGGCTACGTGATTTTGGTTTGTGGTTGCTGATTGTCGTGGTTATGTTTGTCACCATTTGGCCCGCGATTTTGTGGGTTCCTGATCCGCAAGGAAATGTTTTGGTTCTAAAACGCGATCTGGGACGAGCGGCACTGACCCCTCACCACATGGTTGAAGACTACACTTTAAATCCGACTCACTATCTCTTTACTTTGGTAACACGTGTCAACCCCGTCCTTCACATTTTTGTGATTTTCTTTATAGGGGTGATACTTTGGCAGACAAACAGGGCCCGCCGGGGGCAACCAACAGCGTTAGCTATCTCCACCGCTACTCTCTGGTTATTATTAGCCTACATTGTTTTTTTCGTCATCATGATGACCTTGGGAGCAAAAAAGGGCGACCGCTACATTCTGCCGATCTGGCCGGCACTCAACCTGATCGCCGCTGCCGGTATTGTGATGGCAGCCAAGATCGTGGGCAGCATAGTTGCCGAAAAGTGGACAGCGGCAACCAGATCGTGGCTGCTTACTGCTTATCTCATCTTGCCGATTGTTGTTGTGGGTTACTTAGCCAGCCAGGTTTATGTGTATCATCCTTATGCCATTGCCTATAGTAATCCACTGTTTGCTGACAACTTGAGCCAAGAACTAGGCTGGGGTGAAGGTTTGGAACAAGTGGGAGCGTGGCTGGATGCTCATGCTCCAGAGGCAGTCGTTGCCTCGTGGTATCCCGAGGAGCTGGGAACATATACGACGGCGCACGTGGCTCACATCAATGCGCATGAACAGGGGAGGGTTCGTTTTATCGTTGTCTACCGCAATATGTTTGGGCGGGAACCTGATCACTATGCGAATAACTTTATTGATGAATACTTCAAAAAGAAAGTACCAGTGTTTGTCGCCCATGTTGCCGGCAAGGAGTTTGCCTGGGTGTATGAGAAGCGTGTCTATGAGCAAGTTGTGGGAGAATTAGTGCCAGGTCTTCATGTGGGCCAGGTAGTAATGATCGAGTATGATGAGCTACTTGGCCTCGATCTTTTGCTCGCGACATATAGCGGTAAAGCCACGAGCGGCATGCTGATCGTCAAATTGAAAGCCGGACCACTCGCGCCTATTATTTATGAGTGGCAGCTACCCGTGTCAGATCTAGAAGATAATCGCTGGCTCACTCTTCGTTTGCCGCAAACATTATCACTCAAAGGACAGGAAGTATTTGTGGAGATCCAGGCAGAAGGAACTACACTAGGGCAAGCGCCTACCTTGCGCTACGCGAGAGATTTTAATTATCGGCCAACAAACATGCTTATTAGCGCGGACGCATCTTTTCCCGCTGCCGCGCAGAAGCCAGGCGACCTAGCGATCCGTTTGCGGTATTTACGAGGCAGTCAGGAGGCCACCGAAGAGGACGACCGCCTACTACAGTGAAGTATCACGAGGCTTTGCTTTGATTGCTGCTGCCTGTCTGCGCCAGTACCACCTACCTAAACTGGGAAGCAGCGCCAGCAAAAGGGTGATCCCAATTGCTACCAGCGTGATGATCTGGGCGGCGGCCACGGCAGGAGAAAAGTAACGAAAAGACACTATGTGATTGCCGCTCGAGACTTGGGCGGCTTTAAAAATTGAGTTAGCGCGGAAATAAGGAGCCGGCTGGTTATCAATAAATGTTTGCCATTGGGGAGTCGTGCTGTCGCTGACGACTAAGAAAGCGGGCTGGCTAGTATTGACCTCGACCTCAACTTGCCGGGGAGTGTACGAGAGGAGTTTAACCGTGCCGGCGGCGGGCAGAGAGGTACTAGGGCTAAGTTCGGTTGGCGGGGTTGGCCCGTCAATATACACGAGCTCTTGGGGATCATACGGTTCATATTGCATGGCGTAGCGCGTCTCGTCCGCGGCTGGTTTAAAGATTGCTCGGTTGACTAGAAAAGCTTTAGGAAAGGCACTGGGATTGCGGTAGAGCCGCACCTCTTTTGGTCCGTAATCATACTTGGCGAGGAGCGTGTAACCAGTTTCTAGGAGGCTGTCGTCGGCGCCGAGCGGCAGCGACTGAATCAGGTGGGTGACGCCGGCCATGTTTAAAATGTGGCGGAAGCTAACGAGAGCATGAATACCGTCACCATCGAATGGCTCACGGTCATTGGCAAAGAAGTGCTCAATAAAAGCGCGGTAGTTGCCCAGCGACAGGGCGCCAATCCACCGCGCGCTTGAGGCACCGGCCGTGACATTGAGGTGGCGGGCAAGGAGTGTTGCTTCGAGGTCACCTGTGTGCGGATAAAAGGAAGTAAATATAATTTGCGCTTGCTTTTTTGAGTTGCGCAGTTGTTCTGGGGTAGGGTTAGCCACACGTACAAAGTAAGCGGGTTCCTCTTCTTGGTTATATGAAGTGTAGGAGAGTTCCAGCGGGCTTGGCAGTTCGCTGGCGAAGGAAAGCACAAATGTTTTGCCTACACTCGCGGCTAAAATGGGGAAGCAGAGTTCAAGAGGTTGTTCCCCGGAGAGCTTATCCGGCGGGAAATCATAGGCTTGGAGGATGGGGGTAGTAAAATCTTCACGTAGCGTAATGTGAACCGTGCCGGCAAAGCGATGGTTCACCTGTACCGGGATTTGCAGACAGGAAAGGTTTTCTTTACGTACTTTGATTAACTGGTGAACGGTAAAGCTGGGAGAGATGCGCTCGGTCGCCCGGATGCTAACATTAGTTGGCAGCTTGGCCAGAATACTTTCGGCACTGTAAAGACGGGCGGGAAGGCCAGTCTCCGCACGATATTGTTCCAGGTGGCGAGTAAAAGGCGACGGCGTAGTGGCGACGGTGCGGTCAACACGGGGATTGTAGTGCCAACCTAAGACGATTAAGGTTAGAGCCGCGATGGACAACAGAGCAAACTGCGCGTGTTGTTGGTAGCGTGGCTTAAGTGTAATGATAGCTAGGGCAGCGAAGAAGAGAACAAGGCCGAGGAGGGCGAGGATGCCGTGGCTATCACCACTGGCGACTAACTCTAGCAAGCGCTCATAGAGCCGGGTGTCGGTCTGGATCTGGATCAACAAAGGCGCCATCAAGATACTAATAACGATTAAGCTTAAGCCTATGCTGATGAGTCGTTGTTTTCGGGAACGCTGCGGCAACCGCAGCAGGTCATCGAGGCCTATGGCGCTTAAGAGGACGATGGCAAAATCAAAGAAGAATACGAATCGGCCAGGCACAGCTAGTGACGTCAGGAACTTTTGTTGCACGAGCCAAACGTAGAGCGGTGAGTAGCGGCCCAGCGCAAAGCTGATACTGATAATCAGGAGGGTAAGGGCGCCTAAGCGCAGGGCTTTTTTATCTGACCACGTGGCGACGCTCAAGCCGGTGAGCAAGAGCGGGATGATGCCCACATAGGCGGCTAACTCTTGGAAGCCTTTCGGCCCCCAATAGTGTGCGTGGTCCCCAAAGAAGTATGGCAAGAGGAGCGTGACAGCGTGATAGGGAGGATAACTAAATTCATAGAGGACTGATTCAGGCAATGCATCGTTGCGCTCGGTTTGCGGCAGTAGTTCATAAAGAGGCAGAAGAGCGAAACTGCTCAAGGCTAGAGCAATCACGACTGACAACAAACCCCAGCCGATAATCTTCATGGCCCAGGTTGAGCGGGCGGGGCGAAGTAAGCATTGTTCACCGAGCAGAAATAAGGCGATCACAGCGGTGAGAATCGCAGCATACAGAACAATCTGGGGTTGGCCACTCAAGGCCATAATGGCGCCGAGGCTACTGACGAGCAAAGCCTTGCGTATTGTCGGTCTGACAATAAAGGTATCGAGGCTCAAGATCAGCCACGGCAAGACCATCGTGGCGGTGTAAAAGTTAACGTGGTTTAAGTGGCCAATGTGAAAACCGGAAAAAACATAGACAATACTGCCAAGAGCGGCGGCCATACTGGAAACCCGGCGGCGGAGCCAGACAAACATTCCTAGCAAGCCTGCGGCATAGTAGGTGACAACCGAGATCTGCAAGAGCCATAGGGGCGGAACCTGGAGCGCACGCAGGAGGAGATGAAGCGGGGTGAAGAAGCCTAATTGTCCCCACGCCAGTAAGGGGTGACCAAAACCAAATTCATTATTCCAGAGAGGCAACGTGCCAGCCGCTTGTGCCTCGGCATATGCCTGTTCGAGGGGATAATAGATGATCTTTAAGTCATCCAAGAAGTAAACTTTGCCGCCAATAATAAGCGGGCTAAAAAAAATCAGCCAGGTCAGGAAAAGTAGTGCTAAGCCCGCCCGGTTTTGCAGAAAATATGGAAAAATTTTGGCCGTAAGAAACGACATAGATTTAGATACCAAACATACTAGCATATCTTACCTACTCGCCTAGAGAGCATAATTTCTACGCGTCTCTTTGGCCGTTGATAAACCTGCCACGCTGCTCATATGGTATCGACCAATAGTTATTACATGGAGCCTTATGGTAACGTGTTTAGGTATTCTTCTTAGTGTCTTTTGGTTTTACACGTATCGTCAGGCAAAGAAATGAAACAGTATTTCCTATCCATGATTTCCGCTTGCTTGGTAGTGGTAAGTGCCGGTATCGGCATATGGCAACTTCGAGAATTCGTTGAACAACCCGCTGTAGCGATTGACGCTTCACGTGAACCAGAATTGGGTTTGCCAGTCTATGCGCAATTCATTGTAACGCAGACGATAAAAATGGAAGAACCTACCTTAGTGAACAAAATACGTATTCCAATATACATCTCGAGCGGTAGTTTGCCGATTACCGTGCGACTCATGCGCAATGAAAATCTCGTTCAGGAATGGCAGAGCCCTGTTGATACTATGGGTATTGTAGAAGCTGAATTCTTACTTACACCCCCCGCACTCTTGGATGGGAATATTGAAGTACAATTCGACGGTAGGGAGATCTCTCATAATCAAAAAGATACCGCACCACGTCTCTTTACTGAATCATTTGATGCCGCCTACGCCCAAGGTAACTATCGGATTGCACAGAACGAGAAGCAAGGTGACGTAGGTTTAATTTTATATGAAGAAAAAACTCGAGCCGCGCTGTTTGTGGACGATTTTCAAGAAAGTCCTCTGCCGCAACTGGCACGAGTCTGTGTCTGGTTATCAGTCCTTACGTTGATTGCGGCACTCCCGCATTCATTGACAAGAAGAGCGGCTCATACTGCTGCTGATACCAGTCAACAAACTTTTTAACCCCCTCTTCAATAGAGGTGGTAGGATTGTACCCCAGTTCATTTCTGGCTTTAGTAATATCCGCGAGTGTACGCGGGATATCCCCGACAGGTAGTGATACTTCTTGTACGTTTGCTTTTTTGCCCAGAGCCGACTCGAGACCGGAAATAAGCCGTGGTAGTGATACGCTATCATTTTCTCCGAGATTATAGATAGAGAAGCCATGCGGGTGGTCGAGCGCGCCAATAACACCTTGTACGATATCATCAATATAGGTAAAATCGCGCATTGTCGTCTTCCCTCGCATCTCAATTGGTCGGCCGGTGAGAATCGCCTCGGTGAATTTGAAGATGGCCATCTCTGGTCGGCCCCAGGGGCCATAGACCGTAAAGAAACGCAGACACGAGACTGGCAAACCGTAAAGATTATGCCAGGTTGCACAGAGGATCTCGCCAGCTGCTTTTGTAGCAGCGTATGGAGAGAGCGGGTTTGAAACGTTGGCATCTTCTCGAAAGGGTACTTCCTTCTGACCGCCGTACACAGAGGATGAAGAGGCAAAAATAAGGTTTTTAACACCATACTGTCGGCACATTTCGAGAATATTTACCGTTCCGTCAACATTTACCTCGGTGTAAATATAAGGATTTTCAATACTCGGCTGCACCGATGCCCAGGCGGCCAGGTGAATGACTTGATCAAATTTTTGCTGTGAAAAATACTTTTCCAGTAATTTCCGGTCGCGAATGTCCCCCCGTACAAGATCGGGAGCGGGCACGCCAGTAAACATGTGCTTGATGCGTGCTTCTTTCAAACGAGGATCATACCGATCATTAAAATCATCGAGCAGCGTAACCTGGTCGCCACGCCGCAGCAGTGCTCGCGCGGTGTGTGATCCTATGAATCCCGCTCCTCCGGTGATAAGTATATGAGACATGTAAGAGACAAAATAATCAGGATAATGGTCCATCCTGAAATTAATGTGACCAATTTTTGGACCGGTGTCCAGGTATCAGGAAGGGGTAGTGGAACCAAGAAGGCAACAAATAACACGATTATAAATGGCAGGAGAAGTATAAAGCGTCTCTTCAAGCCAAAGACTACGGCATAGCCAGTAGTTACGGATGCCCATAGGGGAAGTAAGATCGTTGCTGGCACCGAGAAGTGTATCAAGAGAGCGGTGCCAAGGATCAGGAGCGAAAGGAGTCGGAGAGAGGGCTTCATAGTTACTTCAGTTGAATAATCATCGCGCCTTTATTTTCGAATACGATCGGGTACGCCGAGTCGTCCAGAGGAAACAGATCAGATGGTTTCTCGCGGTGTTTAAACAGCGCCAGGTGGGTGTAGGGAGTGTCTTTGAGGTAAACATGTAGGGCATCACCTTTCAAATTCCAGAGAGTATCTTCTGCTACCAAAGGGCGCCACTGCCGCGTACTTAAAATCGGAATCCATTCGCTGTGCCGGTTGGCATTGCTTGAGACAACAAATACATCTGCGGGAGTGTTCTCTTTTAACCACTCGATAGCTTCGTGTTCATGGGGATGCAGTCGGGCGTATTTGGAGGGGGATTCATAAAACGCAAATATGCGGCTGTTATCATTCCATGTATATAAAGCAGAGCTCATGATAAGCAACACAGCAAACGACCACCGGAGTGCTTTGTAAGGAACTGCGGATTTTAGTAGTGTAGGCAGAGCTATAGCCGCGAAAACTGTGGCTGAAATGATTGGGTAAGATAAAAATCTACTCGGATAGAATCCCGCACCGATGCGGTCGTTGAATGCAAGGAGCAGGCCAAGCACCGTAAAGGTTAAAAGGGGAATGAGTTGATAAACAGGTTTTTGCCGCATTAACAAAAAAACGCCAATAGGTGCCATAATAAGAAATGGTCCAAAGGGCGAGTAGAGAATATTGGTAAAAGGTTCGCTGCTCTCAAAGGGAAGTTGAGCAGTAAGAACACTCCGGACGCTTTGAAAAATAAAGCGGCTGGTCGAAGCAAAAGCAAGTGTAATAAAGATCGTAAAGGCAAGATATTGAAGTTTTAAGCGCCCCTTATGTGGTAATGAAGGCCTGAATATAATAGGCAAACTTATTGCACCAACGAGGAGAATAATTGCGCCGCTAATTGGGTGCGTCGCCATGGAAAGAACGGCGGCAATTGCTGCCCACATCCATGAGCGCTGCATACATCGTTCTAAAAACCAAATAACAAATGGAAAGCTCCATAGTTGTGCGAGCGTCCCGTCCTCAATGTCAGGCAACACGGAGACAAACGTCAGCGACCATATAGCTATACTGGCGACCGCTGCTCGCCAATCACTTACGCGCCACGCGAGATACCCTATCATGAGGCCAGTCGCAATATGTCCAAGGCTCATCCACCATGTAAATCGCTCCGGCCAGGGAACGGGCAGCAGCGCACTAGTTGCTAGGATGATCTGCGCGCCCGGATAGCTCGTATTTGTAAAAAGTTTGGTGCCGGCTTCTATGATTCTGTCTTCCTGTGCCGCTGCCGGAACTTCCAATAGTTTTAAAATGTATCGTGTCGCATCTCCACCGATCGGGAACGTCGTAACCAGCGGATACTGCAAGGCCATGGTAAAAAGCAGCGCAAGCGTCCCACCAACTACAAAGTAAAACTGGATCGGCAACCTCGCTTGCATGGTCATAGCATACCATGAAGGGCACGCCGTGCTGTGTTGCTCTTTCTCTTGATTGCTTTACCATAAAAGTCGATTGTATGATGATCTTCACATAATTGTGCTAATTGTATTTGTATGCCTGATATTATCAGTTACATTAAAAGCAAAGTAAGTAAGAAAAGCATGGGAAAGGCTCCTCAAGGTCTGCCGAAGAAAATCCGCATTACTGATTTCAGCGAGGCAAAGCAAGTGAAAAAGCCCTGGGGTTTTGAGCTATGGCTGGCAAAAGGTAAGGAAGTGCCTTATGCGCTCAAAATCATTTATCTAAAAAAGGGGGCAAAGACGAGCCTGCAGTACCATAATCAAAAGGCAGAGCATAATTGCATTTTGTTCGGCAAAGTGCGGTTTTACTACCAGTCATCCAAAGGCAAAAACATCCGGAGCATTGACATGACTGCCGGCAAGGTTATTAAGGTCATGCCGCCGGCAGTGCATCGGGTTGAAGCCCTGACAGACGTGCTGCTGGTGGAAGCATCAACTGACCACCTTGATGATGTTGTGCGGCTCGCGGATGACTACAGCCGCCCCAATGGCAAAATTGCCTCAGAACATGTCTAGCATAGGGACATATAAAATCGCCATACTTGCTGCTGGCCAGGGAACGCGATTGGGTGAACTGAAGAGTGGTGTGAATAAGGCTATGCTACCGCTTGGTTCGCAGGCTGTAATTTCCCATATTTTGCACAAGTTTCCGGCGGAAATCGTGATTGTTATGGCAGTAGGATATGAGAAAGAGAAACTACAGGCTTACTTGTCCATCGCCCATCCAGAGCGGACTATTCACTACGTTGAAGTTGATAAAATTACCGGTAAAGGCTCTGGGCCCGGCTATTCATTATTACAGTGCCATGAATATTTGCAGGTGCCGTTCATATTTACCACGGTCGACACGTTAGTAGAAGAGAACATACCACCACCGGATTCGAATTGGTTTGGTGTAGCGCCAGTAGTTGATCCAACGCAATACAATACCGTTACCATTGAGGACGGATATGTGCGAGATATGGTTGATAAGGTAACCACCAGCAATACGTATGGATTTATTGGCTTGGCTGGCGTGAGGGACTACAACACATTCTGGGAGGCTCTGGCGGGTACACCTACGCTTGCTGCGGGAGAGCTACAGGTATCAAATGGATTTCGATCGCTTATTGAACCAGGTTTGCAGGCACGTGAATTTACGTGGTTCGACACGGGCAATGTTGAGGGCTACCGGCTGGCAATTCGTGAACTTGCGGACCAACAGGAAAGCTTTGATTTTTCAAAAAAAGGCGAGTTTTTGTATTTTGTCGGAGAAAAAGTAATAAAGTACTTTGGCGACGCACAGGTGGCTGCCCACCGCGTGGCGAAGGCGAGGCACATGTCAGCAGTTGTACCTAAAATCACTGATGAAGCACCACACTTTTATGCCTATAAGAAGATGCCTGGTCTGACGATGTACCAAACGGAAGACCCTCACCTCGTGATGGATTTGCTCGTTTGGCTGCGTAGCAACCTCTGGCGTCCCCTTACGCTATCCGATGAGCAGTATGCAGATTTCCGTCGCCGCTGCCAGCAGTTTTACTATGATAAAACGCATCAGCGGCTGCTGCAGTATGACGTGCAAACAGGCAGCAGTGACAGTGAATGCACCGTGAATGGCGAACACCTTCCGGCGCTTGAAGAGCTGCTTTCCCAAATTGACTGGCAGACGTTGTACAACGGCATCCCCTCGCCATTCCACGGCGATCTGCAATTTGACAATATACTTGTCAGCGACAGCACAGACCAACAATTCGTTCTGCTTGATTGGCGGCAGGATTTTGCCGGTCTCTTAGAATACGGAGATCTATATTATGACTTAGCGAAGCTGAACGGAGGAATGCTCGTGCCTTACCACACTATTAAGAAGAACATGTTTAGCTTCAGGCAGAAAGGTACGGACGTGGATTTGTCGCTGTCGATTTCCGGTGCGTTGACAGAAAGACGGACGGTTTTTTTACAAGCTATGCTGGAATACGGCTATGACCAGAAAAAAATTGATACTCTTACCGCCTTAATTTTTCTTAATATGTCGCCGCTGCACACCGAACCATTCAATCGGCTGTTGTACTACTATGGCCGCCTGCAGCTGGCACAGGCCTTACAGCATGAGAAAGTCCAAGCTTAATAAGGGAACCGCCGTCTACATTTCTATTGCTGAACGTCCCAGCAATACCGGCACTACAGTATTCAATGCTGCCTTTGAACAATTAGGTATTGATGCTATCTACAAGGCCTGCCGGGTTGATAGGCACGCCTTAGTTGATGCGATAGCAGGAATACGGGCGCTGGATATCCGTGGGTGCGGCGTGTCTATGCCGTTTAAGCAAGAAATCGTAAAGTATTTGGACAGGCTCGATCCACTAGCCCGAGAGGTGGGGGCTGTGAATACGGTTGTTAACAAAAAAGGAAGGCTACATGGCTACAATACCGACACCACGGCGGCTCGTCAGATGCTTCAAGGTATTAGAGGCATTAAGAATAAAAGCATTCTTATACTTGGAGCAGGAGGTGTTGCTCAAGCAATCTGTTGCGCTCTGGCGAGACTAAATGTTCGCCACACTATAGTCACGAGCCGTTCCGACACACAGAGTCGGGCTCTGGTGAAGCAATGGCAGCTTCAAGGTACACTGCCCTGGAGTCAGCGACAGCGCGCGTCCGCTGACATCCTCATTAACGCTACGCCCGTGGGGATGGTTCCAGAAGTACATGAGATGCCGATAACCGAGAAAGCCCTCCGCAATTTTGAATTTATTATGGATGTAGTTGCCACACCTTATGAAACCCGACTCATAGCGACCGGTGCCAAGCTGGGCAAGCGGGTCTTGCGCGGTTCAGATATGGCCTTAATACAGGCGTTGCATCAGTTTAAGTTGTATACGGGTGAGGCACCCCCAGAAGCAGTAATGCGAAGAGCACTTGTGAAGTTAATCAAAAATTGAGTAGGATAACGAGATGAAGCGCTTGCCCACATCGCCAATCACACGAGTTATGTTTGATGTCGATGGAGTATTCACAACTGGCCAGTTTCTCTATACAAGTGAGGGGAAATTCGCCAAGATTTTTGGTCCGCACGATGCTGATGGCGTAAAGATGCTTCGTCGCTACGTTACCCTAGAAGCGATTTCCGCCGATAAGCGAGGCTGGAACATTACTAAGAAGCGTATGGATGATATGGAGCTGCCCGTGACGCTGGTGTCGGAGCTTGAGCGACACGCATATTTCTCACAATTAGGTGACTTGGATTCAATGGTGTACATGGGTGATGGTATATACGACGCACGCGTATTCGAGATAGTAGCCTACAGCATTGCGCCCGCCAATGCGCATCCACTGGCGCTGCAGGCTGCCGACTACGTTACCCAAGCACAAAGCGCCGAGGGAGCCGTGGCGGAGGCGTGTTTTTATATTAAAGACCTCTTCTTTGCTAGAGAGCTTCGAGAAGAGCCAACTGTACAAGTCAACAGTTAATCTATGCCAGCAATCAGTCCACTGGGAATAGGGCCAATGAGTGAGGATGTAATTGCAGCAGTCTATGAGTATTCTGCGCAGGAGAATTGTCCACTCATGTTAATAGCTTCCAAGAATCAGGTTGATTATGATAGAGGCTACGTTTTGCATACACGTGAGTATCGTGAATACCTCGATAGAATGAAGGCAAAGTACCCCGCTGCCAATGTATACATTTGCCGCGACCACTGCGGACCGGGGCACAATAGTATTTTTGACCTCACGGACACCTATGTAACAATTGATACTGACTTAGAACATGGCTTCGACCTCATTCACGTAGATTTCTGTTTTTGTCCCGGGGGGTACGAACGCATTTTAGAAGAATCAAAGAAAGCAATTGAATACATTCAACGCAAATCGCCGCATACGCTCATTGAAATCGGTACGGACGAGAATACCGGCACGAATGTTGAAGATGCACTTCGAGCGGAAGAGCAGATGAAATTTTTCACCAGCTTCATGAAGCCGCATTTTGTTGTGCTGCAGACGGGCACCATCATTAAGGAAGTACGCCAGGAAGGGCTCTTTCACGAAGACTATGTAAAAAAGCTGCGCCTGTTGGCCGACAAGTACGATATTGCAATCAAGGAGCACAATGCCGACTACCTGTCTGCGGCCGAGATACAGCGCAGGCGCGGGGTTGTTGATGCTGTAAATGTTGCGCCACAGTTTGGGGTGCTCCAAACACAACTTACGTTGCTGCGTGCGAACCAGTACGGACTGGATATAAGTGAGTTTTTGGAAGTGGCGTACCGCAGCCGGAAATGGGAAAAATGGCTGCTGCATAATAAGGCATCCAACAAATATCTCTGCAGCGTCATCGCGGGGCACTATAATTTCCGAAGTGATGCATACAAAAGATTATATGAGGGAATTATGCAGCACGAGGATTTTTCCCTTGCTGTCCGTCAGGCTGTCCAGCAAATCTTATCGCTCTACATAAATAACCTGTTTGCGCCGCGGCTTGTCTCGGCGATCAGTTTCACCTATGGCCGCGAGGGCAATCAGGCTGGCGCATCGTAGTAGTGGCGGGCTGTCTTTGCGCTGATCGCAACGGAACATACAACATGCGCCTCATTCTGGCCAACCCGCATGTCCACTTTTATGCAAAAACCGTGCGGAATGCGTTGATCCACAACCCCCACATTACAAAGTATGCATTCGTCCGGGATTACTACTTAAAAAATAAGACCAAGGATGTTGGCATCCTGCTTGACGGGACCCGTTCATCACTGAATGAACTCGGTGTGCGTTTCACCTATCTCGGACGAATTTTTACGTACGTGGAATATGTGTTGTGGTGTCTCCTGAATGGTCTAAACCCGCTCCAATGCAAGGTGTACTTCGGTGTCGGAGCGCTCGATCCAAAACACGATATTATATTGAATTTCGCCCATACAAGTCTGGATGAATTCCCGCGCAATACAGAGGTCAACACTTTCCACCAATACAGCGGTTTAGTATTTACGCACCTGACTCACTACTTTAGGAGCACGGAAAAAATTGCGGAGAATGTGCGGCGCATCAAGCACAACATACTCGTGGCTGAGAATAATCTCGTTTCCAATGGTTACTTCCGGTATTTCTTTCCAGAGGAGAAGCAGGTGTACCATTTGCCATTCAGTTTTCCCTCGCGGTTTAAGAAGCGAAAACCGTTTGCCAAAAGGGTTAACAAATGCTTCGCGGTCGGAACGACAAGCCGAGTGGGGCCGGAATATGAAAGATTTTTTGGAAAAGATCCTTCCATCCACCCTATGCGGAACCTGATTTACCAAAAAAGGAACGAAGTTACGCCGTGGATTGATTCGTATATATCTGATTTTGACGACGTACGCCGCATCAGCCAGATTCAGTCGCAAGACTCTGCTCTGGCGCGTTGGGCAAAAAAGCATCTGCCGCACATACTTCTCACTAAGCTGTTTCCGAACCACCTAACGCGCTACTTCCAGTTTGACATCGTTGAAAAGTATAATGACTACCGCATGTTTGTCAGTCCAGAGGAAGCATGCGGGTTGCCGTCTGTGAATGCCATTGAAGGCATGGCCTGTGGGACGGCGCTGGTGGCTATTGATGATCTCATGTATACGGCGCTGGGGCTTGTTCCAGGCGTGCACTACATCACTTATAAGCAGAATGACTTGGACGACCTGCTGAAAATAGTTGAATACTACCAAGCGCATCCTCAGGAGCTCCAACGTATTGCGGATGCGGGCTGCACCTTCGTGCGCGAGCATTTTAATCCGGAGGCAGTCGCGCAAATTTTTTGGAAGGATTTGGAGTATTTTTCTAATGTATTTTCCCGAGGCAAGCGGGTTTTTCGCTGTTCATTTGTACGATGAAGCAAGTATTCACTGACTGGGTGTGGCGTGTAGGTGATAAGGTAAACCGCCGGCTCTACAAGCATGACCTTACCGCCGACATGAGGGGCTTTGTGAGTAATCTTGGGTACGTGGGGCTGAGCAGTATTGTATCAGGGTTGTTGTTTGCTGTGGTGCAAATCCTCGCCGTGCGGGCGCTGGGGCCGGCCGAGTACGGGAGAGCAGCACTTGTGTTTGCGGTGGCGAATGTTCTTCCGTACCCGATGTTTTTTGGATTACAAGCTAGCGTGATAAAATATTTACCGGAAAAACGGAGTACAACGGAGCGACGCAGGACGATTACCACCTTCGCTGGCGGAACGTTGTTTTTTTCGGCACTAACATTGGTCGTTGCATACTTTGTTCGAAACCAGGTAACAGAAATACTCAGCTTAAGCTCCGCCGTGTATACTATTGCCCTGTTCTACTGCATTGTTACTGTGTTTAAAACCGGCATGGAGTGCGTATTGCGAGGGCTGCTTAAGTTCAAACTCCAGGCGGCGCTGGATATCGTATATGCCACTGTTGGAGCCATGATTTTTTTAGCGCTGTATGCCGCCGGCGCAGGCACAACGTACACCGACTACATTGGGGCGCTCGCTGGCGGTTTACTTGCGTATGCAGCGGCTGTTCTGCTAACTCATTGGCACTACTTTAAGCCCTCTTCTTGGGATACGGTAGCGCTTAAGCAGATGCTCTCGTATGGTGCATTTAGTGTACTTGGATCTGTGGCGCTTTTTATCCTGTGGGGCAGCGACCGATTTTTCCTAAACAGATACCTTGACGTTGAAAGCGTCGGGATTTACTCCGTTTACTATGGTGCTTCGCTCATTGTATTAGGACGCGTGAGCTCTGTGTTTATTAAGGTGTTTCTGCCCACTGCCAGCAGTCGGTCAGATAAGCTCGAGATAAACCGCCGATTAAACAGACTCATGTTTACTGGCTTCATTCCATTGCTGCTTCTTAATGGCTTGGCCATGTACATCACAGTTCTTTTGTACGGCGACGAGTATCCGATGAAATTTCTGTGGATCCTGTTGTTCTCGGTGAACGCAATCCTCTATACATTTGTTAACGTACGGGGAGCTTTGGTGGTAGCCCAGGGGGTGCGTGGGCATACGTTTTACTCGTACTGGGCTGTCTGTATGGCCGCCTTGGCTTTTCTGCTGTATCTGATTATGATTCCCCTACTTGAGGTAACGGGGGCAATTATGGCAGTCATGCTGGTTTCATTCGTATTTTTTGTGGGTTTATCTGGCTATGCTAAACGCCTCTTACAGCCGGAATAACGAGCGGCGTACGGACATTGCGTCGCGTTCGTATTGGGAGTCTATCAATGCGCAAAGGGCCGACGCCCACACCCGGCAGTCAACAGGCAAGTTCCGGACCTGGCTCACTAAGCCGTCGGCCCGGGAAATATTTTATAGGATTTCTGACCGGTTTTTTGAGCCCGACAAGACAAAAACTGTTCTGGAGGTAGGGTGCGCTCCTGGAGAGCGATTGCTCGATTTTGCGCGCCGCTACCAGTATGTTCCCTTCGGCGTGGAGTACACGAGAGTGGGCGTTGAGGTAGTGCGCGGCAAGTTCAAACGCGATGGCATCGCCGAAAACAACTGTATTTTTTCCGATGTGTTTGACCCTGCGTTCCAGCAAGCTTACAAAGATGCATTTGATCGGGTGATTTCGTTTGGCGTGGTCGAACACTTTAGCAATGTAGACGAGGCCATCGCGGCGCATCTCAACGTGCTCAAGCCCCAGGGCAAGCTGCTCATAATGATCCCACGGCTGCGCGGTGTTTACTACCCGCTGGTAAAGTCGTTGGCGCCTGACCTTATTGCAAAGCACAACCTGACGATTATGCAAAAGAATACGTTCTGCCGCTTGTTTCAAAAGCACAACGTTGCGCAGGAGTACTGCGGTTACTATGGCGTGTTGAATATGGGTATTCTGCAAGGCCGCGGCCCGGCCCGCATGATGATAGTCAAAGGGCTGCAACTGGCGCAGGCGCTTACCAACCCCCTCTGGCGGCGCTGCCATGTTTTTGAGAACAGCTTGACCTCGCCATACTTACTTTTTATCGGCATTAAGGGAGCCGCCGCAAAGGTGGAGGAATGAATCCGCGCGATGCAAGGAAGATTATACGTCAACGGACAGCGCCGAACCTGTTCGATTTTTCGTACGTCACAACCAGGGCGCATCTCCAGGCATTCCGGCAGTTTCTGGTTTTGTTAGCAAAAGAGTCAAAACCCATGCGGATTATTGATGTCGGTTGCGGCTACAAGCCTTTTCTGAAACTGCTACGGGACCTTGCGATCGACAAATATATCGGTGTTGATTTTGATACCAAGCGTTCAGCCGCTGATGTGGTTGCATCCGCTGATAGGCTTCCATTTCCCGATAATTCATTTGATGGGGTTATTGCGACCGAAGTGCTTGAGCATACGATGCACATTGAGGATGCCATACGCGAAATCCGTCGAGTAGCGCGCAACGGGGCATTGGTTTATATCTCCACGCCCTTTCTGCTGGGGGAGCATGGTGTGCCGTATGATTTCCAACGGCTGACGCGCTACTGGTACTTAGAAATGTTTAAGCATGACGAAATCTTGCTGCTGCAAGGGACCAACACCAGCTTTGCGGCCCCTTTCTTTATCGCGAATATAGTTGTGGAAAACATTGCTGCCCTCAAAACGCTCCCTTTAATTCCTGAGCTGATTTATGTGCTTAATAACGTATGCGCTCTCGCCGGAGAGGCGGCAGTCAAGCTGATGCGGGTCGCCACAGCGTTCATCTTCCGAAGAAAACGAGCCTGGGCTACGAACATCATGGACATATACTTTGGTACTATGCCGGGCGGGCTCGACGTTATTGTAAGGATAAAAAAATGACCAACGTGTGCATTGTTTCTTTATACGCGTACCGGCTGTTTCACCCTGATGATATACATGCGCAGTCGTTTAGCGGCTCGGAAATCCAACAGTACTATTTAGGAACTGGTCTAGCGCAGCATACCAGCATGGCGGTGAGTTTCTTGGTAGGTGATTTTTACAACGAGCAGCCTTCGCAGGAGGAAATCCTAATCGGGGAATGCAGGGTCCTTATTTATAAGACGGTGAAATGCGGCCGGCGCAATATTTTCATCGATGGGTTAGCAGATTTTTGGAAGCTGTGGCGGGCGATGAAAAAAACATCCGCGGACGTGTATATTGTCCGTGGCGGCGGTTCGTTTGCCGGTAAAGTCGCGCTGGTGGCTAAGGGGCTTCTGGGCCGAGCATTTATATACTCATCAGCCCATGACCGGGACAGTGACGGTAGCTTCTTTGCCAGCCACCCGTGGTACATCAATTGGTTATTTTCCTATGCCCTACGCACAGCTGATGCCGTTGTATGCCAACACAAAGGACAGCGATTGGCGTTTCAGAAGAATATGGGTATCAAGGCCATGCCTATAAACACTATGTATCCCGTTGAGCCGCCGCATGCCGGCACTGCGCCGGGCAGGGAATACCTCCTGTGGGTGGGACGGCTCGTGCCCTCGAAACAACCGGAGATTCTTATCCGCCTCGCGGAACATTTCCCGCATCAAAAATTTATGCTCGTTACTAACTCCGACCCTCTTGCACTGCAGGATTCTTTGGCAGAACACAGTAATATTACCGTCCGCTCACAGGTCCCATTTGCGGAAATCGATGGGTACTTTCAGAAGGCACTGCTGTTCGTGAACACATCCCTCCAGGAAGGCTTCCCGAACACGTACGTGCAGGCAGCTAAATGGGGAGTGCCGATCGCAGCGCTGCAGGTGAATCCCGATAACATCTTGCACACGTATGCATTTGGAAAGGCGGCCGGAGGTGATTTTTTGCGGCTGACCGCAGACATTGGCGAAATATTGAGCCGTGGGGAACTGCGCAGTACAATGTCGGAACGTGCATACCAGTATGCACGGGAGCACCACAACCTGCCAGCCGTAATCAAAAAGTACCAGGCGCTATTGCAGAGCCTGATAGCCGCCAAACCATGACGTATCAAAAGAATATCAATTTTCAGAGCAGTCCATTTATCCGCCTTGCTTAAGTAGCTATGCGGCTTGTTATCCTAAATCCACACGCCAATCAATGCGGCAACATGGTGTTTAATTGGCTGTTCCGGTTTCCCCAGCACCAGAAGTACACTTATTTATGGCGAGAGGCGCCGGCACAGGGGCGGGAGGTTGCGTTTCTGGCAGACGGCACGCAATCGTCTTTCTATCAGACCACACTGTTTGAAAAAACAATTGCACGTGTGCCTATACTCTTGAAGCTATGCACCTCACTTGAGTTTTGGCTCTGGAAACGCCTCAATGCGGTAAATAGCCAGCAACACGCGTCATACATAAGCCACATGCAGTTGAACCCAGATGAAGACATTGTTCTAGTGTTTGGGTTTACAGATTTTAACAGTACAGTGTGTGACTACAAGGGGATTGTGCTGGTGCATTTGAGCCACTACCATTTGCGCACGGAGAAGATCGCTAATTTCTTTTCGCGCTTATCATATGGGTTTGTTGTGGCGGAAGGAGACGTAGCCCGTAACGACTACTTTACCCACTACTTTCCTGGAGCGTCCAGCAAAACGTACTTACTTCCTTTTACTTTTGAAGGGAAGCGGTTTAAGCGCAAGCAGCCATTTCAGCAGCGCAAGAACACCTGCTTCGCGTGCGGACCCATGAGCGTGCCTTCTTCTGCAGCATACGTGCAATACTACGGGAGAGGAACAGCCCTTAACCCCATGCGACAGGCGCTGTTCGATAACCAGGATAAAACCCAGGACACCCTGGCGACCTACATTTACCCCCACGCGGTTGCGGTCGAGAAGATGAGGAAAATTCAACCAGGAGACAGTGCATTTACCCGCGTGGTCAAACGCGCGTTCCCTGCGTGGGTACTGACCAGTGTATTGGGGTATAAGCTGCCTTACTACAGTTTTAATATTGTCGAAAAGTACAACCAGCACATGATGTTTTGTACCCCCGAAGAGCGCACGGGAATACCCTCCATGAAGTTGTTCGAGGGAATTTTATGCGGGTCCATACTTGTAGGGATTGATGACCCTATGTACACGCTGATTGGCTTTCAGGACGGCGTAAACTACATCGCATACAAAGACGCAAATTTGAAAGACCTCGTCGCCAAAATTACATACTATCAGAATCGGCCGCAGGAACTGGAACGGATAGCAACCAGCGGTTATGAACTAGTAATGTCCCGCTTTACACCGGCCCGCGTGGCAGAAGTGTTTTGGCAAGACTTAGAAGGGTTGCTTGAATCATTTCGTCGGGGCCGCGTTAAATTGAATTGCTCGTTCATTCAGCACTAGATGTATATGTCCATGAATGCGGCATTGTTCTTAACGAGCGGCACATCCGTCCGGCTGTGGAAAGAACGCGGCTGGCTTGACGGTGGAACTGGTACCGTGACCTACAATGCCTGGGCCGACCATTTCAACACCTTCTACTTGTTATCCTACGGCGGGCGGGAGGATCTCGCCTATACTGACTTTCTTAAAAAAAATATTGTTGTGCTGCCAAAAAAATGGCCGCTTCCCGCCTGGGTCTACAGCCTGTTGATTCCGTTTGCCTACCGCCGTGAGTTAAAAGGAACTGACCTGTACTACTCTGCGCAAATGGAGGGCGCATGGGCTGCCGCCCTAGCGAAGGTTTTGTACCGGAAAAAGTTTGTCCTTCACTGCGGATATCAGTGGGCATTGTCGGACTTCGCGCCAGGACTTAAGGGGGCTCTCACCAAGCGATTGGCTCTTTTTTTGGAATGGATTACGTACCGCGCGGCTGATTATATCGTTGTTACATCCCAATTTGCGAAGGACTATGTTACGGAACGCTATGCTATTGATCCTGGCCGCATTGAGCTGATACGCAATCCTGTGGATACGTCGCTGTTCCGCCCGATGCCGGTAAAAAAAATACCAAACAGCATCGTGTACGTCGGGAGGCTGGAACCAGAAAAAAATCCGCGGGACTTGCTTGAGGCTGTGATTGGGCTGCCTGTAGCAGTGACCATCTATGGTTCTGGCAGCATGCAAGGACAGCTACAGCGGTTTGCAGAAGAGCATAAGATACTAGCGCATTTCCGCGGGAATGTTCCTGCCCGCCAACTGGCTCAGGAGCTATCTCAGTACGCTGTGTTTGCCGCGCCATCACAGTATGAAAATAGCCCTAAGGCGCTGCTCGAAGCCATGAGCTGCGGCTTGGCGGTGGTTGGATACAACGTCCGCGGCATCAACGAAATAATCGATCATAAGGTGAGCGGGTACTTAAGTACACCGAGGCCGGCGGACCTGCGCCAAGCAATAACGGACGTGCTAGAAGCAAAAGAGCTGCAGGAACGCTTTGGAGTACGCGCCCGCGAATTTGTCATGGCCCACTGCGAGGCGCAGACGGCAATTCGGCGCAGTATTGAAATATTCAAAACTGTGCTAGCGCAAAAGTGATCGCAGCCCGCGCGTCGCTTGCTGTGGCATGGCCGCTAAGAGCAACGGCTCGAGTAGGTACGCATAGTGGAGCGGGTTCGTCTTATCCATGTATTTCCATTGGGTCTTCACACACTGAAACATTTGCGCTCTCTGCTTTTGGTACGAAATGGATCCTTTGTGTATCGTCCGGCGGCATAGGAAATCAGGCAAATTAGCTGCTTTTGCAAGGGTAAGCATCCGGAACCACAGGTCATAGTCCTGTCCATAACGGATGGCAGGGTCGTAGCCGCCCACTTTTTCATATGCGCTGGTGCGTAGGAGTACGCAGCTGTGCGCGAATGGATTTTTTTTCACGATTGTCTTGCGGATGGCGGAATCGGTTTCTGGAAGGCGGTACTTTCTTGACGCGCCTTCAGGAAAAAGGGTGTTTATGTAATTACAACCGACAATTCCATAATTGGGGTGTGCCTCAAGGAATGCTACTTGCTGTGAAAGCTTGTCAGCTTCAAACTCATCGCCCGAGTCAAGACGCGCTAGGTATATACCCTTCGCCATGTTGGCTGCGCACACCAGTGATTTTGTAAGTCCAAGTGTAGTGGAATTCTTTAGAAGTAATACCTGTATAGAGTAGCGTTCTTGAAAATCTGTCAAAATGTCATGCGTAGCGTCAATGGAACCGTCGTCCACGGTAATAAGCTCCCAGCGCGGATACGTTTGGCGGACTACGCTGTCTAGCGTTTTTACTAGTTCGCTGTGCGCATCCTGGTGGACAGACAACAGGACACTAACCAGCGGCTTCTGGGTCAGCATAGGTTTGAAAAATTTTCAGAAGTTCGGCACTCGTTATTCCAATGGAAAAATTCTTGCGACACTTTTCGCGGGCGTTGCGGGCGAGCTCTGCGCGCAGCGGCTCATCTGCAATGAGGCGTGTAATGGCCTCTGCGAGGGCGGCGGCGTCGCCAGGCGGCACAAGCAGGGCGCAGGATGCATCAACAACTTCCCTATTGGCAGTAATATCGCTCGTAATGATAGTTTTTTGGGCGGCCATAGCTTCTAACAGTGCAACCGACATGCCTTCATAATGGGACGGCAGGACAAAAATATCTACGGCTGCCAGCATGGCGGGGGTATCACTTCGGTATCCCGTAAATACAGTCTGGTCAGCAATACCGAGTTCATCGGCGTATGCCCGCAGGGCTTCCTCTTCATCGCCGTCGCCGACAATAAACAGCTTGAGAGGCGGCGCTGTAAAAGCGTCGCTGACTCTTCTAAGCGCCAGCATGAGTTCGCGGTGGCCTTTACCGCGGCGAAGCTTTGCCACCATACCGATGACGAGTTCATCTGGCAGGGTACGCAGTGCCGTGCGCACCTGCTTGCGCGTTTCCAGTGTTTGTTCATACGTAGTGGTGTCTATTCCGTTCCGTACGACGGTAATCTTCTCAGGCGAGATATACAGCTTGGTAATTAGCACATCTTTGAGCTCACGCGACACGGTAATGTAGTGAGAGACGAGATGCTTGGTAAGCCATTCAGCAGCTTGCAGGAACTCCCATTGCAACAGACTGCCGCGCTTATAGGAGATGATAGTTCGTACACCAGAAATAGTACCAATAATTCGGCCGAATAGGTCGGCATGGATGAGGTAGGTAACAAGGATATGCGGCTTCATGCGGCGCAAGAGGTTGTAGAATCGCCAGGTAACTTTTATTACGTCGTACCATCGCTGGTAGTCGAGGTATACAACCGGAATGCCGCGCTCTGTGAGTTGCTGGCCAATCACTCCCTTACCCATAATGCAACAGACGCTATGGCTCATATCCGGCCGCTGGATGTGCGGGAGGGTAGCGAGCAATGATTTTTCAGTGCCGCCTACATCGAGATCGGTTATGAGATGGAGTATGTGTGCTGGTTGATTTCTTGAAGCCATCTGCTATTACTGCGTTATTGGATGCTTGCGTACAAGAATGACTTTTTCACCTGCCGTGGAGTGATTCCACAGCTTGGGATCGACTGCTGCCATAAGAGCTTGCGTACACCCAGGATTAATCCGATCATGCAGTTCGATAACAATCGTATTCACCTTGTTTATCCATAATTGGTAGTTCCGGCTGAATAGTTCCTTTTCTGCCCCTTCAATATCCAGCTTCAAGATGTCTATGATCGTAGACTCTGAATATTTTAAAATAGTATCCATAGTAACAGCCTTAACATCGTATTCATCCGCCTCCTCCACCTCCCGTACCGAAAAGCCCCATTTTCCGGTCTCTCTATCAATGATTTGTAAATAAGCATCAACTGGCCACAAGCCCGCTTGGGTTGTCCTGACGTTCGGGAGTAGCCGCGTATTTTGCACGAGCACGGCATAGTTGGAAGCCTCAGGCTCGACAGCAATAACAGTGGCTTGGGGAAAGATAGTTGCATAGTACAAGGTAGAAAAGCCTGTATACGCGCCGGCATCAATGATGAGCTTAGGGGACGTAGGTGTGGGCAGCTTCAGTTCCCGCAAAACAAAAATGCTCTGGAAAACACCAAGGTCAGTCGTCCCAGGGCGAATAATAAGCGGCGGATATCTCCAATAATAGTATCGGACGGCAAGCCGTGTGGTGATGGCCAATATTCCGTTTATGAGATTGGCCGGCAGAATTTTTTTTATCAACTCCTGCATACTTTCTACTTCTGACTATCAAAATACCGCCGCCACCACAATTCGAGTGTTAACAAGGCCCATAAGCGTGGAGCGTGGTTAATCGTAGTAGTATTGTGTGTGGCGATGAGGCGTTGAATAGCTTCCTCCTCAAAAAGACCACGGCTGAGGGATCGTGGAGAGAGAACAACGCTCCGCAAGTAATTCTTTAAGTCACTGCGAAACCATGTACCGATGGGCACGCCAAACCCTTTTTTGGGTCGATATAATACCTCGTCGGGTAATATATCGTGGAGAGCTTGCTTGAGAATGTACTTTTTTGTGTTCAGTCCTCGCAGTTTAAGGTTGGCGGGAATGCTCGCGCTAAGTTCAAGAAATTCATGGTCGAGGAACGGTGACCGGCCTTCCAATGCTACCGCCATAGTCGCGATATCTACTTTTACTAGCAGATCGTCAGGCAAATAAGTGTTGATATCAACATATTGGGCTTCATCAACCGGATGAGCATCGGGTACCGCTGCGAAGTGCTCGGCTAATATTTCAGCAGAGCTGACTTCCTTCAAAAAGTGACGCAGCTGGGGACCATACAGGTCAGATTTCTGCACATCGGTGAAGTAACAGATGTAATTCAAGTAGCGTGCGGCCGTAGGTTGGTCGAGTGTGTGGGCAAACCGCAGCATTCGATCAGTAAAGGTGTTGGGATAGAGACGACTGATCACACGGGTAGCTGGCGCAGCGGTGAGCTTATGGAGCGGCAGCAGCTTCTGGTACCAGTCAGTGAACTTCTGGACGCCGTACCATGGATAGCCAGCGAAGTTCTCATCGCCACCATCTCCATTAAGGGCAACTGTCACGTGTTGACGAGTAAGCTTGCTCAAGTAGTAGGTTGGTAAAGCGCTGCTGTCGGCGTACGGCTCTTCATACAGCCCCACCAGCTCTGGCAAAATATCGATTGTTTCGGGTCGTACAATAAACTCCGTATGATCGGTTTTGAATTTTTTCGCGACCATCCGGGCAAACGGTAGCTCGTTATATCCTGCCTCCTCAAACCCAATGGAAAACGTTTTGACTGGCTTCGCACTGTGCCGACTCATCAGCGCCACAACCGCTGACGAATCAATGCCGCCCGAGAGGAAGGCTCCCAACGGCACATCCGCAATAAGGCGCAGCTGTGTAGCTTCATCCAGCTTGTCGATAATTTCTTTTTTCCAATCAGCCGCTGCTTTTGTTTGTTTGTGGCGGAAATCAAGCTGCCAGTATCGGTTCACAGTCAGCTTTTGTTTTTTGATATCGAGCTGTAAAAAATGGCCGGGTTTGAGTTTCCTAATGTCTTTAAACCCCGTCAAAGGCGCGGGGACATACTGCAGGCTTAAGTAGTGGTGGATGGCCAGATAATCGGGCTCTCGCTGATACTCGCTCTGCGTGAGGATAGCTTTGAGTTCAGAGGCAAACACAAAAACGTCGTTACCCCAATAGTACTTAAAAGGTTTTTTACCAACGCGGTCACGGGCGCAGAATAAAGTTTGCTTCTGTTCGTCGTAAATAGCAAAGGCGAACATGCCGCGCAAGTGCCGAAGGCATCCCTCCTTGTACTTGTCATATAATGCGAGAATAACTTCGGTATCGGTATGCGACTTGAAACGGTACCCTTCTTTTTCAAGTTCCTCACGTTTTTGCTGGAAATTGTATATTTCCCCATTAAATACAATTACATACCGGTCGCGATACCGCATAGGTTGGCGCCCTGCTGAGGTAAGGTCTAGGATGGCAAGGCGCCGATGGCCCAGGCCAACCCGGTGGTCCGGCGAGATATACATGCCAGCATCGTCCGGACCACGGTGAGCTACGGCCTTATTCATACGATCTATATCGGCAGTAGTTATGTCTGAACTACCAAATGAAACTTTACCTGTAATGCCGCACATACTCAGGACTTATATCGCCAAATCTGAACCTGTCCGTTGTTATCATATATTTTTTCGAGGCCTGGGTCTGAATCAAAATTATGGTAGGTACATGGTGACTGACCGGCTTTAACATAATATGGACGATTCCGAAGAGGGTTAAGCGGATCATCTTGGTAGTAGTAAATATAAATATTTTTCTTAAGCTGGTCTAACTCGAGAGTTTGCTGGTAGCTGAGCAAGGGCCGTATATGTTTTTCGGCAATTGAGCTAATTTCTTCGATCGATATTTGTGCTGAATTTTGTAAATACGCAGTAACATCACTCATAAAATTTGTAGTGGCTGTTGGATACAGCTGGGTTTCGCGGGTTAATTGGAATGTTAATCGATCGTTCAATATTTGATCTCGCTGCGCTGATGGTACGCAGTAGAAATTTGCAGGAGTAAGAATAGTGGTAGCACGAGCGTGAAACGTTAGGAGGTTACTATTGCCCCGAGAAACAAGTATGCGTCCTGGCGGCAAATGTTCGTTAATCAAAAGAGCAGACTCAACTTGATAGTGGGGGACAATATATCTTTTCTGGGAATTAATGTAGAGGGCGCCTCCAATACTAACTGTGCAGAGGAGTAAGACGCATTGGGGCACGAACGCTTTAGACCTATGAAAGAAGAGTATAACAGAAGCAGACGCCAAAATACCGGCAAATATCCAGGATCTTTCGGGGAGTAATGCAAGACTGAAAGTGCGGGGCAATATTTCACTTATGGCAAAAAAAGTTAAAAAAGAAACTACAATAACTTGTATTTCTTTTTTCTTGAACTGATGTTTTACAGTTGTAGGGTAACTTAGAGTCCAATATAGCGCTGTGAACAGCAAAACTAGCACAACAGGTCCCACATAAAAAAGATAGTATTTAATGACTCCGTCAGCTCCGGACCAGCCTACACTGTTGCCATCGAAGTTAACGAAATGAGCAGGAAAATACCAGTTAAAGTTGAGCGTTGAGAGATAAGGATTAAGGGTGTGCAGCCAGCGTTTACCAAAATTTATAAGCGGCACTACAGCTGCTAGGTTAGTGCCTACAAGCAGTAATACTAAAATGGCAACAATCTTATTTTTTTTGAGGAATAATATCCACTGCTGACGCGTGTGGATGAGCGTAATAAGGATCCAAATTAAGAAAGGCAGTGCGGCAATTTCGTGGTAAAAAAAAGCTAATCCAATCGCTACTCCGGCAGCAAAGTATGGCCAGGATAGATTGCGCCGTATTGTGTATAAAAGCCAAAAAAGGAAGAAATAAAAAGCTAATATAAGCAAAGCCTGCGGCATAGGCAGTTGCTGGTATTGAATTGTCGATGGAACGAAGAGCGGAAGAGTAAGGATTACGGCCTGGGCAATTTTTGAATGATATGTGCGAGCCAGCAACCAAGCAGGTAATAGATTCATTAGCGAGATAAACGGTACGATTATCTTTAAGAACGCGAAAGGGTCAACGTGGCTGGCTTTAGTAAACAGATAGGTAAATGAGAAAAAGAAAGGTCGTTCAGGCAATATGGCAATACGATTATCGGAGTTAAATTCTTGGGTACGAGCTAGCCAATAGTACGGGTCAAGATCAGGAAGCGTGGGGTAAGCGCTTATCATAACAAGCGCGGTGAGCACATGAATGCCAGCTACGGGCCAAAAAACAGATGTTTGGGGTGGCAGTAACTTGTCCTGTGTCGAGCCTCCTTTTGTGCCAAAAAATGAATACAGCGCTAGCCCTGTTAGGGCAATGGCATGCGGTAAAAAAGTGTACGTGACACCCGCTACTGCAATAGCAATCGAAAGGACAGCGGGAATTACAAGGAATGCAATCGCTGAAGCGATAGTTAACTCTTCCCATGCATCTAATTTAAGCTTGCCGTGTTTGTTAATGATGCGTGCCAAAGCGGCAGACGGCAGCACAAATATAAGAGTAAGTTCCGCAAAGGAGCGCAGGATGCGAGCAATGGCATACTGGTCAATAAAGCCAAATACAAAGCTTAGGAGCAATAAGAAAGCTGCATTATGAAAAAAATTTCGGTGGGATACAGTGCGCATGAGGTGAAACGTACGAAGCCGTGACATATCTATCTAGGAAGGTCTTTGTTTAGTAATTAGTTTTTTATGATTTTTTGGTATGCCTCTGCATTAAATTGCCAGGAAAATCTCTCAGAAGCGAGATTTCTAGCACCTGGCGCTTTGATCGCCTGTCGTATTGAGTGTGAAAGTAACCGGTTTAGCGCCTCTAAAAGTGCAGAAATATTATGGGGAGGTACTAATATACCATCTTGCTTGCTTGAAATAACCTCGGTAGTTCCGCCAACATCGGTGGCGATAACGGGGATGCCAGCTATAACGGCCTCAATCACACTCGTGGGGAGCCCCTCGGTGTAGCTTGGGTTAACGATAATATGTGAAGCTTTCATGTGAGCAATCGTTTCCTCCCAAGGCTTTTCACCGAGGAATGATACCCGGTCTGCAATGCCAAGCTCCCAAGCTTGCCGTTCGAGCACTGGGCGCTGCGGGCCATCGCCAATTATCCAGCAATGCCACTTGCTTTCTTTGATCATGGGCAGAGCAGTTATAAGGTCTTGCACTCCCTTACTGCTAATAAGCCGACCAACGTACGTGATTGTGGGCACGGGTAGTTTTGCTGCTGCTGGTATTTTTGCTATCTCTTTGCCATTAATGCCACGATATACAACAGCATCGACGCTGCGGCCGGAGAGCTGCTGAACAAATGCGGCGGATGCCTTAGAGTTTGCTACGACAGCATCTGCCTGTCGCAGGACAAGCCGGCCAAAGGTGTAGTCGTACAGCCGTGCTAATGTGCGCGGCAGCCGATTGGTAAGCTGCACAAAATCCGAACCGTGTTCAATGTGCAGCCAATGCTTTTTTGACACTTTTGCAAATGTAAGCGCCATCAGCGAGGTTAGGAAAAAACGCGTGCGGGAAACGATTATTGGCCTAGCTTTTAGGGTAGTGGCTATTTCGCGCCACTGGCGCCAAAACAGCGGGTGCCAGAATTTAGGGACGGGATAATTGGCGATGAGTTCCCACGCAGGAAAACGGAATATGTTTACCCCATTCTTTTCTTCCTGCGTTGCTCCGCCTGCGATATGCGGCGTCCAGACAGTAATTGAGTAGCCGGTCCGAGCCATTTCTTCGTTCCACTGCTCGGCATGGCTTTCGAGACCGCCAATGTGCGGCGGGTAGAGAGGGCAAAAAACAAGTATCTGCTGCCTGCTTGCGATTTCCTTTTGCGGGCTTTTCTGCATATAATTAGCTGTTTAACCTAGTATGATGCCATGAATACACAATACAAAAAAGTCTGTGTTATTATCCCTGCCTATAACGAAGAGGGCTCAATAGGCACAGTTATTGATAACATCCGTTATTTTGTTCCAGCTGCCCAACTAGTCGTCGTAAACGATGCCTCTTCTGATGGTACGCGAAAGGTGGCGGAGCTCAAAGGGGTGCCGGTACTTGATTTGCCTATTAATTTAGGGATTGGAGGCGCTATGCAAACTGGGTTTAAATATGCGTATCGCTATGGATACGAAATTGCTATGCAGGTGGATGCCGATGGCCAGCATGACCCCCAATTCATTCCAGACCTTCTGAGGGTGCTGGAGGATGGGGAGGTGGACATGGTAATCGGTAGCCGATTTTTGAAACCCATTGGATATAAAGCTTCTTTTTTGCGCCTGTTTGGCATACGCCTTTTTGCTTGGCTAATTGGAATTGTAACAAATAAGCGAGTGTATGATTCCACCTCTGGCTATCGGGCGTATAACCGATTAGCCTTAGAATTTGTGGCTCGGCACTATCCTTCTGATTTCCCTGAACCGGAATCAATTGTAACTATGTTGCGCAATGGTTTTCGATTAAAAGAAGTAATGGTCGTAATGGTTAATCGTTTATCTGGTCAATCCTCTTTAGGGAAAGATCTCGGATTCCGAGCTGCATATTTTCTCATTTCAAACGCCATTGCGATTGTGATGAGCGGCTTTAAAGCACCTTCACGGTAATTATGATTAATTATCTCATTTTTGATGTTATTCCATTACGAGTACAAGTACTGTCGATACTCTTTAGTGGATTATTACTGCTCATTATCGTGCATCTCATCCGCCGTGGTTACTTAAAAGAGGGATACTCTATTATTTGGATCTTGCTTGGGCTGTCGCTTGTTGTTCTATCAATATTTGCTCGCCTGCTTGAGATACTAGCCGACTTGGCGGGTATTGATTATTCGCCGACCGCCCTCTTTCTGATACTGATTGGTGGCCTTTTCCTTCTAGCTATCCATTTTTCGATACTGCTTACCGGGTATGATAAGCGTATCCGCGACCTTGCCCAAGAGCATGCTATACTCAAGGAAGAATTAAAGCGGCAAAAGAAGTAATGAAACGCATACTTATCACTGGCGGAGCTGGGTTTATTGGCTCACATGTAACGGAACAGCTGCTTCAAAAAGGACACGAGGTGTGGGTAGTTGATAACTTCTCGACTGGCTCAAGAGAGAATCTTGCCCATCTACACGTGGAGCACCTTCATATAATTGAAGGTGATGTGCGCGATGAGGCTATGCTCGAACCGGTGATGAACAATGTTGAGCAAGTTTATCATCTGGCAGCTTCTGTTGGTGTCAAACATATTATGGACAACTTAGTGGCCTCTATCCATAACAACATTGCTGGGACGGAAGCGGTACTCAAAGTGGCGAGCCGAGCGGGAAAAAAAGTTTTACTTACATCTACCTCAGAGGTGTACGGCAAAAGCAGCGACACGCCTTCACGCGAGGATGATGACTTACGCATGGGCGAGACTATTAAAAGCCGTTGGTCGTATGCCTGCTCAAAGGCTCTTGATGAATATCTAGCATTCGCGTATTACCACGAGTACCAACTGCCTGTAACTATTGTGAGGCTTTTTAATACGGTTGGAGAGCGGCAAACAAGTAAATACGGCATGGTGCTACCGACGTTTATTCGTCAGGCACTCCGCAATGAGCCGCTAACTATCCATGGTAATGGTGAGCAGTCACGGTGTTTTGGATATGTACGAGATGTCGTGTGGGCGCTTGAACGCCTAATGGAGAGCAGTAAGACAGTCGGACAAGTGTATAACGTTGGCAACCCAGAGCAGGTGACGATAAACGAGCTGGCCGATCGCGTAATTGCTGCCACAGAAAGTACTAGTGTTAAAGAGTATATTCCCTACACTGAAGCATATAAGTCTGGATTTGATGATGCCGCACGCCGCCAACCTAATATCGATAAGGTCTATCGGGCAATTGGTTTTCAATCAAAGCATACGCTAGAGGAAATTATTTACATCATGGTGGCAGCTGAACGGCAATCTCTAAAAGTTGTTCGTGCACGAGCTTAAAGAGTAGAATTGGTGTCAATGAAAAACGCTCTTACCCATGCGCTAACATTAGCGCTGTATACAGCCATAAGTCTTATAATGACTTGGCCTGTTGCGGCTAGTTTTACTACCCATGTTGCAGGTATCGGTGGGGACCCTTGGCAAACGATGTGGCGGTTTATGGCGACCGCCGAGCATCTAGATAGAGCGGCGGCTGGAGAGTGGGGAGAATATGTGATTCAGGAATTCTTGGGAGGGGGGTCGCCGCGACTGGTTAATCTTTCCGTTTGGCCATGGCTGTGGCTACAACCATTATTTGGCCAGCCGCTAACTTATAATCTTGTCTGGCTGCTATCGTTTATCATTTCAGGCTGGGGCATGTACGCGCTCTGCCGATATTTAATTCACCAACTTCCCTCGCGGCCGCCAGCCTTGCTTGGAGAGAGTGCCGCACTCCTAGGGGGGATGGTGTACATGTTCTTGCCTTACCATTTTGCTCATGCGCTTGGACATTTTGGCGCGCTGCAACTGCAGTGGCTGCCGCTTTTCCTCCTGGTACTCCATCGTCTGCGCGATCGGTGGCGCTGGCGCGATTGTTTTTGGTTAGCGTTGTTACTGGTGATTCAAGTGTGGACTGAACATCACTACGCGCTGTGGGTAGGACTATTTACCGTTATCTTTGTAATGTGGTACCGCAGAACTTTTACACGCCACCTCACTCAATCTCCTGCTCGTTTTTGGGGAGGAGTGGTTATTTTGTTAGTGGCGGTAACTGTGGTGCTTGTATCAAACTGGCCAACCATTCGACTGGCGGCCTCTACTGATGAAGCGCTGGTATTAGGCCAAGAGCAGACAATACGTTTTTCTGCCGATCCTTTTGCCTATATTATTCCCGCGGTATTTCACCCTCTCTGGGGAGGACTCGTAGCCACCTACTTTGCGCAATATTTTACGGGGAACGTTGCCGAAGCGACCCATTTCCTGGGGATTGTTCCGCTGCTCTTGTTCTTGTTTTTTCATCAGCAGTTACCAAGGAATCAAAAATATTTTTGGGTAACTACTGCCCTTGTATTTGGCATTATAAGTCTTGGTCCCCGGTTGCACCTTATGGGCATTATTACCCCTTTACCACTGCCATTTGCCTTGATTGATCGCTTGCCGGTAGTGAGCGCGGTGAGAACAGTCGCCCGGGCTAGTGTAATGGTGGGCTTATCTTTAAGCGTGCTCGTAGCCTTGGTCGTGGCGACCCAATTTAAACGACAAAGCTTAGTCGCAGTCGTAGCCGCCGCTATTCTTCTTGAGTTTTTAGCCGTGCCCATTCCATTGCAGGCCGTGACCGTCAGTCCTGTGTATGCATCAGTACGATCGCTACCAGGAGAAGTAATCATTGAAATTCCCGCTGCCACCAATTATGTCACCGCCTCGCGGGCGCTGTATGCCAGCCTTTTCCACGGCAAGACAGTTATGGGCAACATCGCCCTAGAGCGGGGAGAGACACCAGCTGTTTTGGATGAGGCTCGTTCCCTGCCGGCACTGCGCCAATTACTCTACCTCCGCACTAATCACCTGGCCTTAGGCCGGAGCGAGTTCTTTGGCCAGGATATGGTAGAGACCGCAGCCGATGGGCTGCGTGCCCAGAAGGTGGCCGCGATTATTCTCCATCTTGATTCTGTTACTCCTCATCAGGCAACTATTCTCCGTGAATTTTTAGAGCAACAGTTAAGACTTGTTCCGCAGTCCTTCGATGATGCGGTCTTGTATACGACCCCTGAATCATCTTTACCACCAAGTGACGGGATTTTTATGCAGCGCGGAGAGGGATGGGGCTATGCTTATGATGCTGCCCGTCAGGCCACCTTTGCGGAAATTACCCAGCCAGCAGAAGTGATTGTTACTAATACTCACTCGCAAGCTCGTTCAATAACGCTGGCCTTTAGTTTTGGATCCCAATCTCATCGTCAATTACAGATTACCCAAGCAGGAGAAGTGATGTGGCAGGCTCAAGGAAGTGGTACACCCGTGGCAGTCGAGGTCCATTTTACTGTTCCTCCCGGTAAGACTACGCTTGGCTTTGCTAATCTCAAACCAGAGAAATTAATTTTACAAAATCCGGCCTTGAGTACACCCTAGACGGCTATGAGGATTCTGATTATTAATTTTGAGTACCCACCATTGGGCGGCGGGGGTGGGGTAGCGACGCGGCACTTAGCCGAGATTTTAGCCCAATCCCACCAAGTATCTATTTTGACCACCTGGTATCCGGGATTGCCACGCCAGGAGGTCAGTCGGGGAGTGAGTATTACCCGGGTGCGTGTCATCGGTCGTCGGAGGCTACCAACTGCTTCACTACTTTCCCTGCTCTCTTTTGTGCCGGCGGCAATTTTCGGCGGCTGGCGACTGTTACGCCAGCAGCAGTTTGATGTGATTAACGCCCAATTTGTCATTCCTTCGGGGATACCGGCAGCGTTCTTATCGCGGCTCTACCATATCCCCCTGGTGGTCAGTTTTATCGGTGGTGATGTGTATGATCCTTCCAAGCATCTGTCTCCTCATCGCTCTTGGTTGTTGCGGCAGATCATTCGCCTTATTTCTCGGCAAGCGGTTCAGGGGACGGCTATCTCTCACGACACCAAGCGGCGGGCCCAGCAACTGCACGGTGTTACTCTACCGATTACCGTCACTCCCCTAGGGCTTATGCCGCAAGTTATACCCAGGTATTCACGAGCAGAGTTAGCTTTGCCGGAAGGCGTACCTCTTTTTGTTTCTATCGGGCGGCTGATTCCTCGTAAAGGCTACGTTGCCCTTATTCGTGCTTGGCAACATATTCCCCGCGCTCACTTGGTAATTATTGGTAGCGGGCCGCTAGCGCCTCAATTGTCAGCATTGCTTAAAGAATTACAGCTTGAGAATCGCGTGCACCTTACCGGTTTTTTAAGTGAAGAACGAAAAATGCAGGTACTGGGGGTAGCTGACGGGTATGTATCGGGCGCTACTCATGAAGGCTTTGGGATTGTCTTTCTCGAGGCAATGGCAGCTGGGTTGCCTATTGTGGCCACAAATAGCGGCGGGCAAACTGATTTTTTGCGCCATAATGAAAACGCCCTACTGGTGCCGCCGAATGATCCACGACAGTTGCAGGGCGCGGTAACCACGCTTTTAGAGAATAAAACTCTTTGCCGGCAGCTGGCTGACAATAACCGGCAAAAGGTGAAAGAATTTTATTGGGATACCATTGCTCAGAAATTCGAACAGGTGTTACTTACTAGCCAGAAACACTGATATGCATATCGCAATTGAAGCGCGCTCGCTGTCTGCCTCGATGGGGATTAAGACGTATACCAGGGAATTATTGCGGGAACTCTCACGGGATTCGGCCGCTACCTATAGCGTGATCTATGATAACGCCCGCCACGAAGGCACGTTTACCCATATGCGTGAGTTAACGGTACCGTTGTCCCATGAAGCGTTGCTTCTGCTGTGGTTGTGGTGGCAGGTGCCTTGGGCCCTGCGGCGTCTACGTCCTGATGTCGTTCACTTTACTAAAGCAGCGGTGCCGCTCAAGAAGATTGCGCCGACGGTGGTAACTATCTATGATGTTATTCCCCTGTTGTTTCCGCAGTCACAGAGGCTAACTCGACGATGGTACTGGCCGCTTACGCTTGTTCACGCCGCCCGCACGAGTGATCACATTATTACGATATCAGACAGCAGTAAGCGCGATATTAGTAATCATTTACAGGTGCCACTGGAGAAAATCACCGTGACGCCCCTGGCCGTAAATCAGCAGCAATTTACCCGCGCCGGAGAAGCAGCTATCCAGCAGTTCCGGCAGGCGACGCAGTTACTTAATCCCTACATTCTCTTTGTGGGTACGCTTGAACCTCGTAAAAATATTCCGGCGCTGATTGCGGCCTTTTCCGCAATTGCCGCCACTGTGCCTCATGATTTAGTAATCGCGGGCAAGCGCGGCCGAGGATATGAGGCAGTACTGCGCGCAAAAAGTAGGTCGGTGGTAGCCGCCCGAATCAAGATTCTTGAGATGGTATCGCCCCTGAATTTGCCGACGCTCTATTCTGGGGCTGATCTCTTTGTTTGGCCGTCAGTTTACGAGGGGTGGGGACTCCCGCCGTTAGAGGCGATGGCCTGCGGTACTCCTATAATTGTGAGTGATGGCGGCGCTTTGCCTGAAGTGGTCGGGAGAGCGGGAATTGTTGTACCTTTTGGGGTAGGGGTAATAGCCAAGCGGACTGGTGACAGAGATTTTCAGTCCCGGCTGTCACAGGCCATAAAAGCCCTTGCCCAGGACGAGCAGAAAAAAATAGCGCTGCGGCAAGCGGGGCAGATGCACGTACAAGGATTTTCCTGGGCACAGGTGGCAGAGACTACTCGAGCAGTGTATGCGTCTTTAGTTTGAGTTATGCCTCATACACTACCCAGTGTCGCCTATATCACCAATGCCGGTATCAATTCCGGCGTGGGTCAGCGGGCCCTGAAAGTCAAAGAAGCCCTGCAGGAATTGGAGGTGCCGCTGATTGAATTTAATATTGATGGCAACCAGGGCGTAGTGCGGCGCGGTGACACTACTATGTTTCCCTTGTATCACTTGCCTGGTCCATTAGGCGCAAAAACTATTACCTGGATTCGCCTCGGGCGTAAAGTACGGTATTTTCTTACAACAGTCTCGCATCATCAACTCTGGCACGCCACTAATCAAACATTGAGTTTCGTACTCGAGCGGGCCGTGCCGGCGGTGGTGACAGTGCATGACATTATTGAACTCTTAGAGCCCCAGACGCCACTAAGTGGTCTAGCCGCGCGTTACTTGTACAGTGGTATTCGCCGCGCGCGACATATTATCACCGTCTCGAAGTATACTTCTTCGACACTGCAGCAGTACTATGGGATATCCGCGGCGAAAATCTCGGTTATTCCCAATGGCGTGGGTGAGGAATTCCATGTAATACCTGATTTTAAGCAAACCGTCGGTTACTTGACGCTCCAGCAGGAATTAAAGATTAGAGCCAGTAACCTTGTTGTCTTGTATGTTGGTTCTGATCACCCCCGTAAGAATGTCGTTACGGCAGTGCGAGCTTTTGCGCAGGTCGCAGCTCACCGACCAGAGCTGGTTTTCTTAAAAGTTGGTGAGCCGGGGGTAGCGAGCGGCCGGGCCGCATTACTTCAGGAGATAGATCGTTTAGGGATTCAGGAAAAAGTTCGTTTTGTGGGTCAGGTGACGAGTGCCAAACTGAATGAATTATATAATTTGGCAGCCATGTTACTGTATCCCTCGCGTTTTGAAGGATTCGGTCTGCCACCACTTGAGGCGCTCGCCGCGGGAACACCGGTACTGACTGCTAACACGACGGCTCTCCCAGAGGTGGTGGGTCGGGCTGCTCTACTCCGTAGCCCGAGTGACACAGCTGGTTTTGCGCATGATATAGAGCAGTTATTGGCTCAACCGGCCTTGGCGCGTGAATTGCGTACGCGGGGGCTTGCGCGAGCTCGTCAATTTTCCTGGAAAGCGGCTGCCCAACAGGAGCTTGATGTTTATCGTCAGGTGGTAGATGAAGGATAATATGAAGCTTCTTTTTCTTTCGGCGCTTTACCCACCAGTGAGTAAGGGTGGGGGCGAATTATCAACTCATTATATTGCGGCCAGCCTGCAACAACGAGGCCACCAAGTGCGTGTCATTACTGCTGGCGGGGCAGACGAAGAATATAATTTGCAGGGAGTAGTAGTTCACCGCTTGCCGTTGTCGCTTGATGCTAAACCTCTTTTTGAACGCGCCCACGCGCGCAAAATGGCGCGGGTTTTAGCCCGCGTGATTGGTGACGCCAGCCAATATGACATTATTCACGCGCACGATTTTCGTAGTGCTCTGGCGTTAAGTGAATTAGAGTACCCTCACGCTGTGGTTACGGCTCGTGATTATGCGCAAGTCTGCGGCTCAACTAACAATATTTTGTCTGATGGCCGTCGCTGTCACTGCTCATGGCCAGACGTGGTCCGCAATCATCGAGTGAGGGAAGCCCCTTGGTGGCGCAAACCATTTCGCGTGTGGCAGTACAAATACAATATTAATTACCGCCGCCTCGCCTTTCAGAAATTTCCTCACCAGATTTTTATTTCCCGCACGCACCGGAGTGAGATCCAGCAACAACAAGATTTACGTGGCCAGGTCACGCACGTAATCTATAATCCGGTGCCGAGGGAATATCTGACCGTGCCGGCAGTTACGCCGCCCACAAAAGAAATCCTCTATGTCGGCACAGTCGAAATGTATAAAGGAGTAGGGGTATTGCTTGAGGCTTTTGCCAATATCGCGGCCGAGTTTGCCGATGTTAAGTTAAAAATTGTCGGCGAAGGAGCGCAAAAGAAACAATACCAACATTTTGTTACCAGTAAGGGTTTACAACAGCGTGTTATTTTTTCGGGGCGTGTGGCGTGGGATAAAATTCACGCCTTTTATGATAAAGCCCTGGTGGTAGTGGCGCCTCATATCTGGATAGAACCTTTTGGCCGAACAGTGGTGGAAGCAATGGCGCGGGGACGGGTGGTGGTCACCAGTAATAGGGGTGGCCCAGGAGAAATTGTAGATCATGGTGTTACCGGGTTACTGTGTCAGGCAGGATCGGTGGCCTCTCTGCAAGAGCAGTTAGTGACGGCGCTTAACCTTGGAGCTTCTGACCGGAAGAAGATCCAAGAAGCGGCCCAGCGCTGGGTTATAACACATCTGGATCCCGATCTTATTGCTCGGCAACATGAGACTGTTTATCAAGCAGCAGCTCGCCGTGCCTCTACGACAGCAAGTCTGTGATAGTTCTTATAACCTGGGCGGGTTTAAGCGCCACGAGACTCTCGTGCGGTCGTATGCCTAGGCTAAAGTTCTTCTCTGTATGGTACACCGGGCTCGTACCGGGGGCGCGGACAACATAGCTTTTTGGCCCGCGTGGGCCGGTTTTTTTCTCGTCAGTTGGGCCGAATAATCCTAAGGTTTTAACCCCGGTCGCCGCGCCCACATGCATAAGTCCTGAATCGTTTGATACAAGCACACGGCAATGTTGCATAATAGCCGCAGTGGTTAAAAGGTCAGCGGTAATGATTGTGGTATCACTACCCAGCAGCCGCCTCATTTTTTTCATCGGGCCTATTTCATCAAGCGAGCCCAGGAGGAGAATGTGAGCATTTCGCTCAATCAGCTGACGGCCTATTGCGGCAAAGTATTCGAGCGGCCAGCGCTTCCAGTGAAATTGCGGAGCGGAGCCGACGTGGAAACCAATAATTTTTTTACTAAGGGGGAGCTGGAGTTGGGCCAGCATCACTTCGGCTTGTTTTTGCGCAGTAATGGGAATAACGAGGCTGTACTGGACGGGAGTCGAGGCGGGGGGGATACCAAGGAGATTGAGCAATGATAAGTTTTGTTCAATGTCATGCAAATTATCTTGTTCAGGAATAGCGTGAGTCAAGAAAAGGTGACTATGAGGATTGTGACCCAGAGGGTAGTAGTGGCCGACACGGACGGGAATGCTACTAGCAAAAAGGTATAAACTGCTTTTGATTAATTGCCCCGGAGATAAGACGATGCCAATATCAAAGTGTGACTGACGTAGTCGCCTGGTTAAGGACAAGTGTTGTTCAAGGCTACGTTTGATTGGTTCTTCAATGACCTCATCAATATAGGCGTTATTGTGAGCTAGGGTCTTAGTGCCGCGAGGAGCGACCCAGGCGGTTATGTGCCAGCCGGGATGGGCTTGTTTGATCGCTTGAAAAACAGGCGATTGCATAAGAAAATTACCGATGCCAGACAAAGCGAGTAGAAGAACTTTTTTGGGGGATGATTGATTGGTAGTCATGAGGATTGACTAAGCTCATCATAGAGGTTGGTCATTTTTTTTATAGTCGTGCCCAGTGAAAAGTTATGCTGGATGTGTCGTAGGCCTGCTTCACCATATTGGCGGCGCAGGGTGGGCCGTGACAGGAGTGTGAGAATCGCTTGGACTAAATCGGATGGCTGGGAGTAGAGCAAGCCTACTTGCTGATGGGGAGCCACGAAAGGCAAGGCAGTGCTATTGCGGGCGATAACTGGTGTGCGACACGCCTCGGCTTCGGCGACCGCGATACCAAAGGCTTCATAGTGCGAGGGATGGATAAAGAGAGTCGCATGTTGGTATGCCGCAATTAATTTTTCTTGGGTAACCTTGCCCCAAAAGTGGACCGTGGCTGTTAGGTCAAGGCTCGTAGCAAGCGCCATCAGGCTACGGCGCGCACCAAAATCTTCGCCGATGATCACTAATTGTACTGTCTGATGTTCTCGTTGGACCAATGGCATAACTCGGATCAGTTCATCGAGGCCCTTGCCGGGCGCTAGTCGGCTGACGGCCAGAAGAACAGGGTGGGTGGGATCAAATTGATAGGGGTTAGAGCGGGAACGAGTGTAGGCGCCAGTATCAATTCCCGGCGGAATGAGAACACAGCGCTTCAAGGGAAAGCCTTCGTGTGCTAGTAGTGATTGTTCGTAGGGTGAGATAACAACCACCACGTCAGCGGCGGCAAAGGTATGGATGCCGTAGAGTTTTTTATAGAGTCGCCAGATAAGTTTGCGACGAACTTCATTGGTATAGTACAGGGGGTGAAAGATGAAGGGGATACGATGCTGCTGGGCAAAACGGGCGGCGATATCGGCTGGTTGATACCAAAAACTATAGCCATGAATTACGTCGGGCTGGTGGTGGCCTAAGTAGTAACGCAGCGCCTGGAGGCGGGGATAAGAAATTCCTGGCGTGGCCAGATGGTGGATACGCTGCACGTATGGCGGATCATCCAGAAGTTCTTCGGGATTAAGCAGAGAGAGGGGGCCATGAGTACGCAGCTTGCTCGTGAGCACCCGCACGTCGCGCATGTTATCAATATCCCTTGTCCCTTCAACAATTTGCTGCACGTATGTCTCGACTCCGCCACTGGCGGGCGGATACCGCAGACAGGTATGGACTATTCTCATGGACGCTGTTGCTTAAGGGCAAGGTATTTTTTACCCATTTCCCACTCGTAGTAGGCTGATAAACTGCACCACAATATTCCTGGCCAGCCATCGAGGAGGCCGCGGCGATACAGTAATAATTTAATAAATTGGCGCACGGCGAGGGTCCACGGCAGCATCACTGAAGGAGTGATAACTCGGCCAGAACGATGGCGGTGAGTGGTGAGCATGTATTGAGCATCGAGTGAAGTGTACCGATGCATTTTCTCAAGGTAAGAGTGGATTGAGGGGTGTGAATGGTGTAAGAGTGGTTCAGAGAGAAGACGAGAATAAGGGTCGCCTAGGGTAATGACTATCTTCTCGGTGGTAGGGGTAGCAAAGCGTTCAACCTGTTCATGAACATAGCGGGCACTCCACTGTCCCCTGCCTTTTTTAAAAAGACGAGGATTATGGCCATAGAGATGATAAAGGGGTTGACCCAAAAAAATATTGACGGTCCGTAGCCAATAAAAATCAGCCTTAGGTGCCACCAGCGTAGCTTGGATCACTTCCCGTAGTGCCGGGGTTACTTCTTCGTCCGCATCAATAAATAGTAACCACTCGCCTCGGGCCTGCGCCGCCCCGAAATTTTTCTGTTGACCATAGCCTGCCCATGTTCGGGTAAAGACGCGGCCGCCACAATGCTCTGCCCGGGCGACGGTATCATCATCACTATGAGCATCAACGACAATCGTCTCGTCAGCAAAACTTAGGCTCTTAAGACAGCGAGCAATGGTTGTTGACTCATTTTTAGTGATAACAATGGCGGAGAGTTTCATAGGGTTAAGCGCTCATAATATCGCGGATGGTACTCACACGCACCGGGAGATATTTCACGAATTGCAGGTGCCGCGTGAAGTCATCTAATTTCACCGCGTGTAATTTCTCATGTTCGTTATTATCAATGAGGTGATACGTTTCAATCAACCAGCGGTTTGTTACCCAGGCGACAGTGGCCAGATAATTAGCGCGGCTAACGGAAAAATTATGACGGGTAAAATTATACGTCGGTAACTGCAACGGTTGACGGGGAGGCAAAGTAGACAACCCGCGCTGGACCGTGCGGGCAGCGGTATAGTAGCTGCTCGCTGCCTGCTGCACAGTTTGGTTAAAGGCCCCGCCAGGGTACACCAAAGTAGTAGCATGAAGTGTTTGTTGGGGTTCCTGTAGTTGATGGGCTAATTGCGTCGAATCACAGGTTGTTAAGTTGAGATGGTCAATTGAGTGAGCAGCGATTTCATGACGAGCATGAATGTGCTGCCACTGCTGCCAGGGTGTTACTGGCCGGTCTTCAGTTTGGGCGACAGTCTTGGTAGTCAACGGGATAGCAAAAACGCCGGGGAGGGCCAGGCGATCAAGTAAAGGCACGACCACCTCATGGATTACTTGGTAGCCGTCATCAAACACAAAAGTAATGGCACCTCGGGTTTTCATAGCCTTTAGAGCAATGCTTTTAAGTCTTTCGTTGTACGGCGATTTGTTTAATTTTGTCAAGGAGTTGCCTGCCAGCCGTGCCATCAATTGTTGTGATTATCCTTTTAAGGGTTTGCTGCCGCGCGGCCGCCAGATGCCCTGGATCGGCAAGATCCTTGTTTAAAGCTTGGATGAGCTCTCGCTTACTATGGACAATAGTGGTTGCCTGTCCCGCCGTGATGTCAGCGTAGTGTTGTTGAAAGTCTCGATAAACCATAGACCGATACCAACGCCACCAATCGAGAGGTTGACCATATTTAACATTGATAACGGGGACATTTGCGAAAAGTGATTCAATTGCGACCGTGGAGCTGTGGTTAACCAGTACATCTGCGTGCTTAAATAAGGCGACGAGCAAATAAATTTCTTCACGGGTAGGATTATAGAGAAAATTAGGATGGGATGAAGATTCGCGGCGCCCAAACGAATAGCCCAAGACCACACCGTATTGGCGGGCATAGGCCCGGTGCTTGGAGAGGTCGCCGCCCGGATGAACAGAAGCATATATATGGAGCTGATGGGGAATTTTTCCGCTAGTTTCTGCTTCTCTTATGGTCTGGACAATGTACCCCATAGGATAGAGTTCGGTGGTAGCTAGGTGGATGATTTTACCTCGGTCATAGGGAAGGCCAAGATGCTGCAAGAGAGTCTTTTTTGACGGGAGGCGATCGGTGTGGGTAAAGAAGTCGAGACGCGGCGCACCGATAATGGAAATTGCTTCAGATTTTAGATGGGGGAAGATTTTACGGAGGTGATCATGCATCATTTGATTCCAGACCACGAGGTGGTCAGCGAGCTCGTAAGCCTTCCCATATTTTTGGAAGCGCTCCATTTTATAAACATTGTCCCAACTTGAGATAAAAGTAAGGCTGGGGATGTTTAGCTGCTGGCTGGCGCGAAGAATCGGCGTGTCGTGATGATCGAGGCCCGCGGTGGGCGTAACGACTATGTCAGGAGCCAGTTGTTGTAAAAGTTTATGATGGAGCGTCTGGCGCGCAGGATTGGCAATAAAACGGAATTTCTTAGTAAACGAGGGAAAGATTTCTTGATGAGCGGCGGCAGCCGGCGTGAGGCAAATAACGGAGCCCACAGCTTCATCTCGTTCCAAATGCTCTTGCAGGGGGGTTAGCAACTCCCGAGCATTGTAGCCAGTGGGTACAGAGAATAAGAGAGTGAGTGGGCGCGGCATAGTTAGTAGTTAGAGTAACATGTCTTCAAGCCCTAGAAACGGGCTTGAAAAGCCTGGCATATACTACTCCGAGTCCCAGCAGTAAACTGGCTACTAACGAGACACTAAGGCCTACGTAGAGCCAGGTTGGCTGGTAATTTAACTTAACTACGTAGCGACCTGACGGTATGGTTACTCCCTGAAATATTTCGCTCACTGGCTTAACTGCCTCTGGCTTATCATCAATTGTTGCTCGCCAGCCGGGGTACCACGTATTGCGGATCAGAAGCAGGCTGGGTTGTGAAGTATCTATTTGGATCTCTGCCGTACTGGCACTTGTTTCTCGATACGAAGCTTGTGTATCGGCAATGGGTTCACCCGTCACGGTTACTACCTCGGCGCGAGGGCGAGCCGCTATCTGGTATACCTTAACGGCGTCAGTCTCGCGGTAGAGAGAGAGGCTCTCTGGTTGAGACAAGTCAGGCGGAACTAAGACCGCACCAATGTTAAGATATTCAGCCAACGGCGTGTTAATATTGCCGCTCTCATCCTGCAAGCGCTCGCGGTAATGAGCGTGGCTCTGTAGGTCAAGTGAAGCAGGCCACTCGATCCCCGCTATTTGGTATTGGGCATGCATGAGGGGCAGGAGTAACTGGCGTTGCTGCGCGCGCAGGGCTGTGTCAGCTCGTGAGGCAGGATTGGTGAAATAAGCGCCGGTGTCTCCCCCCTCACGTCGAGATAATAACCGCGCTTGCTTTTCTTGCACGGCAGCTGGCAGGACAGACAGTGATTGGGGAGGAGTTAAAATATTGCGCCACGAAATTGTGGGAGTACTGGTCGCCGCAATCAGAATCAGCTCTAGGGCAGCCGCCGCGATCAGAAGTTTGTACCACCGCTTAGAACTAACAAGCCAAGGAGTAAGTAGTAGCATCATGAGTGTCAGCCACGTGAAAGGCGAGGCGAGGCTTACGCTGGTGTCCTGAATGCTGGTTAAAAGCTGCCGCACTTTCTCCTCGTAGTAATTGACCGGCCGGCCGGTCAAAAGAGAGGGAATGTTTGACTGAACATAATTAAGAAGACGCTCAAGAAAATGTGGCGCAATGTAGATGGCAATATTGGCTACAGCTACCACTGTTGCCAGAAGCCAACTGGCGCGCGCGGAAAACTTGCGAAAAGAGGCAGCATGCTGGCGCAGGTAGTCATAGCCAAAAGCAGCCAGGATGCTTAAGCTCAACGTCGTCAACACCAGCCAGCGGGCAGGGGCGGAAAAGTACCATAGGGAAGGTTCTAGCCCCACGAGACGAAAGGGAGAGGCGCTGCCTAAGGCAAGCAAGAACGAAATAGTGGCAGTAGCTACCCAGAATCTGTGGCTTGGCCTAAAGCGCCAGATAGCCCAGAGACTCAAGAGAAGCGGTATGGTGCCAATAAAAATACCGTACTCAATCTCTAGACGTTTTCCCCAATAGGTACTATCAGTTCCAAAGAAACGGGGAAAAAGCAGCGTAGGAAGATGGTATAGCGGAAAACTATGTTGATTAGCTCGCCCGCTGTCCCATGCGCCTCCGCTACCGCGCGAGGAATGAAGGAGTAGTTCCAAGGTAGGTAAAAGTTGAACGGCGCTGACAGCGATGACGGCCAGAGTGATAATTATCCAGATACATGCTGTATTCCGGAAGAAATGGGAATGGGCTCTCGATTGCCTAAAAAAGTAGATTGTTGTAAAGGCGGCCATTATTAGGGGAAGTTGGAGTTGGCCGGCAAGAAAGGGTAGAGCAATAGTCACAACCGCTCCCAGAAGATATTGCCAACGAGTAGGTTTCTCTGCCAGCCGGTGGGCAACTAAAAGCTGCCAGGGTAGCCAAGCGAGGATGAGAGTAATATTGAGATGGGTGAGATGCTGCCACAGGAACGCCGAGAGGCTCAACGAGATGCTGCCCAAAACCGCAGCCTGGGAAGTACATGAAAGTTTCTTCAGAAATAAGAATGTGCCCCAAGCGAGGGCAAAAAAATGGAGGACAAGAATAAGGGGGAGATAGAACCAGAGGGGGAGGAGGCGGCCGAGGAGAAGCGGGGGGTAAAAAAATCCAATCTGGGCGGCGGCAATTGCCGGAAACCCCCACGCTACATCGGGATGCCATGCCGGAAGATTTCCGATGCGGAGCTGTTGTTGAAAAAACAATTCTAGGGGAATAAAGACATCACGCATGTCACCGATGGCATAAAACCTGCCGAGCCACAGCGGATAGAAGGCAAGAGCTAACACTATTGCCAGAAAAAATAGAGGGCGATGTTTATTAAGAAGAGAAATATCGGCCACGGTCCAAAAAACTGGTGACAATTAAATTCTAGCCAAAGAGTCGCAGTCGCCAGACTACCCACAGCGCCTCAATAATAATTGCTTTGCTCATTTTTGATTGTCCTTCGCGGCGCTCCGTGAAGACAATTGGTATCTCGATAATAGATAAACCTTTTTTCCAAGCACGGTACGTGGCCACAATTTGAAAACCGTAACCATCAGCTACAATTTGCTCAAGAGCAATTGCCTGGAGGGCTTGGGCGCGCCAGGCCTTAAAACCCCCTGTTAAGTCTTTATAGGGTATACCGGTAATCAGGCGCGCGTAGGTATTACCAATAATGCTGATGAGGAGGCGTCGAAGGGGCCAGTTAATCACACTAATGCCATGAGCGTAACGGGAACCTAGGACAAGCGCATGTGTAGTAAGTTTTTCCAGGAGACGGGGCACATCGGCGGGGTCGTGAGAAAAATCTGCGTCCATTTGAACCACCGCACTGGCTCCTGCTGCAAGGGCATACTCAAAGCCATGAATGTACGCACGTCCAAGCCCCGCTTTATGTTCCCGCACCACAAGTTTTAAGCGATCATATTTTTTTTGTAAATTACGCACGACACCAGCGGTCCCGTCCGGGGAATTATCATCAACTATGAGGACGGTTAGATGAGGAATATTCAGCGCAAATAAAGCAATAATCATGCGCTCAATATTCAACCGTTCATTGTACGTAGGGATAAGGACCCACGGCGTACGACTGTGCATATCGTTACAATATATGCTCTCGTATATTTAAGCTAGAAATGACCAGTGTCTTCTGGGTGAGGTAAGATGTCCCCTAGGACTGTCATAATTTCCTCGATAGTAATTACCGCTAAACATGTTTTGGTACTTTGCCGGCCAGGTCGCAGCCAATCTTGAGTGCCTTGGGTTTGGGCTTCCTGGGGCGTGAGATTAAGAGCGGGGGTGTCATTTTTCAAAGTTTTCATGATGGGGTTGTCAGGACCAAGCAGGGTCTGGTGGCGTGGAGCCGCGGCGGGCATGTAGTGGTTTAAGAAGTAAGCGGGCGCGGCGCGCTGCAGGGAGTGATCACAGTAGAGGGTAAGAGTTGGTGTACCCGCGGCGGCGGCAAAGTGAAGCGGCCCCGAGAGGACGCCAATAGCCACATCACAGAGGGTTAAAGTAGCAATATTCTCGCGGAGTGTTAACGGGCGTCCTTCAAAGTAGGGTACGTGGCGGGCGCCGAACCAAAGTGGGCGTACCCCATACACTTGCTTAATTACTTGTTCTAATCCGGTGATTTTTCCCGGATCCCAGCCTCGCGTCGTAGTACTTTCCAAGCCTTCAAGCAAGACTATGCGTGGTTGCGGCAGTTTGCGGGTGACATGCTCGGCTACTTCTCGGTCACGGGGAGTAAAATATAGTTTGTAGTCGGTGTAGGTTTCTTGCGGCAGGCCAACCTTTTCATACATTTTCTGGATTGGATTATCAGTAATTTTTAGGCCAAAATCTAACTCATAGACGCCGTCGTACCCCCCCGCTTCTTTTTGTTGGGTAAAGTACTCCTTGTTCCACGTGGGAAATCGTTGGCCTTCTTCTTCACAGATTTTGGCTGCCAGCGAGAGCTTGGTATCATGCCAGTGCACTAGTTGGTCAAGGTGCGGGTTAGTCATCATAAGATTAAGACAGAATCCATCTTGATTGCGTTTTCCCCATCGCCCGCGGCGATCTTTAAAGCCCCAAGCCGTAATCAAAGTAATATGGCAATCAGGGTAATGGCGTTTTAATGTGGCGAGAACAGGCGGGATAAAAAAAGTCAGATCACCCATGTTGCCCACGTGTTTCAGTAGAAAACGTTTCATGAGCGATATTGTTTAACAAGCAGCTGGAGCCGCACGGCAGACTCCTCATAATCATATTTCTGCAGTTTATCACGAGCTTGATCCGTAATTTGCTGGTAATAAACTTTATCCGTCAGCAATTTTCGGGCGAGTGGCTCCAGCTTTTCGATGGGCAGGTGCGGTCCGCCGGCCAGCGCGGGGAATAGATCGGTCTGCCCATCAGAGTTGGCGCCGAGGCTTGGTGTGCCAACGGCGGCGCAATCAACTTGGACGCGGCCACGGGTAAATAAGTAGTCAGTATTGATCACCAGCATTTGCTCTGCAAGGAAAGGCAGATGTTCTCGCCACTGGGCAAATTCCACTACTTCATATCGCGCCCCCGCCAGCGCCGATAGATCAAGCTTCAGGCCCGGAATTTTGGTGACGCGGATTATGTATTCAGGGAACTGCCGTTGTAAGGCCGCTGTTAACCGCTGACCCTCGGCAATATTATCACGCTCGGTCACGCCAGCCACAAATAAGGCTTTTTGTTTGTGGGAGCGGGGCTTAAAGAATTGGGAGGCGTAATGAGCGGGGTAAATTTGCGGTAAGTATACGACAGGCTTACGCGCCATTGATTCATACCAGGCTTGTGTGTCTTTGACCACTGTTAAAAAAAGATCACAGGCATTCATATATTCAATGAAGGTTTGCCGCTCATGCGGCTGGTTTTCTAAATGGGCTTTCAATATACCGTACGGTTGAGTGGGAACGCCGAGAATAAAAATATGAGGATATAGTTGCCGCAGTCGCTTGGCGAAGGCGGCAATCTCGTGGGCATCACTTAGTTGGTGGACGAGCATGATTGTATCGAACTTTTTTAGATAGGAAATGTCATAGGTCTGTGGCCAGGCACCCGTGAGTTTTTTAATGACCCGGCGAGTGAAGCGCGTCAGGGAGCTTACGGGGTTAATATCGCCAGTAATCATGCCGATGAGAGGAACATGTTCGCCTGCCAGCGCCGAGACGTAACAACCAAAACTAGTCGGATCAATTTCTCGCTGCGGATCAGACAGGTAATTTGGCCGGGCTGGGGTGTGCTTCCAAATACGACCGGTTTTACTACTGTATTCAATAACGGCGAATTGCATAACGATTCTTGATTAAGGCCTTAGGCCACGCAACTTTTTGTGAAGGATACTCACGACATCATGCATCTCGGGAATACGCCACAGGTAAGCTCCCCCAAAAAATACGAGACTACCGACTATTGTCGGCACGACTAGTTGCAATAAGACATTAACGCCGACGGGTATCGGGAAAGCCATGCTCAAGGCGAGCATACCTTGCAAGACAATAAAGAGAAGCCCGGCCAGCACGACAATTTTGATGTATATGCCCTGCCAAAATATTTGCTGGAGATGAGGAATACGGCGGTGAAGGTATAAAAAGTACAGCAGACAGGAACTAAGCGGTACAAGGGAAGAAGCCAGGGCTAGGCCAGCGTGCGCCAAGCGAGGCACGAGAGTTATAAAAAGCATAATGGCAACAGCGTGTGAGGCTACTGTGACGGCGACGGCCGCGCGGGTTTGCTGCAATGCCAAGACAGCATGGCCTAAGATAGAACTGGCAGCATTAACGGTGAAGCCTAAAATTAGAAACAGTAAGGCAGTACTGGTCAACAGAGCAGCTTCCGTGTCGAATGACCCCCGTTGGTAGATAAACGCGATGAGCGGCTCACGCAAAACCACTATGCCGACAATCAGGGGAATAGTAATAAAAGTAGTTAAGCGAATAGCCGAAGCAATGGTGGTGCGCATGCCATTAGTATCAGCGTGACTCGCCTTTTCTGATAACAGCGGATAGATCACGATCGTAACAGAGTTTAAAAAGATGATTGTACAAAGCTGGGTAATTTTTTCTGCGTATTTTAAGGCAGAAAGACTACCAGGGGACAAATCTGAGACGAGGATACGATAGACGATTCCCGCTGCTTGCGTCGCTATCATGGAAAAGATAAAGGGGTATACCAAATAAAGTAATTTTTTAATGTCGGTATTGAATGGCTGGAAAATAGGTCGATAGATAAAGCCTTGCCGGCGCAGCGCCCAGGCGACGTATATTAGTTGGACGCCAGAGCCAATGAGTGCCCCGAGCGCCAGAGCATAAATGCCTATCATTTTACCAAGCACAACAATCGTCATAATGGAGATCGTGGGAGCAATTAGGCGCAGCGTCGCTGGCAGGGCGAATTGTTTGAGCGCATGCAACATGGCGACGGCAATATCCACTAAAAATAAGAAGAGAAAGGAGGGCAAAAGCACGCGGAGTAGAGTAGTTGTCAGGGCGGCTGTAGCCGGTGAAAAACCGGGAGCAATAAAGCGGACAAAGGCGGGTGTAAACAACGCGACTGTAATAATGAGCACAAGAAAGAGAGCGGCAAAGACGTGAAGAATATTGAGGGCTAGATTCCAGGCAGCAGTTTTTTGCCCAGTACTCAAGCGCTGAACAAAGAGCGGCAGAAAAACTGCGGTAATAGAACCGCCCAGTAAGAGTTTACCGAGTAATTCAGAAGTAGAGGCAGCCATGAAGAAAGCATCGGTGCTCGCGGAGGCGCCAAAATAGTACGCAACTAACAGTTGCAGGACGAATCCCACGAGGGCCCCACCAAAGGCGGTGATGCCAATAAGGCTCGCTGAACCTAGTGTTTGTTTATTTTCTTCCGACATACCCTATTTCTTGGTCAAGATTAATGACAGTAGCGCACTGCCGATAGCTACACCGAGAGTAGCCGAAATAATCTCTCGTGATACAAGGGCTGGGTGGAACCACTGCAGAGCGGTCAGCAAGCCGCAGGCCACTATCAGGGTAAGGCTTATGAACCACAACTGATAAGTGATATTCATAGGACTCGTTCGCGACGAATAATACTGCGAATAAAATCACGCCAAGCTGATGTACTTGGCTTGTCATACTCAACCGTCGCATGTAAGTTTTTGATCTGCCAGTATGTCGTATCGGTCAAAGGGTCAGGCAGTGGCAGATGGTTGGCAGGGGCCGCCATGAACATAACGTCAATTGAGCGGTCACGTTCCTGAATTTTGTCGGAGAGGGGGATGGTGAGAGAGGCTGAATGCAGCGCCGTTGTTTTTTTATCAGATGAGCCAGCTTGATAGAATAGCTGGGGCTCATAGCTTAACCAAAATGAGTTCTCCCGGACGCCCACGCCCAAATGGTCTTCGGCAAACGGAATAAAGTCAAACGTCAAGTGGAGTTTTTTCGCAATAACAGGTTCTTGTAAATAAACATCGAAATGGGCTAAGGCTTCAGTCACGGTAATTAAATCATCCTCGACGGGATAAGAGACGCCGTGAATATTTTCTATTTGGCTGACCGCCCGCTGGCCGTAAGGCAAGACGCTACTGCCAATAATAAGAGCAATGGCGGCGAGTGAGGCCGCGATTATACTCACGCCTTGGTGCCAAGTTTTCATGAGGAGATTTTAGCAGCGAGCCAATGCAATCGCGGGTGTAAGGAGGAAAGACGCTGGCGGTCAGTGGGAGAAATTTCTTGGAGAACAAGTAAGACGGCGACGTATAGCGCACCGGCGAGAATGTACTGGGGCAGCAGTGTCAGAGGTTCAGTTTGCCAGAGAGAGGTAGGCACCGCACTCACAGCAGTGGCAATCAGGATGTTGATAGTACTGCGTAAAGGGAAATGGATAGCGAATGCTTTAAAGGTATAAGCGCCTAAGATAGCAAGTCCGAGCAGACCGACGCTCGTTGTCTGCCAGGCGGCACCCATTAGTCCATACTGGGGAATTAAGATGAATCCCAGTCCAGCGCTTGCGATCAGTAACCCCACCGTCAGAATGAGTCCTACCCGCGCCTTACCAGCGCCAGCAACAATATTAGTGAGAAGAAGGTAGAAGGCTAAACTGCCAATACCAACTATGAGAACAGTCAGGACGGGGGCTGCGGGCAAATACGAGTGCGAGTAAAACAATGTTACGAGGGCTCGGCTTGTGGTAGCGGCAAGAACGACACTAGGGACAATTAACGCTATAAGATAGCGGATTGCTTCCGCAATGAATTGAGCCGCATCAGTATGAGATTTACCGGGTCGGGTGAGAGCGGAAACACTGGGGAGGAGAATAAAGGCTAATGCTTGCAGTAGCATGTAGGAAATACGAGAAAGGGTAACGGCAGCATTGTAGTAACCGGCCAGCACGTCGTTTTTAAGGAGAGCCTTAACCATGAATAAGTCGAGGCTAATTAAAAGTTGGAGACCGACAAGAATGAGCACATAGGTTCCGGCAAATTGGAGAAAAGCTTTATATGGCAGCTGGCGATGAGCTTGTTCACTGCTGGGCCATGTCCATAACCAACCAACTACTGCCGCAACCACTCCCCCGACAGCAAAGCCGGCAAATGCTCCATAGACTCCAAATATATAGATCAACGAAAGGGCACCTATAAGCTTGGCGGCAGCATAGCATATAGTGAGGAGGGCTTGGCGATTAAAGCGATGCATACCGCTTAAGAATTGGACAAAAATGGGATAATAAGCCTGTAAAAAGATAATGAGAGCAATAAAACGAATGTAATTGGTAAGAGAGGCATCACCGAGCAATGAGGCAAATAGGGGGCTTAAGATCAACGTGGTCAGAGCTACGAGCAACGCAATAACTGTCTGGATACGAATGCCTTGGGCTAGAATGCTATGAGCGTGAGCTTCATCGCGAGCCACAAATCGCGAGATAGCGACCGGCACGCCTAAGGTGAGCAGTAATCCTATAATTGATTGCAGCGCTAAAACTACGCCGTAAATGCCGTAGGGAGCGGGGCCGAGCACCCGGCCAATCCATAAATGAGTAACGTAGCCCAAGACCAAGACAACAGCTTGGGCAATCACTAATGATAAGGCTCCTGCCAGACGTGATTGTTTAGGAGAGGACATAGTGTATTAGGGGACTCGTGATAATCCTAAGGCAATCAGATCTATTTCTACTAGCCGCTGATGGGGGTTAAGAAGATACACGGTAATAAAGCCATCGGGCGCAAACGGAACTTGCGCTGGCGACAGACGCAGGATCTGCGTGGCAGCAGTCACCGCTTCCTGATGGCCAGTAGTAGTTTCCAGTACCAGATCAGGCACGGGTTGTAAAAACTCCAGCAGCAATTCAACGGTAGTGTCAGCTTGATTGGTGTGATCTTGGTCCCACAGGCGAGTAGCAAAATCACCAATATTAAAACGGAGCGCAATCCGCGGAGCACTCGTTACACGATATGTTCGCTGACCATTGAAACGCGGGGCAGAGAGGCGTGACGTGTGCAGACTGGCCGGCAGATGAGCAAAGGTGTCTTCATTATCACCGATATCATTAGCCAGGGTACTCGTTTTCAGTAGCCAATCAGTGTGCGGGCTAGTCGAGGTAGCCTTAGCCGCCTCCGGCGGGCGAATAGTGTACAGCACTGTGTCACCAGCCTGATAAACAGGTGCCAGGATAGGATTGTGAGCAAAGCTAGAATTACTACTTTTATTAATGCCAGTTACCCAGTTGATATTATACTGGTGCAGGAGCGGCAGGATTTCCGGGAGACTTCCGAGCGCAAATATTTTTTCAAAATTTAACTGCGCTAAATAGAGTGCCGAGCGGAGCGAGGATTGCTCGGCCTCATCCATTTGGATGGCAAGTTCAGCTGCCAGGCGCGCGTAGAGAGGTTTTTGGGCTAATAATAACCAGGAGTTTGCTCGTTGATTATAATCGTCAATTAAGATCGCTGCTTGTTCCGGCTGGCTCTCTAAGTAAGTAATTAAGGCTTGTTGTGCGGGAGTCAAGGTTGAAGTAGTCCGAATTGGCACGATCTGAAAAGCTTGGGTGGCGGTGACGGCACCATTGATCAAGATGAGACTAAAAATAATAGCGGATGCAGCGACCGCGGCGGCGGGTAGGAATTGTCGAACCGCCGCCCGCAAGGTTTCGAAAAAGTATGCCGCGGCTAGACTAAGGGGCACAACTGCATAGAATAGCGCTCGCACCGGGGGGATATCAATTCCAATATACGGACCACGGGACATAAGCAGGATAATAAAGGTACTGATAGCAAAGAGCAGGCGGTCGCCGCCGCGGTGCCAGTTACTAATCACCAGTAGCATATGGACTAAACCGGCAATGCCCGCATACAGCCATACCTCACCAATGATGCGGGGGTATTCCGCTACGGCGGGGACTAGTCCGCGTAAGTGAGCATCAAAAGTAAAAATGTGAGGAATTTTCTGATGAAGGTTGAGGGCGAGGCTAACCCACATGATAATCAACAGGAGGAGTAAAGCTACTAGGCCCCGAGAATGTTTTAGATGTCGATGCCACTGATGGAAGCTCAAATATCGTAAGCCCATGGCTACGGTAAGCGGGAGTAAAATAAAGATAGCCAGAAAGGCGGAAAATTGATGCGAGATAACGAGCGCGATACTCAAGAGGGCGGCTAAAACTATGTTACGCCAGCGCCATTCTTGCCAGAGCAGGATACCGATATAGAGGAGACCAAAGAGCAATAATTCTCCAACTATATTCTGTAAGTGATACCCCGGTTCGCGTAGGTAGCGGAGAAAACGAAAATTGGTAAGGATGAGTAGAGCACAGGTGATGGCGAGTGACCATCGTGGTAGTTCGGGAAAAAGTTTAATGGCACTGGCGGTGGCAATGAGAACAACTGCCAGGCTGGCAGCAATACTAAAAAAGCCGACGGCAATGACGGGGTGGGGAGCTAGTTGAAGGAGAGCGGCGATTAAGACATGAAGGCCGGGTGTGTAGAAGTCAACCGGATCGCGATTGAGGAGGGCAGGTGCGACACTGTAGTCGGGCAGTCGGCTCGTGGTATTAATTTCTGTCGCCCACAGGATGGCTTTTTGACTATCACCCGAGGGTAAGGCGTCGTGATTAGCGACATACATTGTGCCAAAGAGGGCATAGATGGTTACACCAATAATTATGAGCAAGAGCGGCCTGGGCCACAAAAGCCCCTGCCAAGCATGACGGTTCTGTCCCACGATGATCCCGGCCGTCGCGGTTACTAGGGCAATGGTCCAGGTGTTAGGGAGGCCGATGAGGGCGGTCGCAAATAAGATAATAATCCAGAGGCTGACACTCCACAGCACTGTTTGGGTCAAGAGAGAAAGGGGTGAGAGAGCAACGGGGCGCACCATGCTAAGACCGGGAATAATGAACAGGAGAAGGGGCAGGAAAACAGTAATGGCAGCAGCGGTAAACATTAGGGCGAGGTAATATATTTATTATACTGGGCGGCAAGGACAGACCACTCATACGAGGCAGATTTTTGTTGCAGGCCTTGTTTTTGCTGGGCCGAAAGTGGCTGGCGTAAGAGGCTGACTATTTTTGTGGCGTAATCGTGCGCCTGGTTGGGTTCTGCGAAGCACTGCTCCGCGAGAGCGGGGGGCAGAAAATAGGGACGGATGCCGATGTTGCTGGTAACGATGGGTATACCATAAGCGGCCGCGGCGGCGACCCGAAAACTGCTTTTAGCGCGTTCAGTAATACTTCCGCCCACGGGATCAACAAGAACGTGGGCCCGGGCAATCAGGGTAGGAACGTTGTCAGACGTAAAGCGGCCGAACCACTCTACTATCGGCAGGAGATTGGCGGACGCGAATAGAGCCTTTAATTCTTCCACATCATCGCCCGTACCGGCGATGATTAATCGGATATCCGGCTCTTGTTGTTTAACGAGAGTAAGAATTTCTGGCAGGAGATCAACGCGGTGGCCCGAGCCAAGCGAAATACTGCCCAAGTAGAGCAGGGTTGGTGTCGAGGTTGATGGAGAGGGGAGAGTGGTGCGCACTGGCGTGTAGCCGGTGGGGATGAGAACTACAGAATGATTAGAGGGATCAAGTGCACAAAAGTGGTCGACTAAGAAAGGCGTTGCCGCAATAGTAACACGAGCTAAGGCGACGCTGGTTCGCTCAGACCAGTGAATACTTGCCCGTTGCATGAGCGAAGTCAGATGGTTACTTAGTAATTCAAAATCGTCGGTATCTAAAATAATGGGCGTGTGGGAATGAATGATGTGGTACATCTTCACGCCAAGAACATTAGCGGGCAGGGGTTTGACGATGATAATGGTGTCGGGCTGCAACTGATGGAGTTTATAAGCAATCCGACACGCGGTGAGCATCATATTCAAGATAAGACGCACTCCTCGATATCGTATTTTGCCATGAGGGCTGCGTCTCCACGGCTCACGTCCGACAGTGTGCCAGGCAAGCCCAGGATCTATTCGATCAGCCTTCCCTAACCCTAGGAGATGAATATCATGTGTGGTACTCAAAGAGCGGGCGAGAGGGAAAATGCGGCCAATGATCGTGGAGCCAGCGGTACTTTGGGTGGTAACAAAAGTAATTCGCATAGGTAGCTCTATTATGCGCGAAATTATGATTGGTACCCTAAAGCTCGAGAAAGATCAAGTTGTTGAAGCTGGCGCTGCCTTGTGCTTCTTTTTCTTGAGGCGCCTGATGAGAGGCCAGATCCTAAACGCTGTTTTCAGTAAAGCGCTGCTGGCTAGTTTACTGCCATCTTTAGATTCCCAACGGATAGGAAAATTTTTAATCAGGTAACCTTGATGGACAGCTCGGTAGGCAATCTCGGTGTCAAATAACCATCTTTTTTCTTGTAGAGCAGTGAATAATTCACGCGCAACTGGGCGGTGATAACCTTTGAAACCACACATAGTATCAATGCGGCCTAGACCGTAGAGCCGCATGTAGGTGCGGTAAACCCAACCAGCTAATCGGCGCAGCCATGTATGGCGAATAGTTTGAGCGCCGGGTAACCAACGATTACCAATAGCAATGGGAGCAGTGGCTAGAGCCGCTAACATTTTCGGCAGCTCGGAAATATCAGTGGCCCCATCAGCGTCAATAAAAATGAGGTAGTCGCCGCGGGCCGTTAACACACCTGTTTGCACGGCGGCACCTTTGCCTTGGTTAGTAGGATGTTGTAGGAGGCGGAGCATTGGCAATGATCGTTGGTATTTTTTGGCAATATTAGCGGTAGCGTCGGTGCTACCATCATCAATAATAATAATCTCATAAATATCAGAGCGGTGATGTTGCAGATAGATTCGGATAGATTCTAAGAATGGTTCTAAGCGGTGTTCCTCATTATACGCCGGAATAATAAGTGATGTTTTCATGGAGACTCTTGCATAGGAAAGTGGCAATTAGGTATGCCTCCAGGCTAGCGTATAACTGATAACAAATAAAGAATCAGTTAGTTTGTAAAGACCTAGCGCTTTTAATAATCTACAGGAAAACTAAAAAGAGAGAATGCTGTGTTGAACTTCATTATAGAAACCAAGCTAAGGAGGTGATGAATATGCCAGCTCTTATCTGGGCACTTATTATCGGTGCAATTGCCGGCTGGTTAGCGGGCTTGATCATGAAAGGTAGAGGATTTGGAGTGATAGGTAACGTTATTGTCGGTATCCTCGGTGCTCTACTGGGTAGCTTCTTGTTTGGTCAATTGGGAGTCGGGGGCGGTGAGAGTGTAATTGGTCAAATTATTGTGGCTACCATTGGTGCCATTATTCTCCTCTTTCTTATTAGCTTAGTACGGAGAACATAATACACCCACTCTAAAAATTACCCCGCTCCTTGGACTAGTCCCTATTTGCATTATCAGAGGGACTAGTTCTATATTTGCCCCTTTTTTCATGTATATTTAGCTTATGCTTTTATTGACTGCGGTAGTGATACTATTAGCCTCGGGGATAGCAGCCGGCAGTATTATGCGATCGGAGCGGCTGGTGACATTTATCGCCGCTACGGGGGCTCTATTTGAAGTTCATTGGTTACTTATAGCGCTCGTTCATCGGGAGTTTTTTATTGGGGCGAGCATTCAATTAGTTTTCTTTATTGGCGCATTATTTTTCTTGAGTCTTTGGCTGACACAAATAAGAAAGTGGCGAGGGCCCGGGGTAGTTACTAAACAGGCCGGCGCCGAGTTAGCAGTTTTGGTAGTTCTCGTGGCTGTCTTGGGTAGCGCGTGGGTTGTGGGTAGCGTCAATGGTTTTATCGGATCAAACTGGGTTACTCATGGGTTTTATAATGGAGACACAGCAACTTTCATTAGTTTAGTCCAACGCTCACAGATAACCGATGGTTTGCTTAAGCAAAATCCTTTTGCTGGTAATGGTGATTTAGAATACCCCACCTTACTCCATGGAGCAGTCGCGGACTGGTTCACCCAAGCTGGTATCATTTTTGATTGGGTTCATTTTTTGCCGTTTATAACATTAGCCCAACTAGTTATTACTATCCCCCTTTTCTTTTTACTGGGAGATCTCTTTTTGCCTAAATCACTCCCGGCTAATACCTGGCTGGGTGTCTCTAACCGCGGAATTATATTGGCGCTTGAAGCCGGTATCGTCTTGTATATTCTGATGTTGGCTTGGGATAACTACATTTATCCCCAAAGTCATTTTTTCCTGACAAATTTGTTTCTCTGGCAGATATGCCTACTTGTAGCGGCTAATAAATTTTCACTGCTCCAAGCCAGGTTGGCAGTAGCTATCGCCGGGGTAACTACTTTAGTGCTGCTGCTTGCTAATGCGGTCACTGGTACCGCCGCCACAATCGCCTGGCTAGTATTCTGTGGTGGGTATATTATTGACCGCCGTCAGACAGTGGCCACCCGCAGCCGATATTTAGGGGCCGCTGTGTTAACAGGAATTTTATTTGTAGTGGTGATGCCTGGTAATGCAGCCTTTGGCTTGCCGCATTTTTCTTATACGGCAGCGCTTGATATGCTCCGCTTAGCGCCGGTAGTGTTGCTTCTCCTGGCAGGCATCTGGTTACAACTTGGCCGGCACCACTACCTGGCGGTAGTAAGTGTCGCGCTGTGTTTAGCGGCAGTTTTTACTTTCCTTTTCTCTACCAGAAATATTATTGTCGAAAATGCCTCTCGCTTTATGTACCATGCCTTGCTGGCTGGCTTTCCTCTTCTTCTTTTGCTCATAGTACGAGGCTGGTTTCTATGCCGCCGCTTGCTTCTGTTGAGTACGCGTTCACCGAGCGAGTGGTTCATAGGGATTGGTAGTGTGGTAGTGTTGTTTGCCATTTTTTCTTTACCGGCGGGGAGCAGTGTCTTAAGTGCCTTTGACCATTTACTGTTTAAAGATCAGCAAGCTATTACTTTAACGGACCGCCTTGCACTCGAATGGATACAAGATCATACTGCAGCAGATGCGATTTTCTTAAGTTCACCTCAACCACCCTGGTCAATCCCAATTTTTACTGGTCGGACGCTGCTGCGGACAGCGTATTGGTTGTCTCCTGAAGATGAACTAGGGAGGACGGTGGAAGCAGCTTTTTCGGGGGATCGAGGGGCCCAGGCCGTAGCGCTGTCGCACGCTGATTATCTAGTCCTGACTGCTGCGCAGCAAGAGTTGTGGGCGCTTCCGCCGCTCGAGCCGGCATACCATTCACCCGAACTGACAATTTATTCGCTTAAATGACGTCAGTTGAACTCAGTGATGTGCGCGTGAACATCGGGACTTTGGAAGGACTGCCAGTGAACACGGTTTTCTTACGACAGGTTCACGGCGCAAAAATTGCTACCATTAAAAGTTACTCGGTAATGCGACCGGTTGCAGATGGAGCGTGGATTCCAACAACCAATGTTGTAGTTGGTATTCTATCGGCTGATTGTTTGCCCTTAATACTGGCGTCGCCGATGGGTGTCTTAGCCCTGCACGTTAGTCGCAAGTCGCTGATAGTAGAACAGCTGGAAAGAGTAGTGCAATTTCTTCCACCGACCACTATTACCGGAGTGTTTATTGGTCCTCATATATGTGCGCAGCATTTTACTTTTCAGAACCTAGGAGAGGAGATAGAAAAATTTCACCAGCTTTTTCCCTATGCATGGGAACAGACTGACTGTGTTCGTATTTCCCTCCAGAAAGTAGTAATGCACTATCTAAAGCAATGGCAGGTAGCGCCAAAAATAATTTTTTCCGATCCGCGGTGTACTTACGAAAATGTTAGCCTATATTCTTATCGCCGGTGGCGAGAAAAAAATACTACTATGCCATTGTCATATAACATTACATGTGCCCAGCGGCGGTAGAGCCAGCGAGCTTGGTCCGCTGCCCAAGAGAAGACAACTGGATTATGAGACGGGCATCGTGACGGTACTAAAGACCGTACGATATTGCTCGACTATTTTTTGCCAGGCAAAATAGTTATAGGTGTATTGCCGTGCCTCCATGCCGGTGGGCACATGTTGGTGAGGCGTAGCAATAAACTTTTCCAAGGCGACTATCCAGGCCTGCTTGTTACCACTTGGCAGGAGGACGCCGTTTTTACCGGGGGTAATTGCATCGGGAATGCCTTCAAGATTAGCGGCAAAGACAGGCCGGGCGCAGATGGCCGCCTCAAGTAAAACGAGGCCAAAGCCTTCCGTATCACCCTCGATAGCAATATTAGGTTGAACAAAAGCATCACTAGTATTAGTCAGGATCGCCAGGGCTTCATCGGTTACTCGGCCGAGGACATGCACGCGTTCGTGGAGGCCGGCGCGCTTACTGACCCTGATAATATGATCTTTCTCTTGTCCTTCACCTGCAATCACATAGACTACATGAGAGGGAAGAGTGGGGAGAACGTGGGTAATAAACCACGCGTGTCCCTTGCGCGGTACCAAGCGACCGGTAGTGAGCAGCACTACTTTGTTGGCGAGGTTACTGCCGAGTACATGACTTAAATCTTGGCGAGTATAGTGAGGGTTATAAAGCTTGTCAGTTATGCCGGGTGGTATCACGGTGACACGCTGACCTAAACCGCGGCGGCGCAGCAGACTTTTCACATGACGGCTGATGGCAATATACTGATCGGCTGATGGCAGAAAGATTTGTAAATATAATTGATAGAGAGGATGAGGATAGGTAACATCGAGGCCGTGCACAGTCATAACGACCGGCTTGTGGAGAAATTTCTTTACGACCCAACCAACAAGTGCTAACAAGGGATCGCCGATATGCACCACGTCGGCTTTTTTTGCCTGGCGCCAAACCCGGGGCAGGCAGGTGATAACGAAGAGGGGAGCAGTGTAACGGCGGCCGTAGTGAGCGATTACGTCAACAGCTAAATTAGTATGCGTTATAGCCTTAATTAACTCATGGCTTAGCCGTTCCATCCCGCCCGCCTGGTTGTTTTTTGCCCGGGTGACAAATAAAACACGAGAGACAACATCCTTACTCATGCCGATCAAAGGCCTTTTTGCGGTTGTAGTATAAAGATTCATCCATTAAAACACGGTTACGGTGGAGCATGTCGGCGAGCAGAGAAATAAAAAGGAGAAGGAAACCCACAATAATTAAGATGCCGGAGATCTGGACCAGCGAACGATACGGATGAGTCTGCCCAGTTTGGACATAGTGAATAACAAGAAAAATTCCGGCGATAATGCCGCAGAAAAAAATCAGCACGCCCGGGATACCAAAGAAGTAAAGAGGTTGATAGTCACGCGCCGCGCGGAAAATGATTGAAGCGGACTTAATACCATACCGCCAGAGGCTACCAGCAATACGTGAGCGACCATGCTGCCGTTGCCCGCGGACGCGGAGCGGCACTTCGGCCATACTGATATCTTTGTAAGCTAAATCAATGAAAGTTTCTTGCGTGTAGGTAAATCGGCCGAAGAGGGTTAGCTTCAGAGCTGCCTCGCGAGAGTAAGCTCGGAAGCCACACGAGACATCAGTAAATTTTTTGGCGGTGAGAAAATTAACAATTCTGGTCATCCAGCGATTGCCAAAAAGTTTGATGGCCGGCATATCGGGCAAGTATTCTGGCTTAGCAAAGCGAGTGGTGGTGACAAAGTCAGCCATGCCATTTTGAATCAAGGTGATTAGGCGGGGAATATCCCGAGGGTCAAATTGTCCGTCACTATCCATGTTCACAATAATATCCGCGCCGCGGCGCAGCGCTTCGTTAATCCCGGTACGAAAAGCGGCACCAAGGCCTAAATTACGCTTATGGCGAATGACCTCGGCGCCTGCCGTGCGCGCCAGAGTTGAAGTTTGGTCGACTGAGCCATCATCAATCACTACTACTTCAATGGTTGATATGCCTTGAATGGTGTGAGGAATACCGTTAATAACTGCGCTAATGGTGACCGCTTCATTTAAGGCAGGAATAATGACCACTAGCTTTTGAAGCGGTTTGGTGGGGTAATTGTTGGGCAACAGGGCTTGGTTGAGAGGGGAATGATTATTCTTTCTCATTGTGATAAGGGGGCTAGTTTTGTACTCTGAAGGTAAAGGAGATTTTATATCTTGGCTATGGCTAGGTAAGGAATGCAGGCATAAGGAGGGTTAGCGCATGTTACCATTAATATTAATTTTGTCAACAAAATTAGAGGCGCATGACCCTAAGGCGGTCGTAGTCCTGTTACTACTAAGGAATGTCCCGTAAGCGCTCATCACCTTTAAATCAGAGGGTTATTAAGCAGCGTTTAGCCTATCTTAATCATGTCTTTACCCAGGCTTCTGTTGGTAATTTTTCTGAAGATATCCCTATTCCCGGGGAGAAAGATGAATTTACTGAATTGTATGTCGGCATTCAGGTCATGCTCGAAGCTCTTCGAGAAAAGATAGCCCAGCTGGAAGCTGCCAATGCAACTCTTGATCGCCGGGTGCAGGAAAAAAATATTGTCCTCGATGCACTTACCCAGGAAAAAAATAATCTAGCAGAAGCTAAATTAAACATTGAGGCAGTGTTACAAAGTGCGGGTGAGGGTTTAATGGTTATTGATGTTAATCAGTACGTGGTCATTGTTAATCGGGTGGCGGCCGCTATCCTTGGTCGGGCGGTATCGACCATCGTTGGCCAGAAGACTGCCGAGGTTGTACAACTTTTTGATGCCCATGATCGTCTTATTCCTTTTACAGCTCAAGCGCTTTATCGGGCGCTGATAATAGGTAAAAAAGTATCACAAACAGCAGTTTATTGTCAGCACCAGGATGGCAGTCGTATTCCCTTAATGATTACTGCCACACCAGTTTTGCAGGGACAGGAAATTATTGGGGCGATTCAAGTTATCCGCGACGTCAGTCGTGAACAAGAATTGGAGCAGGCAAAAACTGATTTTATTTCTCTGGCTTCCCACCAACTCCGAACTCCGCTCACGACTATTAACTGGTATGTCGAAAGAATATTGCATGGCAAGACAGGCAGGATCACACCGCTACAAGAAAAATATTTAGCAACGGTGCATGAGAGTAGTAAACGAATGGCCCAGTTAGTGCAGGCCTTATTGAATGTTTCGCGGGTGCAGTTGAAAACTTTTAATCTTAAACCAGTTACATGTGATGTACCAGAACTAGTAGAAAGTGTGGTCAAAGAGTTACAGCCACAGATTACCGAAAAAAATTTACGATTAGAAAAGCAAGTAGCGACCATCCAAGAACAGGTCTACGTTAATCCTAAGCTCCTCCGGATTATTTTACAGACTTTGCTTAGTAACGCTATTAAATATACTGATCGCGAGACAGGCGTTTTTCTCAAAATAGCGTTGCAACCCTCGGCAACCAGCAAAGCAGAAACTATCTTGCAGATTGAAGTTACTGATAGCGGTTGCGGAATTCCGCAAAAAGATCAGGCAAAAATTTTTGAAAAGCTGTTCCGGGCTAGTAATGTCAAGAATTATCATAATGATGGCATGGGTTTGGGGTTATACTTAGTCAAGACGTTGCTGGAATATGCCAGCGGTAAAATTTGGTTTGAGTCACAAGAAGGCAATGGTTCTCATTTTTTTGTCACGCTGCCTTTGACAAAATATTCAGCCGTCGCGCTGGCAGAGACAGAGACTATGTTATCATGAATTTACTGCATTATGCCTGCCCATAGTAACCATGTTTTAATCATTGAAGATGAATTACCCCTGGTACGAGTTTTAGCTGAAGAGTTGCGTGACCACGGTTTCACTGTCTCGACTGCAAGTAATGGCCGCGAGGGGTTACACATTGCTTTGACCGAGCACCCGGACCTGATCCTTGTTGATATCGTCATGCCAGAAATGGATGGTATAACAATGCTCAAAAAACTTCGGAAAAATTCTTGGGGGAGTAAAGTGCCAGTCATTATCCTAACTAATATTAGTGATGCGGCAAAAATTGATGAATCATTTGATAGTGGCGTCCATGATTATATTGTTAAGGCAGACTGGGAATTAGAAGATATTGTCCGCAAGGCTCGTGCTCGACTCGCTATCCCTGTCTAGAGTGTGCTATCATATTGGTATATCATTCTAGGGGTATTGTTGTTGATGAAGATTATATGAAAAAAGCCTTTTCTATCCTTTTTATTATTGTTGGCAGCTTAACGATCGTCACTGTGGCTGATGGCGCCACCTTGCACGAGCAGGTTGTGCCAGCTTTTGTCAGTGTGTATGGTCGTCAGCCTACAGCCGCGGAAAAAGCCTGGTGGGAAGGTCGCGTAGACCGTCAGGAAAAGACGACCTACCAAGCCCTTGTGGGCGCGATGGCCTACCAGCGGGAACACGCCGGGAGCTCTCCTCTAGCCGGCGGCCTGCCGGCGGGGATAGCTGATGATAAACAAACAATGATCAAGGCTGTCCTGCCTTTGTTTGTGAATATTTATGGCAATGATCCGACCGCGGCGGAAAAAGTCTGGTGGCGAAAGCGTATTAGCTGCGGTGACATTACTAAGTACAAAAACTTGGTATCCTCAATGCAGTACCATAAGGCAAAAAATGTGCGCAAGGGTAGTGACAGTATTTGTGGCGTTAAGGCCGCCGCGGTCGCGAGCTCTCCAGGCGGGGTTAGCCGTCGGACAGTGGCGGGCATTAGTACTCACCCAATGGGTGACGAGGTGCGTATTGGTATTTTTAAGACTGACGGACGAGCCATCCATGTTACGGCTAACGGCTCATTCCAGGTGCGGGAAGGCCGAACGAAGATTTTGGCGACAGTGGATAAAGATGATGTCGTGCAAGTCAGTTGGTCCGATGAGAAGTATCATGTTCGCGGTTCCGGCCTTAATCTTGATCCCGTCAGTGAAGTCCGTCTCGTGCCCCTGGCAGGGGCGATTATGCAGATTACGAGTTACTCCGATCCTTCGCCCACGATCACCGGCAAGAACTATAATCGTTTTCGAGGGGTGATTGAGATTCGCAAGTGCAATGGCTGTAATGAATTATGGGCAATTAATGAGTTACGAACGGAATATTATTTGCGAGGTTTAGCAGAAACATCGGGCCAAGGACCAGAAGAGTACATTAAGGCGCTAGGCACGGTTGCCCGTACTTACGTACTTTACCACAAGGTTATTACTGGCGGACGATTTGTGAGGCAGCGTTTTGATATTGATAACACTGCCAATGACCAACTCTACCGAGGGTATGAATATGAGCTCATTACATCGCGCATGGCAAGTATTTTTAATAAAACTAAGGGAGTGATTGTGACTAATGGGGAGGGTGATAAACCTGTGGTAACGGTTTATTTCTCTGATTCTGATGGGCGAACACGGAGCGCGCAAGAACAGTGGAATAGCAGCCGTTTTCCTCACCTGCAATCAGTCAAGGATCCGCGCCATGCTTCCTCTACCTGTAGGGGCCACTGTGTCGGTATGAGTGCGCAAGGTGCGTATGGCTTAGCCGGGCAGGATAAATGGAGTTTTCAAAAGATTCTCAAATATTTCTATAAAGGAGTTAGCCTCGTTAAGGCTTACTAAAATAGTCGCTTGCGCACGCGCTTAGTAGCATTTGCGTAGTAAATATGTCACGATCATACCGTCATCGTATGCATGTTTTTTTGCTGACAGAAAATTGGCCACCCCGGATTGGTGGTATTGAAAACTACTTAACGCATATCGCGGGAAATTTACCCACTCAAAGTGTGACGGTGGTGGTGCCTCCGTGGGCAGATACTAAGATTGACGGCAAGGATAATGGTATACGGGCTGTCATTGCTAGGCGCTGGTACTGGTCATTTATTAAACCCGCATGGTTACCCTTATTTATTGCAACGTACCGCCAGCTACGGCGAGAAAATGTTGATATTGTCCTGTGTGGTAAGGCTTTGTGCGAAGGCTTAATTGGTTACTACTTAAAAAAGTATTTGGGTATCCCGTACGTTGTATTCACCTATGCGATGGAAATTGAAACTTGGGCAGGTAAGGCTAAGGAGCGGCGAAAATTAGAGCGAGTGCTTCAGTATGCTGATCGGATTATCTATATTAATGAAGTCACTAAGCAAAAGTTATTAGCACTCGGTGCTCGGGCGGAGCAGCTCGTTAAAATTTGGCCCGGGGTTGACGAGCAATATTTTGTTAAGCCAGTACCGGTAGCACAACAAGCGATCTTAACTAAGTATGGTTTAAAAAAACCCTATCTTCTTACAGTAGGGCGGCTCATTGAACGTAAGGGTATTGATGTCTTGATTGAAGCATTTGTTAAGCTTGATCAGACCAAGTTCAGTGAGCTTCAGCTTGTGATTGTTGGTGAAGGGCCGGAAAAAGATAAATTAGTACGGCTGGCAACGCAACACTTTATGCAAACGAGCGTCCGGTTTTTAGGCCACGTTTCAGTTTATGATTTGCCGTCTTTATACGCTGGCGCAGAAATTTTCCTACTCACTCCTCGCCCGATAGTCAAGGATGAAGAGGGGTTTGGCATTGTTTATCTTGAGGCAGCGGCCGCCGGCACACCGGCCATTGCGACTAACAGTGGCGGCGCTCGCGAAGCAGTCCAACACCAGATAACGGGCCTGATTGTCAGGCCAAATGATGTAACAGGGGTGCGAGAGGCAATTGTGCAGTTACTTAATCAACCTCATCAACGCGATAAACTGGCCCAAGCGGCTCGCACTCGTGCCTGGGAGCAATTTCGCTGGGCAAAGCGGATCTTGTTAGTAAAAGGTGTTATTGATGCTGTTGTGGCAACGCGTTCCCGCGCGCTTGCCAAGATATGAAATTCTAGTATCATGGTTTGCTTACTTGTGGTATGAGCCTTGCCCGCATCCAATTTTTGTCTCTTTTTACCAAGGCCATTACCACGGCGCTGGGCATTGGCCAGAGCATTATCATCGTCCGCCTGCTTTCACCAGAACAGTTTGGTCTGGTAGGACTGGTCATGTCGATTGGGGGAGTGATTGGTGTTTCCCAACACTTAGGGATTGTTGATGGCGCCATTCGTGAAATTGCTATTCTCAAGAGTAAGCAAGAAATTGGTAAGATCTTTTGGGCATCACAAATCACCCGCCAGCTTGTCACAGTTCCCCTGTCTCTTGGATTACTAGCCTTAGCCAATCTGATTGCCGTCTCCATATACGGCAAGCCAGAAATCACCCCCTATTTGCAGCTTTTTGCTGCCGTGTTAGTTCTCCAGGGCCTCCAAGACGTGCTCGGGGCAACACTCACGGGTATGAAGAAGTTTTATAGTTTGTACTTGGTGCAAATCCTGACCGCGGCCATTAACATTGTTGTTTTTGGTCTTTTTATTTTATTTCTGGGAACCCAAGGATTCTTCTATGCCGTGATTGTCACGACAGTAATCATGGTGGTTTTGCTGGGTATTATTGTCCGGCGCAATTTACGTCAGGCGTTAGCTTTTCCGTCCTGGTCAGAGCTTTTACGTTATAGCCGGCGAGTAATGAAGATTGGCGCCTTTATGTATCTCGCCCGCATATTTTTTGTGGTCTGGCAACGCCTGCCGCTTTTAGCCTTGGGTGGAGTATTGGCGTCTGACCAGTTAGGTTACTTGAATGTCTCTTTAACTTTTGGCGCGCGACTGACGATTATTGCAATGGCACTGTCGGAAGTAAATTTATCATGGATGAGCTCTCTATATGCAGGTCAAATAGAGCAGTTTAAGCATGTCGTCACCCGTAACATGCGTCGCGTTTTCATGCTTATGACCACTCTAACACTCCTGCTCCTATTTTTTACACCAGAAATATTGACTTATATTATTGGCGTAAACTACCTGCCTGCGGAACCGCTGATTTATATTATGACCCTCGCCTTCTTCTTGTATTCGCTACTCGATATTGGCACTAGTAGCGTTTTTGTCGCCGCTGATAAGCCACATGTACGAGCCGGGATTTATGGACTGCTGACCGCTGTCTCGGCTGCGACCATGGGTTGGCTATATCTTGTCTATCCTGATCCGCTCTGGGCCGCGGTCGCTGTGTTCAGTGGTGCAGCCGTAGCCTACCTCGCCATGGTTGTTATTGCCCGGCGGTATTATGGTATTAGGTTACTAACCAATAAATTAGCTTTGCTGTTAGGCATCTTGGGGATCGCGGTTATCTGGCTCTTAAGTGGGCCGGGTTTGGGTATAAGGATAGGAGTATTGGTATTGCTTCTGTTATATAGTATCCGGGAAGTGAGGCGCAGTAATCTTCTCCCGGCAGCTTTTACAAGACGATCACGGACAGCGGTGCTAGTAAAAAATAGTTTTCAGGTGGTGTGTTTTGCCGGGGCGGCATATGATCAGCCTTCGTGGACTAATCGCCAGCACATGATGTCGCGCGTAGCGCAACGTTATCCTGTTTTATATGTAGAACCGCGAATTTGGATTCTTCGTTTCTTGTTAAATAATTGGCGACAACCACACAGCATTTTCAAGCTACTAACGAGAATCTTCTGGTTAGAAAAGAAAAGCAACTATCTTTATATAAAGTCGCAATGGAATTTACTACCCGGCTCACGGGAAATAAAATGGATTGCTACCATTAACCATTGGCTTAACCGACCGAGTGTGTTGCTGTGTCTGCGCTTACTGCACTTCAAGAAGGCGGCCACGCTCGTCTGGATTTACGATACAGAAGCAGCTGAATATTTATCAGCATTTAGAACCGCTAAAGTTATTTATGATTGTGTTGATGATCATGCGGCCCAAGCGGGGGTGGATCGTAACCCTAAACGGGTGGTCGAGGAAGAGCACGCTATTATCCAGCGTGCTGATTTAGTAACCGTCACTTCCAAAAAACTTTTAACGCTCAAACAACAACAGCATACTAACATTCATCTAGTCCTTAACGCCGGTGATGTGAAGGCGTTTTTTAACCTTTCTGCCGCGACTGCACCCGCCCCGATACAGGCTCGCCTGGCAACGATACCCCACCCTATTTTTGGCTCAGTGGGAGCGCTTGACTCCTATAAGATTGATTTTGATCTTTTGTATACGGTGGCAACTCGCCGGGCGGCTTGGCAGTTTATCTTTATTGGCGAACCAATTGTTGACCGCAGTCCCGAAATTTTAGCAAAAATAAAGTCATTGCCTAATATTCATTTAATCGGCCCGGTGAAACGGCAAGTCGTGCCTAGCTATGTGGCAAACTTTGATATATGTATTATTCCATATCGGTTAAGCCGCTATAATGAAGCCAGTTTTCCGCTTAAATTTTGGGAATTTATGGCGACTGGCAAACCGCTACTGGTAACCGGCTTGCCCGAGCTCAAGGAATATAGCCAAGATATTGGCTATGCTACTAATCCAGAGGAGTTTATCCAGCAGGGAGAACAATTTTTAAAGAACCCGCAACACCGGAAAGTAGAACGAATTGCCCAAGCACATCATCATAGCTGGGAAGATCGAGTGGAGCGCATTCTTACTTTGATTAATAATCTTTGGAACTAAAGCATATATGTCCCTATCTAAAACTCTAACACTGTTCTATGCGGATTGGATTTGATATTTCTGATTTAGCCACTAACCGAGCGGATGGTACGACGCGTTATACCCGCGAGCTGGCCGAGAGATTGCCGACAGCGGCTGCGCATGATGAGTGGCATTTTTTTACACCTGCACCTGTAGCCCAATATCAGCCAGCGCCCCATGTTCATCTTCATATATCACCGTGGCCGAAATATTGGACGCAACTGCGCCTGCCGGGCGAGTTATATAAGCACCAACCAGATGTTTTATTCATGCCTATTCAGCAAATTCCCTATCTGCGCCCGAAAAAAATGAGAACTGTTGCTGTTATTCATGATTTGGCCGTTCATCGCTATCCGCAGCAGTTTCGCTATAAAGATTGGGCTTTGCTCCACACCTTTAGCGCGTATGTGGCCCGTGAGGCCACGGCGATTATCGCCGTATCGCAAGCCACCGCCGATGACATTGAGCGATACTACGGCCGGACTGCAGGGGTCCATATCATTCACCATGGTGTTGACCAAGAAAAATTCTCTGTGCCGACGCCAGATGAACGAGAGCGTCATTTGGCCGCTCTCACAGCGCACTATAGTCAATTGCACCGCCCCTATATTCTATATGTTGGTCAGATTCAACCGCGTAAAAACCTCGAACGGTTAATTGAGGCTTTTGAAATTATCAACCCTGCCAGGCCTGAATTGCAATTAGTGATTGCGGGTGGCCATGGCTGGCTCCAGCGACCGATTCTTAGAAGAGTACAGGCCTCACCTATTAAAGAACGAATCTTACTCACTGGACCAGTGCCGGATGATCTACTGCCCGTATTGTATTGGCACGCGGAAGTCTTTGTGCTGCCGAGTCTCTATGAGGGTTTTGGCATGCCGGTTCTCGAGGCGATGGCATGTGGTTGCCCGGTAGTGGTCGCGAACGTTTCGGCGCTGCCTGAAGTGGCAGGCGGGGCGGCAATTCTCGTAGAGCCAGAGTCTGCCGAGAGTATTGCAGATGGTATTACCACGGCTTTAACACAACGATCAGAACTGGTAGACCGCGGACTCAAACGAGTCCAACTATTATCTTGGGAAGCAACTACATCGGCCACTCTTCAAGTGCTGCATTTAGCGGGTTCTTAAAAAATAGAGGGTCTAAAGCCCCGTTGGCAGATCGAGAAACTCCACTGGCAGAGAAAACTTCTGGTGCATATGATCTGCTAAAGCGCGCAGGCCGAGAGTTTCAGTGGCATAGTGGCCAGCAAAGATGACGTTGAGACCCGCATCAACGGCGAAAGCAATTTTACCAACTTCTGACTTACCGGCAAATTGTAGTCCATTCCAACAATCGTCTTCAATGTCGGTAATTGCCAGATATTGATCTAGATAATTCGAGACTTAGGTCAGTGGTAGCATGTTCGTATAGTAATGCACTTGACTCTTCGACTCGCGCAAGTTCCACCCTTCAGGGTGGAGATACGCGCGGCTTTAGAGTCAACCCTTAAGCAAGCCACGGCCTTTAGACCGTGGAGTCGAATGGGTTGACAGAGAGAGTAATAATGTAAGCGTCGGTAGGCATTGGAGTTTTTGACAGCCTGGGTATGTCCATGCACTATCGAGGCAGACTTATTAGATCTTGAAGCACCCGGCTTAATATTTGACTATTTTAATACTAATGACAAAAGTAAGCGTCATAATTGTTAATTGGAATACTGGAGAGTTGCTAGTCCAATGTGTGCAGTCGCTGCTGCGATTGCCAGAAAAAAACCTTATCGAAGCGATTGTCGTTATTGATAATGCTTCGACGGATGACTCGATAATTCGACTCGAATCGGTCGTACTAGCGAATGATGAAGCCGTCCCCGCCGCTAGCGGCGGGGCATTTACGGGGGGCAATAAACTACCCGTCCACTTACTTAAGCAAGCGCAGAACGTAGGCTTTGCACGTGCTAATAACTTGGGCATTCATTATATACACCGAACGCGAGCGAGCCGGACTCATATTCTCTTGCTTAATCCGGACACCAAGGTGCAGTCGGGGGCGTTAGAGCAGATGGTGATGGCACTTGATCATCATCCCGGCGTTGGCATTGTGGGGCCTAAATTACTCAACGCTGATCGGACACAACAATTATCAGTTCGACGATTACCCACTCTGCCTATCTTTATAGGGTGGTTTCTTAAATTAAGTCGAGTAGCGGGCCGCACCCGCCGCTGGCGGGAATACCTCTGGACTGATTTTAATTACGAGCAAGAACAGATAGTGGAACAGGTGATGGGTGCGGCTTTCTTAATTCACCAAGAGTTGCTTACTACTATTGGGTATCTTGATGAGCGTTTTTGGGTGTGGTTAGAAGAGGTTGATTATTGTCGGCGGGCGAGCGCGGCTGGTTGGAAAATTCTCTATGTGCCAGCGGCAGTCGTATTGCACTATGGAGGAATCAGTTTTAATCAACTTATTGGCTGGCAACGTTCATGGCCCTTCTTTAAGAGTTGTCTTCATTACACCCGAAAACATTTGGGGACGGGGGCATACGTTCTGCTTATCCTCTTGCTGCCTCTGGCCCTAGTCCTTACAATTCCGGCAATACTTTTTCATTTGGGGTGGAGAAATAATAATGAGAAAATTAAGTCCCATGTATAATCTTGAGCGACTCTCTTCTGTGAGTTTTCCTCCCGGCTACGCCTGGGCGCTGATTGCCGCAATGAGTGTTGCGGTCATTAGCCTGACTGTTAGCTTTCAAGCGGGAGTTTTAAGCCTCCTCTTTGTAATTGTCGCCTGGTGGGTGTGGCAACAGCCTGTGCTTGGTTTCTTTATGCTCGTGATTATCAGCCCACTGCTGCCACTCCTTAAGGTGACGCAGACCATTAGTATTGCCACCCTGATCAAGGATGTTATTATTGTCACGCTTTTTGTTCATCTGTTCTTATGGCCTCTGCTTCAAAAAAAGCTGACCTACCGCCGCATGGTATTAATCGGACCAGTCATCGGACTTAGTCTATGGGTAAGCGTCGCTCTCCTGCGCGCTGATTCTCGCCTGCTAGGTATCCTGCGAACCAGAGAAATATTACTATATATCTTGCTCTATTTTATTGTTCTCTATTTGCCGCGGACAAAGAAATTTTACTACGAACTGCTCATGTGGTTATTTTTTTCCTTTGCGATCACTGTCGTAGCTAGTGCTTATCAATGGTGGTTCGCGATTGATAGTGCGGTGTTGCGCTTTGAACCAGCTGTTAAATTATGGATTCCTCGGGTGTCGAGCACTTTTGGTCATCCTAGTGTTTTCGGCCACTATCTTATTCTTATTGCCGGTATTTGTCTGGCGGCTGTTCTGGTAAAAACTTCGCGTAGAGTGCGGGCTGGTGCAGGTTTTTTGTTACTAGCGGCTACACTCTTAATTTATCTGACGTATTCTCGGGCCGTGTGGCTGGGATTTGCTAGCTTGCTTATCACTATTATTGGGCTGGTGGCGACAGCGTCTTTTAAGAAGTATTCTGTGGCGGCTTTTCCTTGGCGAAAGCTGGCAATTTGCTGCTTACTATTGGTGATGGTAACGGTGGCTGTGGCTCAATTTACCCGCGTGGGAGTTTTTATTTCCTCGAGTTTTGATTCAGGGTATCGTAGTAATCAGGAACGGTTGGAATTCCTCGCCCGACTGTTGGCACCGCTGTCTAATCACGAAGCAATTATTGGCCGAGGTCTAGGTGATGTGCTCGCGCAGAACTTCCGCGAAGTAACCCTAACCTCATATGATATTGCTACGGGTGCAGCGCGCAACGTGCAGCTAGCGAAAAATACTACCCTCGTCGATAATCAGTATCTTAAAACACTCATTGAATTGGGACTCATCGGCCTCTTGTTGTACGCCTGGATTTATTGGCGGCTACTACGAACCGGGGTAACTACCATCTTTTTGCGGACGGGCGTGCCGCGTATTATTGCCTTGAGCGCGCTTGGTTGGTTAATCTCTTTTATGCTCCAGGCAATTTTTATTGATACGTGGGATATTTATCCCACTAACGCCCTTTTTTGGATTATGGCCGGATTAGTGTCAGCTACTAGTGGGAATAACAAGGTGGCTGCCTAAAATCCTCGGCGGTATTTACGCCAATGATCGACTGCCCACAACTTCCAGTAAGCTCGTGTCAGCGGCAAGTCTTGGGCATGCAGATAGTCAAGAGCAAAGCCACCAAAACCTTTCTTAAAGACGGTAATACCGGTAAAGGGATGGTCTGGTTGCTCGGCAGGAGCAATCCCCCAAAAGTTATAACGGGTAGCCCCCCGCCGCTGGGCTTCCTGGATCGCCTGCCATTGGGTGAACTGGGCACCAGATACCGAAGCGGCGAGATTAACTGACGCGCCATGATGATAAAAGACGGTGTTGCCGTACTGTATTAGGATAGCGCCGGCGATATCCCTGCCCCGATAACGGGCCATGACTAGATAGGCATTACCGGTGGAAGCGAAAACTGTGAATTGTTGCCGAAGAAATTCCTGACTAAAAGGAACAAATTTATGACGTTGACGGGTTTGTTCATAGAGTGGCCAAAATCGGTTTATGCCAATCACATCGGTAATGATTTCTGTTGTGACGCCGGCGGCCGCCGCTTTGGCAATAGCCTGACGAGTAGTTTTACGCATTGCTTTAAGCAGCAGGGCAAGCGACTCGTTAATATCAAGTACCCAGGTAAGTTCGGTATGAATATGCAGTGGCGCTGCCCGAAAACCAAGTTCCCGAAATATGCCGTAGTGGGCAGGAGTAGCCAATAGGAGTGGGGCAATTCGTAGCCCCACTGCCCCAGTAGTGGTGGCATGGGCGCGCAAAAAAGTCGCAATTACTTGAATACTACCGCGAACATCAGCTGGGGAGAGCCAAAGGGGGCCGTGAGGAATAATGTAGTGATAACCGCGGCGGGCCTTGACTAAGATCACGAGGGCGGCTCCAATTTGCTCTGGCCCGCGATATAGTCCGAGATAGAGTGCTATTTCGCCCTGTTGCTCCTGGAATTGTCCCCATTGCCAACTTTGAAGGAAGGTATTCGGCAGGAGTCTTAGCACAAAAGCGTCCCATGCTGTCTGACTGACGATAAGTTTAACCTCAATGTCGGACATATGGAGCAACAATTTTACTAATCCATTCGGCTTGGTTAGTAGTTAAGGCGGGATATGTTGGTAAATTAATAATTTTGGTAGCGATACTTTCGGCGCGTGGGCATGAACCTGGATGATAATTGATTTGCGACTTTTCAACTGTGGGCATGATAACATCTTGATACCAGTCACCTAACATGATATGGGCTGCCCGGGCGGCGGCGACGGCGGCTGCCCGATCTGTAACGACGACGGGAAAGCGCAACCAACTTGGTTGAGCTGCAGGCGGAAACGAAGGGGAATATGATAGGGCTCTCGCGTAGGTAGCCGCAATCTTACGACGATGAGCAGTGAAGCGTTCCAGTTTATCGAGTTGTTGCGCGAGAAGATAAGCGAGGGCCGGTGAATAACGCCAGCGTGCATGATTGGGTTGGGCGCCGACTCTCTCGGAGCGGGTAACTGCCAGACTAAGGATACTTAAGCGCTGGAGGATTACCAAAATAATTTTTCCTATGCTGGCGGAGAAATATAGCGGCTTAATCACTGCCAGGAAGAGAGGGTGCAGTAATTGTTGAATTATCCACCAAGCAGGCGGATAGGGTAAGGCGGTCTGGATAGTGCGGATGCGGGCGATAATATGTGGGTGGCGGCTGACGACGGCTCCGCCAAAGACGGAGGATAAAGCTTTATCGCGGCCGAAGCTTAAGATGGCAGCATCACTTTGGGTACCTACAGGGGCAGTGTTATAGGTAGCGCCCAAAGCATGAGCACAATCCTCAATTAGAATAATATTATTTTTGGCGGCGAGAACTTGGAGTGTGGCCAGGGGACCAGGAATACCAAACGTGTGCTGAATAATAATTGCTTTGGTGCGAGGGGTAAGCTTGCGACTAATGTCAACTACATCGAAATTGAAAGTTGTTTCTTCAATATCGGCGTATATTGGCTTAGCCCCTGTCCACATCACGGCTGCCGGTACGGCTAGGCATGTAAAGGCTTGGATTATTACTTCATCACCTTGGCCAATATCGAAAGCTTCAAGGACATAGCTCATTGCCCGGCGTCCCGAGCTGACGGTGACGGCTGGTAGATGATTAAATAATGCTGATATTTTCTTTTCCACTGACGCTACCTGGTTTGCATCATGCCAGCGCCAAGGGCGCTGTAGTATTTGCCAGGCTCGGACTCGGTCATCTGATTCAGTATTGGGCGAGAGAGCGGTGAGAATAGGCGACATATTTTCATGACGAGGCATACAGCGCTTTATACATGTTTAGGCTCAACTTGCAAGCTTGGGTCTTATTTACTCTGCTCTGGCTGCCGACAATGCTAATGAGGCGAGAAGGGTAAAGTCCCTGGTTCATTAGGGGTTAAGCACGCTCATGCGCACAATCTCGGGTACTCTCCCTTCAATTAAAACTACCGAGTCAGCCGTAACCCGTTGCCGTAACACCTGGGCTAATAAACGGGGCTGACTATAGACGTGGGGCTTAAAATCTTTATTTACTTGGCGACCACCCTCAATAATAGAATTAAGATAAGTTTTAGCCGTAATATACACTTGCGCCCGACTGGCGGCTAAGATAGCTCCCAGACGGTGATGGACAGCCGCTGCCTCGGGACCTAATTCGATTAGGGGCGCCAAGATGATAATCTTTTTATTTTCGGCAAAACGAGCGAGGTGCTCGATAGCATTCTGCGCGCCTGGCTCATTGGCCGAGTAGCTGTCATCAATAATCGTGGCCCCAAATCTATTGTTTCTTAGTTCCATTGTCCGAGCATAGGAATGCAGAGTAGGAATGCGAGCAAAAATTTCTTTTGGTGGCAGGCCAAGGGCGAGAGCGCCTGCGGCAGCGGCTACTAAACTTGTCAGCATAGCATCACTTAGTAAGTTAACGGTGATAGGTTTTTTTATTTTATGAAGGTGCAGTATACAGGCAAGTGAGCGGGGAGCAATTTTTACTTGGTCAACAAAAACTGTCACCGGCTGGGAAAGATTAGCCTTTCTCTCGGGGCGAGTGGAAAACCAGATTATTTTTTGACTGATACCTTTGGCTTGTTCAACTTGCCGCTCATCATTGGCATTGAGAACCGCAGTACCGCCGACGGGTAGAGTCTCAATTAATTCCCACTTGGTGCGCAGTATCTGGGTTGAGGAACCAAAGAGCGCAGCATGTTGATTGCCAATGTTGGTAATTAGACCAATTTTGGGACGAGTAAGTTCAGCTAGTTCCTTGATCTCGCCGCGACGATAGGCACCCATTTCGGCAATATATATCTTAGTTTTAGGTGTCAGTTGAGCAAGCATGTCATAAGCCACAGCGAGGGCTGAATTACGGTGGTCAGTGGTGGTCGCAACGTCATAACGATTACTAAACAATTGCGAGAGAAAATATTTGGTAGATGTTTTACCAAAACTGCCGGTGATGCCAAGGACAGTAAGTTTTGTTAGGCGAGCTCTCCAGCTAGCGGCGCGGGCAATAATACTTCGCTGGCGTAGTTTAGCGGGAATATTAACACCGATGACACTGCTGGCAGTGATCACCGGCATAAAAACTACAAGCGTGGCCCACTGGAGGGCTAATTGTGTTTCAGGAATAAAGACAGTCAGAATGTAGAGAAGGGTCAACAGCGCAGCTAACCCAAGAATAAGGAGAGCCCTAAGGGTAAACTCGGGCCGATAGAGACCGCGGGCGCGAATGCGTACGATGTCTTGTCCGAGAAACAAAAATAAACTACTCCAGCCTAACATATTGGCGCCGGCGTCTTGACCCATGATTGAGGCCAGCCAGCCGATATCCAAAAGAATCATGCCGACAAGTAATCCGGATGGAAACAAGACACGATTTTCCTCACTAAAGAGCAGGGAGCGTAATCGATCCCAGCGGTATTCTTTGCGCTGCCATAGCTCAATTTGCGCTAGGATCCGCAAAGAAACAAGAATGGCGCCCACCGTACAGGGCAAATAAATGGCGAAGGACATACTCTAAGGCTACATCTTTTCCTTATCCACGAAAAGCGCCGCGCAGCCATTGCTGGCTTTCATTGACTCTTCGACTCGCGCAAGCTCCACCCTTCAGGGTGGAGATAAGCGCGGCTTTAGAGTCAACCCTGAACAAGCCACGGTCTTTAGACCGTGGAGTCGAATGGGTTGACTTAGGCGCTTGTCTTAGCTTTAGAGATTTTGGCGAATATAAATATCGAGCGGCTGCCCCGCCCCTGCGGCCGCAGTCGCAAGGCTTGGTGCTGCTTAAGGGCGGGTCCTCCCCCCGGTGTCACCCGAGTATAATAACTCCTCATTCACCAAGCTCTAAAGATGGAGCTTGACACGGTAGTCTGGTATAACGTAAGCAATACTTTCACTATGACAGCGCAACTCACTATTCAAATTGTGGGCTGGAACAGCTCTTCTGTCTTGGCCCAGACGTTGCCCGCTTTACACGTTGTTCCGCTGGCGGACGTCATCATTAGATATATTGATAATCACTCAACTGATGACTCAATTGCTACGGTGCGCAAGCTTCTCCCCCGGGCCCAGGTTGTGGCCTTACCGCGTAATCTTGGATTTGCCCAGGGGCATAATGAAGGATTTATTCGCTGCACCACACCGTATGTATTAACGTGTGACCCTGATGTCACCCTACACTGGCCAGGGGTACAAGTGCTCATTCAAGCTTTGGAAGGTGATCCCACTTTAGGAGCCGTGCAGGGTAAGTTACTGCGGCAGGAGATAATCAATAATAAGTCCATGATTGATTCCGCCGGCATTGTTTTAACCTATGCTTTGAATGGTAAAGAGCGCGGGGCCTTCGAGGAAGATAAAGGACAGTTTGCGACAAGAGCAACCATAACTGCTACAACTGGCGCTTGCAGTCTGTATCGCTTGCAGGCGCTTAAACAAGTAGCACATGGTCGTAATGAATTTTATGACAGAGACTTCTTCGCGTATAAAGAAGATGTTGACTTGGGCTGGCGCCTGCAACGTGCAGGATGGAAAGTGCACTATGTTCCTGTCTTGATTGGTCATCACGCTCGGACCCTTGGTCGGCGCGGAATATTTAACTGGGGATCACGTCCTCGTCTGATTTATCGTCGTCTTCAGAGTCCGCGCACGCGGTACAGTCTGCGTAACTGGATCTGGATGATTGCTAAAAATGCCACCCCCATGACGATCTTTCAATATTCCCCCGCGATCATCGGGCGTGGTCTAGTTTTTTTAGGGCTTAGTCTCTTGTATCCTTCTCTATTTAAGATATGGCCGGAAGTAATTTCTGGTTTACCGCGGATGAACAGAAAGCGCCGAGAGGGAGTGCTCAAACAAATCTAAGCTTGTGTCACGAGCAAAACGAGTATAGGCTAGGGGGGTTTTACTACTTACGCCCGCGTCCTTGGTATAACTAACTAATACCCATGAAGCTATCTATTATCATTGTTAACTATAATACCGGAGCGCTCACGCAAGCCTGTATTGAGTCATTGCTCACACAAAAACTACCTCCTCGCACGGAAATTATCGTGGTTGATAATGGATCATCTGACACTAGCGTCTCGTTCCTCCGTGCCGATTTCCCAGAAATTATGGTGATTGATAATATTAAAAATATGGGATTGGCGGCGGGAGTTAATAAGGCGCTAGCCCAGGCCCAAGGTCAGTTCTACTTAGTGCTGAATCCCGATGTTATTGCTCTACCGGGTTCTGTTATGATTCTCACACAGTTTCTTCAGGCGCATCCGGATGTGGGGGTGGCAGGGGGACAGTTACTCTCGCCGAGTGGCAAAGTGCAATACTCTTGTTACCATTTTTATAAACTCCTCACCATTCTTTACCGGCGCACGTGGCTAGGGCAAACTCGTTTAGGCAAGAAAGAAATTAATCATTTTCTGATGAAAGACTTTGATCACCGACAAGTGCAAGACGTAGACTGGCTCATGGGATCTTGTCTGGCGCTGCGGGCAGCCGCGGTTAAAGTAATAGGTGGCATGGATGAACGTTTCTTTCTTTACTTTGAGGATGTGGATTGGTGTCGCCGCTTCTGGCAAGGCGGATGGCGCGTAACTTATGTACCGCAAGCTCGTTTTTCCCATTTTCATCAGCGCACGAGTCAGGGCACACTTATGGGTATTATCACTAACTGGGCCACGCGCGAACATATTCGCTCAGCATTTAAGTATTTCTGGAAATACCGCGGTGCGCCGTTGCCGCATAGTGCCCAACTATCAGGTACCTCACGGCAGGCATTTTGACTCGCGGCAAAGTCACGATAAAATTACCCAATTACTAGCCTCACCACCAGTCAACTAATTATCATAGGACATGACATTTATTGAGATCACTCTCCTGGCTATTAGCTGCGCTATAACCCAATACCCAGCCCTTTCTTGTCGGGAATTACTGATGGCCCCCCCTGTGCCCCGGATAGCGGGGATAGATAAGCAAGGTGTAGTTAGGGCAAATGAGGAAACAGGTCCGGACAGGAGCTTACATGAGCCAGTTCGGGAAGGGGAGGCAGTAGATGTGGTGTTATCGGCGGAGGCAGCTTTGGTTTGGGATGTGGCGACCGGTAAAGAACTTTATGCTAAGGAGGTAGATACCAGGCGACCGGTGGCTTCTTTAAGTAAGCTACTCTCGGTTTTGGTGATCCGCGACCAGCTATCGGCTGAATCAATGATTCTTATTCCTCCCGAGGCGCAAGCGATCCAGCGTTCAGGGGCACATATTCGTCTCCTGCCGGGTGAACATGCCAGTGTGCAAGAGTTATTGGCGGCGGGGTTAATTGCTTCAGCGAATGATGCGATGGTGAGCTTAGCGGTAGCGGGTTTTGGCTCGGAAGAAAATTTTGTTCATTATGCTAACCAGTACGCGCTTGCCCAAGGACTTCTCAATACAAAATTAGCTAATGCTACTGGTCTTTCTGGTGGTGAACAATATTCTACGGCGCAAGATATTCGGCGACTACTTACTTTGGTTTTTGCCGATCCACTTTTGCAGCCCTTGCTCTCCCAAAAGCAAGGGCAACTAGCGACCCAAGAAGGGGGGCGGCGTACCTATAAGACTACTAATCAACTGCTCGGTACTTATTTACCGATTATTGCTGCTAAAACGGGCTATACTGTTGAAGCTGGGGAAAATCTAGCGCTGTTTACATCTGGTCCCGAAGGTCAGAGAATTGGGGCAGTTATCCTGGGTAGTGAAGCACGGTTTCAAGACATGAAGACGCTGGTGGAATGGATTTGGCGCAACTATGCCTGGCTCTGAAGTCAAAGAGTACTCTGTAAAGCAACATTTTTTTGCCGTATGCTAGATGAACAAACTATCACTTATCGACTATGATCAGGTTTTCCGACCCTCTTTTAGTGCTCAATGTCACCCGAGTTATTAGTATCGCCACCATTACTTTCCTGACAGCGGTGGCTTTAACACCGTTTCTGACTCATTACCTCTATAAGTATCGTTTCGGTAAAAGCATTCGAAACGATGGCGATACACCAATTTACTCCACGCTCCATGCTCGTAAAGCAGGCACGCCCGTAGGTGGTGGCATTATCATCTGGGGGACTGTTTTATTTCTGGCTCTTTTATTTTCTCTGCTGGCTTTAGTGTTGAATGTCCCATTGATTGAATCGCTCAATTTCTTGACACGCAAGCAAACTCTCCTCCCGCTCGGGGCCTTGGTGGCATCGGCGCTTGTGGGTCTGATTGATGATTACTTTAATGTCCATAAAATTGGGCCGCAGGGCGGAGGATTACAGATGAGGCAACGATTAATTCTGTATACGGTAGTCGCGGCTTTTGGCGCGTGGTGGTTCTTCTTCAAACTAGAGTGGAGCATTCTTCATATTCCAGGCGTCACTGATCTAGAAATTGGTTGGTGGTATATTCCTTTATTCATGCTCGTGATTGTGGCAACGGCTTTTTCGGTGAATGAAGCAGATGGACTTGATGGTTTAGCGGGCGGGATTGTGGCTTTCTGTTTTGCTGCCTATACTGCTCTAGCTTTTGCTATAGGTAAGATTGAGTTAGCAATGTTCTGTGCCGCTATTAGTGGATCTTTATTGGCGTTTTTGTGGTTTAATGTTTATCCCGCGCGATTCTTTATGGGTGACACGGGCGCCATGAGTTTAGGCACTACGTTGGGGGTAATTGCAATGTTAACTAATTCTGTTTTAGTTTTACCGGTTATTGCCTTTCCGTTAGTGCTGGAATCAGCTTCGGTTATTATCCAAACTGTCTCTAAAAAACTATTCAATCGCAAAATATTTTTATCTACCCCCTTGCACCATCATTTTGAGGCCTTGGGTTGGCCAGAGACAAAGGTAACAATGAGGTTTTGGATTGTTTCAGCCGTAAGCGCCGGCGTCGGGTTGGTCATTGGCCTGATTGGCCGAGGAGAAATAGTACCCTAGTTCTTGTATGAGCAAACAGCGTCTTTAGTAAACTCAAGGTCAGGATTTTGGCAGCAGGCAATCACCTGTCAACCCATTCGACTCCACGGTCTAAAGGCCGTGGCTTGCTTAAGGGTTGACTCTAAAGCCGCGCGTATCTCCACCCTGAAGGGTGGAGCTTGCGCGAGTCGAAGAGTCAAACTAGATAAACAGTTTCCGTCCCGGCACTTCTTTGTTGTAAGGTATGTATAAGACATAGGAGGTCTTGTTATCACCAGGGACTTATAAGGATGAATTTCTATGTTAGACCTGGAAGGGAAAAAAGTAACAGTGATGGGACTTGGACTCCATGGCGGAGCGGCTGGCACCATTGCCTGGCTGGTGGAAAGAAAGGCCCGGATTACCGTCACGGATCTAAAAACAGACGCCGAACTACGTTCAACGTTAACTGCTTTACAGCATTTTCGTAACGTACGCTATGTTTTAGGAGAACACCGAGAAGAAGACTTTGTCTCGACTGATCTGATTATCCGCAATCCGGGTGTCCCCCGCACATCCAAATACCTCGAACTAGCCCGCCAAGCAAATGTACCAATCGAGATGGATAGTAGCCTCTTCTTTCAATTTTGCCCCACTAAAAATATTATTGGTGTGACCGGCTCAAAGGGTAAATCCACCACCGTGCATGCGATCGCTCATTTGCTGCAGATTAAGTATCCCTCAACTATTACTGTAGGTGATGACCGTCACTCTCCGTTAGGTTCCTTGTCTTCCATCCGGCATGATTCACTGGTTGTTTTTGAGCTCTCGAGCTGGCGTTTAGAAGCCTTAGCTGACCATAATATTAGTCCGCGCACCGCGGTGGTGACATCTATTTATCGCGACCACCTTAATACATACGATTCTTTTGAAGACTATATCAAGACTAAGAAAATTATTATTCGTTACCAACGACGCGAAGATCGAGTCCTGCTTAACGCAGATGATGAGCGCCTCCGCCAATGGGCGGGTAATGGTTTGGGGCAGGTCTATTGGTACAGCCTCACTAACAAGATACCGGATGAAGGAATTTGTGTTGATCGTGGCATGGTAACCGTGTTGCTTAAACGGGGCGGCGGGACCCTCTTTCCCTTGGATAGTCTTAAACTTACCAGTGATCACGAGCGCCGGAATGTTTTACCAGCAATCCTTTTGGGCTTTATGAGTAATATTCCTATTGCTTCTATTCAACTCAATGTTAGTAATTTACAAGGACTAGCGCATCGATTAGAAAAGGTACGGGTAGTGGACAGAGTAACCTATATCAATGATTCTGCGGCAACCATGCCAGACGCGACGATTGCGGCAACCCGCGCCCTGGGTACTAAACATATTGTTCATATTTTAGGCGGGAGCGATAAGAAGCTACGATTTGAAGAATTGGCGCGCGTTGAGAGTCAGGTGATGATCCGCGCCCTCATTTTCTTGCCCGGCGATGCCACACCCCGCCTCCGGGAACAAATTGTCGGTGAATTTGCTAGTCCACCTCCCGTGTTCACCGTCAACACTATGGCCGAGGCAGTCACCCAAGCACAGGCGGTCGCAGAACCCGGCGACGTCGTTCTGCTTTCTCCGGCGGCTACCAGCTTTGGTCTATTTCAACATGAGTTCGATCGGGGCGACCAGTTTAAGGCAAGTGTCGCTATGCTCTAGTCGGTAGGGCCCTGGGCAGACACGCCGGCGCTTTACCGGGGACCAGACAATCACGTATGATGGATTTTACTATGGCTAGCTCCTCACGCCAGTCTGCTGATACTCTTTTATTGCTCTGTATTATTGGCCTTACGCTTTTCGGCATGATGATGATCACGTCTGCCTCCTCTGTTATCGCTGAGCGTTTTCGTGGGGATATTTATGCTTTTTTAAAGCATCAACTCTTTTTTGGCGGTTCCTCGGGTTTAGTGGCCTTTCTTTTTGGTTTTTATGTTCCCTATAGGAAGTGGCGCCTCCTGGCTTTGCCAGGACTCCTTTTGTCGCTCATCCTCTTGGTGATGGTCTTTATCCCGGGACTGCAATTTGCATATGGAGGCGCCGCGCGCTGGATTAGCCTTGGTCCTATAACTATCCAACCGACAGAAATTACTAAGCTAGCCTTTATTGTTTACTTGGCCGCTTTACTTGAGCGTAAAAAAGAGGATATTCATGACTTCAGAAAGAGTGTTGTGCCTTTTCTGATTATCACGGGCATTATTACTGGATTGATTGTGATGCAACCAGACATTGGCACTCTCTTTAGTATTGTGGCGATTGCCGGGGCCATGGTCTTTATTGCTGGTTTTAAAATTACGCATCTAACATTGATTGCTGGGGCCGCTGTGGCGTTGTTCATCTTGCTTTTTAACACTGCTTCATATCGCTTGTCCCGCATTTTGGTGTACCTTCATCCCGAATTAGATCCGCAAGGCATTGGTTACCAGATTAACCAGGCCCTGCTGGCTGTAGGCACTGGGGGAATGTGGGGATTGGGCTTTGGCCGGAGCCGGCAAAAATACCATTATCTGCCGGAGCCGGCAGGCGATTCAATTTTTGCGATCATTGCCGAGGAGCTCGGTCTCATTCGTTCTTTGTTCATTATTGCTGTCTTTTTAGTGATTGCTTATCGGGGTTATATAATTGCGCATCGGGCACCTGATCTCTTTGGCCGACTGCTGGCATGCGGCATTACTTCTTGGATCAGTATTCAGGTATTTATTAATATTGGTTCAATTTTAGCGGTGACGCCACTCACAGGCATTCCTTTGCCCTTTATAAGTTATGGCGGCACTTCCTTGGTCAGCATGTTATTTGCTTCAGGTATTCTGTTGAATATTTCCAAGTACGCCCGAGAAACCTAGGACGGGGACCGGCAAGAGTGGTAAGTAAAAAAAGTTTATTGCACCCCGTGAATACCCCGCCGCTAGCGGCGGGGATGGAAGGGGTTCTGAAAGGAATCGGCGGAGCCGACTCCTTAGGCAACGCAGCCGCCCTGATACCCCGCGGCCTGGCCGCGGGGGAGGCTTCATTACATCCTTTGCATACTCTACCGTAAGATGCGAAGGCCGTTTCATTTCCCGCACAAATAAACGTATGATTAACGTATGAGAATTGTGCTTACTGGTGGTGGAACAGGGGGACACCTGATTCCCTTCGAACCAATTATTGAATCGTTGCGGACGGTCTACCTGGAACAAAAGGATTCTTTACCGGAGAGAATAGAGCCGACAAAACTCGATCTGTTCTTTATCGGTATTGTCGATGATAAAACTCGGACCTTTTTTAAACATTATGATGTGGCGGCCTATCATGTTCCTTCAGGAAAGTTGCGTCGTTATGCCTCTCATTTAACTTTTTTTGATATGCTCGGACGTCTACCAGTAGGTATTGTCAAGGCGCTCTACCTGATGTGGAAGATCATGCCAGACGTCATTGTTAGTAAGGGTGGTTACGGCAGTATTCCTGTCCTCATAGCTGCAGCTTTCTATCGCATTCCTTTTCTCCTGCACGAATCGGATGCCGTATCTGGCTTAGCAAACCGCTTGGCAGCGAGGTTTGCAGCCGCGATCACGGTGGGCTTTGCAGCAACGCGCGAAGAGATGAGCCGTTACCAGCATAAAACCTTCGTTACTGGCACACCGGTGCGCCATGAGTTTGGGAGAGTTTCCGTAGCTGAAGCCAAACAAGCCTTTGGCTTTAAAGTAAGTGACATGGTAATTCTTGTAGTTGGCGGAAGCCAAGGGGCACTAGCGCTCAATGAGGTCTTGCTTCAGGTCTTACCCGAGTTAATTCTTCAGGCGGGCATTATTCATATCACGGGCGATAATCATTTTACAAAAATTACGACTGTTGCTAATGAACTCTTAGAATCGTCATCCCGCAAGGAATTTTACAAAGCCTATCCTTATTTAACGGATACGGTTATTGAAGCGATGACGGCGGCAGATATTGTTGTTTCGCGAGCAGGGGCGACAACGCTTGCCGAGCTTACCCGGTTGAGAAAACCTAGTCTGCTTATTCCTTTGCCAGGAGCAGCTTATGATCATCAGCGTCTCAATGCGCAAATTTATGAGCGGGCGGGCGCGGCGCGGGTGCTGGATCCTGCAAATTTAGGTCGAAATCTTTTCTTACGAAGCCTGACTGATTTACTTGAGCACGAATATCTACGCCATGAACTGGCACGCGCCTTAACACCGCTCGATCACCCCCAGGCCGGCCGCGATATTGCGTTGCTTACTTTCAAACTTGCCATGGGGCTCGTGCCAGTATTACAAGAAGAGCGTGGGTAAGGAGACACAGACAATTTTTATGCAGGGTATTGGCGGCGCGGGTATGCGTGGTTTGGCCTTGCTCCTGGCCGCCCAAGGCCACCGGATCATGGGCACTGATTTTGACTTTGATAAAATCACTCATGATCCTAGTTTACAAGCATATCAGCTTGTTCCCGAACACCAGGCGGAAGATTTATTACTCCAGGCAGATGCAATGATCTATTCCGACGCTGTGCCCGATACGCATCCTCTGCGGCGGCTAGCGGCTAACCACAACCTAGCACAGGCGACATTGTTTACCGCTATCGGAAAATTTGCGCAAATTTTCCGAACGATTGCAGTTGCCGGCACTCATGGCAAATCCTCTACGACAGCCTTTATTGGCCATATCTTAACTAGTGCTGGTCTAGACCCAACCGTGCTTGTGGGGGCAGAAGTTTTAGCCTGGAAACATAATGCCCGGGTCGGGAAGGGGGAATACTTTGTAGTCGAAGCCGATGAATACCGCCAACACTTTTTGTCGCTCCAGCCGGAAGTTCTGGTGATTACGACAGTTGATTTTGATCACCCTGATTATTTTCATTCGTTGATGGAAGTCCAAGCTAGTTATGCGCAGTTACTGATGCAGGTTAAGCCGCACGGGATTGTAGTTACCAGTCAGCGTGTCTATGAAGAACAGACAAGCCTACCATGGCCCCATGATACGCTTCTCGTTCCTCCTCTCCATAAGTTACTCCCCCTGACTCTGCCCGGGAAACATATGCAAGATAATGCTGCCTTAGCCCTCGCTGTCGCGCAAAAACTGGGAATTGATACGGACGTCGCGCGCGCGGCGCTAGCGTCTTTTCCTGGATTATCACGACGTTTTGAGAAAATAGGGAAAATCGGTTCTCTCCAAGTTATTTCCGACTATGGCCATCATCCCACTGAAATTGCAGCGACGATTGCAGCCGCACGTGAGGTCTATCCCAAAGGCCGCTTACTGGTTCTAGTAGAACCTCACACTACGCAACGCTTGAGCGCCTTTTTTACCCAATTTGTGACGACACTAGCAGCGGCGCCTATTGAAGGGCTAGTGATCTGCCCCACTTTTTGCGCCCCCGGCCGCGAAAAGGAAAGCGCTACTAGTAGCCGCGAACTCTATGAGGCTTTGCGTCATAAACGCACGCCAATTTGGTATGCTGCTACCTACCGAGCCGCGGTGGAGCTCATGAAAACTCTGGCGGCTGATTTCGATGTGGCTCTTGCCTTTAGTGCTGGCCTCCTCGATACGCACTTGCGCCAGCTCAAGGATCACTCTTAAACTATTCTGCTCATGCTCATGGAAGAGAATGTCAGCCTCGCTCGATATACGTCGCTCCATGTCGGTGGACCGGCTCGTTACTTTTTCCGTGTGACGAGTGATGAGGATATTCTGACGGCCGTGTCATGGGCAGGCAAGCAACAATTGCCTTTCTTTATCTTGGGCAAAGGGAGTAATACTTTATTTTCTGATGAAGGTTACCCGGGCGTCGTCATCCATATGACAGACCGCCGCCTACACGCAACCGGAACGACCCTAACGGCCGCTAGTGGAGTCTTTATGCGGCAATTGGTAAATTTTGCGCTCGATCATTCCTTGCGCGGCCTAGAAGAACTAGCTGGCATTCCTGGTACTGTGGGCGGGGCCGTGCGGGGAAATGCTGGTACCTGGTCCACAGAAACTAAAGACCATTTACAAGCGGTCGTGGTGCTACGGCCATCAGCGAATCTATCTCAGTGGGAATTTGTGACCTTACCTGCCTCACAGTGCCAATTTGGTTATCGCGATAGCATTTTTAAACGTGAACCTAACTGGATTATCGTGCGGGCGATCTTTTCTCTACAGCAGGGCGAGGCTCACGCTGGCCAGCAACTAGTTCTCCACGACGTTAAACAGCGGCACGAGCGTCAACCGTATGATGCACCTTCGGCTGGGTCTATCTTTAAAAACCCTAATAAAGAGAAGGGAGTCTATGCCGGAAAATTGATTGAGGCAGCTGGGCTTAAAGGGCGCGTTCAGGGAGGCGCCGAGATTAGCCACAAGCACGCAAACTTCATTATTAATCGCAACCATGCTCGTAGTGCAGATATCCGCCAGCTCATTACTGATATCCAGGCAATCGTCCAAAAAGAGTCGGGTGTTTCTTTAGAACCAGAGATCCAAATTGTGTAAACCGGCGAAACTTGCGAACAATATTCTCATGAAGAGAGTTACAACTTTACTAGACGGTGTCAGTCAACATTGACACTGTTTCTCTAGGTGACTCTGGACAAACCAGGGGATCTTGCTGTATGTTGGGGTGCTTATTGCAGTAGAGTTGACTAAAAGTCAATCTCGACCTATATTATAAGCTAGTTTGACATAGCTATTTGTATGTGCTATAAGTCAATGTTGGATTTAATTAGTCAATTAGCAACCCAATTAGTCAGATTAGGTTAATCATATATTAAGAACTAGGGGAGTACCCCCGTGTCAATATAAGAAAAATTACTCAACACTATGTCCGCGACTGCCCCTGCTAAAGCATTAAAACTTAACCAACTTACCCAGACACTTTTGGAAGCGCTTGATGATCGTTCTCGCGACATTATCAGTCGCCGTTTTGGGTTAAACAATGGTCATGTAGAGACGCTCGAGAGTATTGGTAAAGAGTATGGTATTACCCGCGAGCGAGTGCGCCAAATCGAATCACAAGCTAAAAAGGTTTTAGCGGCTTTGCATGACCCCTTGCAGCCAGTAGCCGAGGTTTTTGAAGAGATTTTCGTCAATCATGGCGGTATCCTGGCGGATAATCATGTAGTGGCAGTAGTGCGTGAAGTGCTTGGCCAGGATAACATTCATCCGGCGGTCGTCACCTTTTACTTAGAGATTTTGCCGCCATACACGTATGTTTCTCGTGACCAGTATTTTGCTCCGCACTGGCGCTATCCGGCAGTCGTAACAGATAAGGCTGTGGTGGTGGTGGAGAGCGCTCGCCAGATTTTAAAGCAAACTCAACATCCCCTGCCCGAGCAAGAGTTGATTGAGGGGATCTTACACAGCCTTAAAGAAACTCTGGAGACATTACCCTCTCGCTATATTGACGCGTGCCTCAAGGCAAGCAAACACGTTAACCAGACTCCTTTTCTTGAATGGGGGCTGGCGGGTTGGCCGGAAACTAATCCGCGCGGAGTCGGTGATAAGGCCTATGCTGTATTACGTCGCCACGGCAAACCAGAGCACTTTACGCGAATCACTAATTTGATCAATGAAGCCGCTTTTGATCATAAGCAAGCCAATGCTCAAACTGTGCATAATGAACTGATCAAAGATGATCGATTTGTGCTAGTCGGTCGCGGTTTATACGGGCTGGCAGAGTGGGGTTATATCCCAGGCACAGTTGCCGATGTTTTAGAGTCATTACTCGCGCGCGCCCAAACTCCTTTGACCCGCGAAGAGCTAATTGAGCAAGTGTTAGCCCAGCGTCAGGTTAAGAAGAACACTATCCTCCTCGGCCTCCAAAACGAAAAACGTTTTATTAAGACGCCCGAGAACCGCTACACCCTCCGGTCGTAAAGACCTCGACATTGTCAACCCATTCGACTCCACGGTCTAAAGGCCGTGGCTTGCTCAGGGTTGACTCTGAGCCGCGCTTATCTCCACCCTTCAGGGTGGAGCTTGCGCGAGTCGAAGAGTCAATTTTCCTTAGCTGGAGCTTGGTGAATAACTTCAGTATCGAGCGGGGCCTGCCTGCACCTGCACCCCCGTCCGACCCGCCTTCGCTTCGGCAAGCTTCGGTAGGGCAGGCGGCTTTGACTCGGTGTACCCGCCGGAGCGGTACTGGTGAAGGCGGGGGCGGCACCCGAGTACAATAATTCATTATTCACCAAGCTCTTAACCGCCCCACTTAAGTCGCACCAACCGCGGGGCTTATGGTATGGTTAAGCATACGCCCCTGATATTTTAAAACTGTCAGCGGAAAATTATTGCCTCTGTGTCATTCTGGGATTTTTCCAATATTCTTCGTCTCTTAAGCGAATTTGCAACTGTCTTACTTTCTTGGGGCTGGTTATTTATTGTCTTTTTTGCCCTCTGGATCGCCTGGGAAGTATATCTGCGTCTCAAGCAGATTGATTATGTTTCCGCGATTCACTTCACGTACCTCCAAATTACTGTGCCGGAAGAGACGCCGCAAACACCCAAGGCGATGGAGCAAGCTTTTGAAGTGTGGGGCGGCATTCATAAAAATCCTGATTTACTGGAGCGATACTTTGAGGGGTATATGCTTGCCTGGTACACTTGTGAGTTAGAATGCACGCGTAATCGAGTCCGCTTTATTATGGTTGTGCCGACGGTGCATAGAAAGTTTTTTGAAGGAGTAATTTATGGTCAATATCCGACCGCGGAAATCCGCGAGGTTGAAGATTATGCCCAAGCTTTTCCTCATAGAGATCTAGAAAAAACTTTTGATCTCTACGGCACAGAGATGGTGCTCGTCCGAGAGGATATTTTTCCGATTAGAACCTACCATGATTATGAAGATGCCTTAGCCGAAGATGAGCGCTACATTGACCCCTTGCAAGCACTGATTGAAGCGTTTACAACCATTGAAGAGGGTGAACATTTTTGGTTTCAGTTACTCGTCCGTCCTGTTAGTGCCTCCGACATTAATACGTGGTCAGAACGGGGCCAGGAAGAGATTAATAGGATTGCCGGGCGGGTTAAAGAGAAGCCGCCAGGAGTCACCGCGCGCTTATTTGAGTTTTTAACGGCGTTGCCTGGCGAACTATTCCAAGCAGCGACTAAGGGTCCCCTCGAAGCGAGTGCAAAGAATGATATTAAACCACAACGGCTCTTTATGACCCCACCCGAACAAGACATTACTAAAGCTATTTTGCAAAAAGTTGGCCGTTCGGGTTTTCGCACTAAAATGCGAGTCGTTCACATTGCCCCCGTCGGCAAGCTTCATAAACCCAACGCCAGTAAAGCGATTGGCGTGTTTAAACAATTTAACACGTCTCATCTTAACTCTCTTAAGCCTGATGATGCTACAAAAACAAATGGTCCTAATTATATTCTCAAGCAGACGCGGCGGCGATATCGTAAACGTGTAATATTGCTTAATTATCAATTTCGGGATTTTTGGGGAGATAAGAGTGGGTCAATGATGACGGCTGAAGAACTCGCTACTCTTTTTCATTTTCCCAGCAAATATGGTCGTTCTCCTAGTATTCAGCGAGCCACTTCCGGTCTCGGTAGCGCTCCGGAAAATCTGCCGTATATTTAAGTTACCGATTCTATGAAACTTACCGAGATACCAGATATCACGATTGTGGGTCAAACTAATTTTCGCGGTCAGCACCGGAAATTTGGTATTTATCCCGACGATCGCCGGCGGCATATTTATGTCATTGGAAAAACCGGCGTAGGTAAATCCACACTGTTAGAGAACATGATTGCGCAAGATATTGTCAATAATAAAGGGGTTTGTTTAGTCGATCCTCATGGTGATACCGCGGAGAAGTTACTGAATGCTATTCCTCCCGAGCGCATTAACGACGTTATTTACTTTGATCCTTCAGACGTTAACTACCCCATCGCCTTTAATGTGCTCGAGGCTGTTGACCCCTCGTATAAATACCTCGTTGCCTCTGGGTTAGTTTCTAGTCTCAAGAAAATATGGGCCGATTCCTGGGGGCCGCGACTCGAATATATTTTACGCAATACCATTTTAGCATTACTTGATTACCCCTCGAGTACTATTTTGGGGATTTTACGTATGCTGTCTGACCAAAAGTACCGTAAGAAAGTAGTAGAAAAGATCTCTGACCCGGTGGTCAAAGCCTTTTGGACTAACGAATTTGCTAACTATAATGAGCGTTTTCGTAGTGAAGCGATTTCGCCTATTCAAAATAAAGTAGGGCAATTTCTAAGCTCGGCCATTATTCGCAATATTGTTGCTCAACCTAAGAGCACAATTGATATGAAAGATATTATGGATAACGGCAAAATCTTACTGATCAATGTTTCTAAGGGAAAAATTGGCGAAGATAATTCTGCTTTGTTGGGAGCAATGTTAATTAACCGTATTCAGTTAGCAGCCATGGACCGAGCCAGTATGCCTGAAGCAGAGCGGCGTGATTTTTACCTCTATGTTGATGAGTTTCAAAATTTTGCAACTGAATCTTTTGCCACCATTCTCTCGGAAGCGCGCAAGTATCGTTTAAACCTCACTATTGCCCATCAATATATTACCCAAATGGAAGAACCTGTGCGCGATGCGGTCTTTGGCAATGTCGGCACATTAATTTCTTTCCGGGTTGGTGCTTTTGATGCAGAGTACTTAGAAAAGGAGTTCTTTCCCACATTTACAGAGACTGACCTGGTTAACCTCAACAAATATAATGCCTACGTGAAGCTCATGATTCATGGGGTAACTAGCAAGCCATTCAGTATGCAGACAATCCCGCCCGCGATTGAGGATTTTGGCAAAAAGGACACAGTGATTAATGTTTCGCGGGAGCGTTACGGCCGACAGCGAGAAATTGTGGAAGAAAAGATCGCGCGCTGGAGCGGTGTTGTTTTACAGGGCAAGGCGGCTGTTGACGAAGGCCAACCAAGTGCCGCCCGGCCTGCGCGAACACAGTCCAGGCCACCCAGCCCTCCCCAGCAGTTTATTGAAAAGGAACTGCAAGATGTGGTAGTTCAAGCTCAGCAGCGTGAGATTACTGATCTCGCAGCGGTTTTAACTGCCGCGGAGCAACCAGTGTCTCATGAGGCGGGGAAATCGAAAAAAACAATGTACACCATTACGTGTGACCGCTGTGGCAATCAAGCGGAAGTGCCATTTATGCCTGATCCCGAGAAGGCAGTCTATTGTCGAGAATGCTTCGCGGAGGTTAAGGAAGAAAAACGACAAAGGCAGCATACGGTAGGTGCGGCTGCATCCTCGTCAGCAACAGACGTTCCTTCTCACAAACACTCGCCCAAGCCGTCGCAACCAGCTGCCTTTGTGGGACCCACGCCACCACCCCTGCCATAAAGCCGCCCCCGCGGCGAGCGGCAGGATATTTGCGGAGGGCAATAAAAGTCACTACGGGCTTATGCCCGTGGTATCGGGGGACTTTTGTCTGTGGCGTGCCGGCTCCCCGCCGGGACAGTGACAAAGCCCTTCATCCTCGGGCTTACGGGCTCCAGATAAAAACTCTCATGGGTTAATTTTTGCATTCTTATTAGTTTGCAGAATAGAAGGCAACGAACTATCACGAGACATGCTATACTGTAGTTCATGCGGGATATTGCTCAAGAGAATGACAAATTCGGCATTGATAAACCCTTCAACTTTGCGGAAGATGCCAATTGGCGAGTCTTCCGAATTATGGCTGAATTTATTGAGGGCTTTGAATTTCTCTCGGCCTTGCGCCGGGAAGTAACTTTCTTTGGCTCGGCCCGGCTCGAAGAAGATTCCCACTGGTACCAACAAGCTCAGGCTTTAGGGCGGCTTCTGGGAGAAAACGGTTTCACAGTAATTACTGGTGGCGGGCCAGGAATTATGGAGGCGGGAAACCGCGGAGCGTACGAGGGCGGGGGAGAATCAATCGGTCTGGATATTGAACTGCCAATGGAGCAGCGGCGAAATGCCTATGTGAAAAAAGGTGTTGGTTTCCATTATTTTTTTACTCGCAAAGTTATGCTGTCTGCCTCGGCGCAAGCCTATGTCTTTTTTCCCGGCGGTTTTGGCACGATGGATGAATTTTTTGAAATGGTCACCTTAGTGCAAACAGGCAAGATGGAATCAGTTCCTGTGGTTTGTGTCGGTCATGATTTTTGGGCACCGCTTGATCAGTGGATTAAACAAATCCTCTTAGAAAAATATCAGACGATCTCTTTGCCTGACGCGGATCTATACTCTATTGTCGACACTGCCGAGGCGGCTTATGAACTGATCAAAGACTCAAAAGAGCGCAAATACTTCTAAGTTATATTAAGAAAATCGTTGCCTATTTGTGGAGTCGACACATTGAACTACAACAGCCGACTTTTGCCTCTGCCCAACAGGATAGGTATAATCAGCGGTCATGAAAAAATTGTCTTCTAATGAATTACGCGAGCGCTACCTCGAGTTTTTTGAGGCTCACGGGCATCGCCGTATACCCAGTGCCCCTTTAATTCCCGAAAACGATCCTTCGGTGCTGTTTACCACGGCCGGTATGCATCCCTTAGTACCCTATCTTAAAGGACAGCCTCATCCTGCTGGGCGGCGTTTAACCAGTGTCCAAAAATGCTTGCGGACAACCGATATTGAGGCGGTGGGAGATGCCACGCATGCAACTGTTTTTGAAATGCTTGGTAATTGGTCGCTCGGAGACTATTTTAAGCGTGAAGCAATCATGATGAGCTGGGAGTTTTTAACATCATCTGCGTGGTTAGAAATTGATCCTAACCTCCTGGCAGTAAGCGTCTTTGCGGGGGATGCCGATGCCCCTGGTGACACCGAGGCAGCAACAATCTGGGAAAAATGCGGGGTCTCACCGCAGCGCATAGCCCACCTGGACAAGAAAGACAATTGGTGGCCGGCAGGGGGAAAGGCCTTGGGCCCGCAAGGACCAGATACAGAAATGTTTTTCTGGACGGGGAATGAGGCTGCGCCTGTCCATTTTGATCCGCAGGACAAGCGATGGGTGGAAATTTGGAATGATGTTTTTATGCAATACACTCGCACAGCCAATGACCGCTATGAGACCCTGCCGCAGCCAAATGTGGATACGGGGATGGGCTTAGAACGAGTGGTGATGATCTTACAGGGCCTGACTAGTATTTATGAAATTGATACCTACCAAGAACTAGTAGCGGCTATTGCGGCAGCCGTCAGTAAACCCAATGAGCGTCACCAGCGGATTGTGGCTGATCACCTCAAGGCCGCGACCTTCATTCTGGCCGACGAACATCCAGTGCTGCCCTCAAAAACAGGCCAGGGTTATGTGGCTCGCCGGCTGATTCGGCGAGCAGTCCGCTCTGCGCGCGTGCTGGGCATCACTAATATGACAGAGGTTATGGATGAAGGCATCCATATTACTACGCAGCAATATGGTTCAACGTATCCTTCATTGGTACGCCATGAGACTTTGGCTCGAGAAAAGATGAAAGCTGAAATTACCCAATTTGAGGCGGTCATAACGACCGGGTTGCGGCATTTTGACCGGCTCCGGCAGCGCAATACCCGCACTATTTCTGGCACTGAAGCCTTCCACTTATACGAGACGTACGGTTTTCCGATTGAATTAACCCAAGAGCTTGCTCGCGAACATCAATTGACCGTCGATCTGCCGAGCTTTACCCAGGCGCTAGCGCAGCATCAGACAGACTCGCGGCAAGCCTCGCGCGGTAAATTTTCTGGCGGACTCGCTGATCACTCGCAGGAATCAGTCCACTACCATACCGCAACCCACCTGCTGCACCAAGCTTTGCGTGTAATCTTAGGCAACCACGTCACGCAGCGAGGCAGTAATATCACCCAAGAGCGCTTGCGTTTCGATTTCTCTCACCCCGAGAAGCTCTCGGCCGAGCAATTGCAACGAGTAGAACACATGGTTAACGAAAAAATTACGGCGGACTTGCCTGTGATCAAAGAAGAAATGACGGTGGCGGAAGCAACAGCCGCTGGAGCTTTGGGTTTATTTGCCCACAAATATGGCGAGCGTGTTAGTGTCTATATGATTGGTGACTTCTCCCGAGAAATATGTGGCGGGCCGCACGTTACCCGGACGGGGGAGCTTGGCCGCTTCCGGATTACTAGAGAAGAATCAGCTGGTGGGGGGATTCGCCGGATTAAGGCAGTCCTCGAATGAGGGCCGTAGCGCAGAACTATAAAAGGGGACTATAATTAGTGTTTAGATATGCGTGATATACGACCTACTCCCAATATGCATCCTCGTGATTTTCCTGGTGATCACAAGCCGCCGCTCTCCTCTTTGCCAAAGTTGCCCGTGCCGGCGGGGCGCTCTCCGGAGCATGCCCGCTCGACTTATCAAAATCAGGCCAGCAACTTTAATAAAAAAACCCTGGAGTCAAAGCGATTGCCTCCGGGCGCCAAGGTACCGGTTACTAATATTCAGGTAGCGGCACCGCAGAAAACTGCGAGCGGTAACCGCCTAGCTTCAGCCCCTTCGTCGGCGGTTAAGACCAAGAATCCGGCTCGGTCAGTCCGTTTAGGTCACCGTGAGCGCAAAGTAGTGCTCGCATTGCTTGGTTTAGTGATCCTGGCCAGCCTACTCGCTGGGTTTATTTTTCTTCCTCGGGCAAATGTTAAAATGGTGTTGCGCACGGCTCCCTTGCTGGTGGATGAACGTTTAACCATTAAAGCCGAGGGAGCAGAAGCTTCTGGCAATATTCCCGGCTCGGCTTTTTTTCGCGAAGTTGAGATCACCGATTCGGCTACCGTGACTAGTACTGAAGTAATAGGCACAAAGACGCAGGGGAGAGTGCAACTCATTAATCGCACTGTTGATGAACAAAAAATTAAAGAACGCAGCCGTCTCGTAACCCAGGATGACAAGCTGTTTTTCATGATAAAAAGCGCCACAATTCCTCCAGCAGGTACTGTCAGTGTAGAGGTAGAAGCGGCCGAGGCGGGGGCCGAGAGTAATATTGAACCCCAACGTCTTAATTTCGCCGCCCTAGATGCACCTGCTCAATCCTTGGTCTACGCGGAGGCGACGACAGCTTTAACGGGGGGTTCTGGTGAGAACGTAGCGGTTATTAAAGAACAAGACCTAGAGACAGCGCGACAAGATGCGGGTAGCAAAGCGAGGGCCAAAGTGGAGCAAGAGATTCGCCAAGAACTACCCCAAAACTGGATTATTTTAGAGGAAAGTTGGACTAACGAGATCATATCCTTTACGAGCGAGGCGGCCCTTGATAGCCGACAAGCAACTATTCCCTACACGGCGCGTTCGATTGTTCGCGTCATTGGTTATGAGCAGCAAGCGCTTGAAGCCAAGCTGACAATTGCTTTGACAGAACGCCTCGATCAAGAATATATGCTTTTTCCTGGTCCTATTACCTATAATAAAACTGTTGAGGACATTAATTGGGAACAAGCCGAAGCAACAGTCTTGGTCCGAGTCACTCATACCACAATTCCGCAGCTATCACTGGAAACTCTTCGAGAAAAATTAGCAGGTCGTAAACGCCAAGAGGCAACTACTTATCTCCAGGGCCTACCTGGAGTACGATCGGTAGATTTGAACTTATGGCCCTTTTGGGTTCAATCCATCCCTCGTATTGAAAAACGTATTATCCTCAATCTTCAGCCAGAGCGGCAACCCTGATAATTAGTGGGCTTGACAGGGTCTTAAAGCTATTCTACGCTACTCCCTATCCGCACTACACGAACTTGGGATTGCTTTAAGACGGACGTCAAGGAAGGAAACTGTTTATGGCATCCCATCCTGTGTATGGCAGGATGATTTTGTTTTCTGGCAAGCAATAAGAGTCAAGGGTTGAAAAGAGCCACGATATATATCTATCTAGAACCTTTTCAACTTTCTCTATTAACTAGTAATTTACTGTATCTGCCAAAAGGTGACACGGTTGAACTTGAAGGTGAGGTAACGGAAAATTTACCGAACACTCAATTTCGGGTTCGCTTAGATGCGGGACAGGAGATTATTGCTCACTTAAGTGGCAAAATGCGCGTCCATCGGATTCGCGTGCTGCCGGGTGATCGCGTCAAAGTCGCCATGTCTCCTTATGATTTAACAAAAGGACGCATTCTTTTGCGCTTAGAATAACCACGTATGAAAGTACGATCGTCAACAAAAAAAATCTGTGCTAAATGTAAAGTCGTGCGTCGCCGCGGACGGTTGTATGTGATTTGTGAGAATCCGAAACATAAGCAACGACAGGGATAACGATATGCCGATTCGTATTAGTGGTGTTAACTTACCTGATCAAAAGCGCATTGTTGTGGCCCTCACGAGTATCTATGGCATCGGTCGTAGTTTAAGTCCCAAGATTCTCCAAAAGTTGCGCATTGACGAAAATACTAAAACTCGCGAGTTAACTAGCCAGGAAGAGCAAGCACTGCGCGACTACATTGAGAAAAACTTAAAAGTTGAAGGAGAACTAAAGCGGGAAGTAGTCATGCATATTAAGCACTACAAAGATATCAATTCCTACCGTGGTTTGCGACATGCTAAGAATCTACCAGTACGCGGACAGCGGACAAAGACTAATTCTCGCACGGTACGGGGCAATGTTCGACGGACCGCTGGCAGCGGCCGACGAGCGGCAGCGGAGAAGACCTAATCTACTTTTTTATGGCTACAACACCAATTGTCACTAAACAAAAGAAGGGTAAAAAAATTCGCAAAGTTCGCGAGGGGCGTGTTTATATTCAATCTTCATATAATAATACAGTTATTTCGGTAACCGATGCAGCGGGCAATGTCTTAGTGTGGAGCAGTGCAGGACGGGCGGGTTTTAGCGGCGCGCGCAAGGCGACGCCTTTTGCCGCCCAACGGGTTATGGCAGATGTCATGGAACGACTTAAGCCCTATGGTATGGAAGAAGTTAAAGTATACGTTAAAGGCATCGGCAGTGCCCGAGAATCAGCGATTCGGTCTTTAGGAGTAGCCGGGTTAAGTGTGACGGCGATTCGTGACAACACCCCTATTCCTCATAATGGCGTCCGAGCACCTAAGCGGCGGCGAGTTTAATTTTTACTTTATGAATGATATAACTCCCCCTCCTCCCGCTCCTACGCGCCCCAAAAGTCCTGGCCTAGGATCCCGCGGTGGCCAGAAAGCACCCCGGCGTCAGCCTAAGAGTCGCTACGGCGTCCAGATGGAAGAAAAGCAAAACTTGAAAGAGTTGTTTGGCATCCGCGAAGAACAATTACGTAAGTATTATGCGCAAGCCCGGCGCGCGAAGGAACAAACTGGCAAGGAATTGATCGCCCTACTTGAACGCCGGCTTGACAACGCAGTCTACCGTGCGGGTTTTGCACCCACTCGGGCCGCGGCGCGACAGTTGACCACTCATCGAATTTTTAGCGTTAATAACCGACCAGTTGACATCCCTTCGTACTGCTTAAAATCAGGAGATGTTGTATCGGTCCGCTCCAGTAAGCGCACTAAGGCCCTCTTTGCTAATTTTGTAAAGCGCATGCAGAATGTACACTCGCCATCGTGGATTGTAATTGATGCCGAGGATTTTAGTTTTCGGGTGACCGCAATACCAACAATTGAGGAAGCGAACGTGGGGGTTGATGTTCAAGCCATAGTCGAGTTTTTTGCTCGCTAAGCTACTTATTATTTTTTAACGCACTACCATGCTCCAGCCTATTTATTTACCCGAACATATCGAGATCACTGAAGAAGGGGATAATACCACCACCTTTGCGATTCACCCGTATTACCCAGGTTACGGTCCGACCGTGGGAAATGCGCTACGACGCGTGCTGTTGTCATCTCTACCCGGAGCTGCCATTACCCATATGAGAATTGATGGCGTGGATCATGAATTTTCCACTCTTGAAGGAGTGAAAGAGGATATGGTGACAATTATGCTCAACTTAAAACGAGTCCGTTTGTCTTCCACTAGTGATCAACCCATTGAAATTAAGCTTACTGTTAGCGGCGAAAAGAAGATAACCGCTGGTGATTTTACCACTCCCCCGGAAATCATAATTGCTAATCCCGATCTGCCGATTGCGACACTGACTACCAGCAAGGCTAAATTAGAAATGCGTTGCACGGTAGAGCAGGGCCGCGGTTATGTCCCATCTGAAGCCCGGGAACGAGAACAGCGAGATATTGGAACTATTGCCCTCGACGCTATTTTTACTCCCGTCGAGCGAGTAAGCTTTAAAGTAGAAAACGTACGAGTAGGCCAAGCCACAGATTACCATAAGTTAACCATTATGATCGTGACTGATGGCACCGTTAAACCAATTGATGCTCTCAAGCAAGCGGCGGCTATTCTCACTGACCATTTCCAAGAGCTCAAGGGCGACTTTGAAAAGCAGCTTACGGCGCAACGTCCTGAAGAAGTAGAGGAACTAGTCACTGAAACCGAGTCACCCGAACCAGAAAATACTTTGAGTTTGTTGCAGTTACCCTCGCGGGTCCACAACGCTCTCGAGCGGGTTGGGATTACCACGGTGGAGCAAGTCGTAGAGCTATCAGAAGAACAAATTCAAGATATTCCCGGATTAGGCGAAAAGGCCGTTGAAGATATTATGAAAGCCCGGGCCGCTCATATTGCCACAATTGAAGAACAAGCTAGCGGCCATGAAGCATAAACACGCCAATCGTATTTTGAGCCGCAGGGCTCACCACCGTCACGCTTTGCTCAGTAACCTCACCAGTGCGTTGCTTAAGTATAACTCCTTGATCACCACTGAAGCGAAGGGTAAAGAACTCCGGCGTTTCTTCGAGCCGCTTGTAACTGAAGCAAAAAAAGAATTAACATTGGCTCGACGCCGACGACTTTTAGCCCAGCTGCTGCATGCCGAAGATTTACCACGACTGCAAGCCATAGCCGCTCAAGTATACACGCGCCCCGGTGGCTACCTTCGCTTAACTAAGCTGCCCCGAACCCGGACTGATGGGGCAAAAACAGTGCGGGTTGACATTGTGACGGCCCTCCCCACAAAGTAATACCGATGGCCAAAACTGATACTACTACCCATACGCCAACTACTCCTGAAAATGCGGGAGAATGGCACCATTTTGACGCCCAAGGTGAAGTTCTGGGTCGCTTAGCGACTAGAGCAGCTGCCTTGCTGTTAGGTAAACATCGTTTTGATTTTGCTAAAAACGTTGTCGCGCCAGTCTATGTGGTGATTACAAACTGCGACCATGTGGTGTTGACGGGTAATAAAGAAACGCAAAAAATGTACCGTCACTACACTGGCTACCCGGGTGGCCTGAAGGAACGTTCAGTGGCCGAGCAACGGCGGCGTGATTCACGCGTGATTGTCGAGGAAGCTATTTATGGCATGCTACCCAAAAATAATTTACGCGCCGAGCGCATGCGTCACCTAAAATTGTACGCGGGTGCCACTCATCCTCATCTACCGCAAATTGCCTCTCCCAAATAACTATTATCCTCTATGGCATCAAAAACTCCTCAATATGGTCTCGGTCGTCGCAAAACAGCGCGAGCGCAAGTAGTTTTAAATAGTGAAACAGGCTCACGGAAGATTAATGGGATTGAAATTCATGAGTATTTTCCCACAGCGGCGATGCAAGAGTCAGCGCTGCGCGCGTTGAAATTAACTTCACAATTAGACACGTATGGATTTAAAGCTAAAGTCTCGGGTGGAGGTAAGCATGCTCAAGCAGAAGCGGTTGAGCTAGCGATTGCGCGGGCGCTCGTCACCATTGATCAGGGTTGGCGCAAACAACTCAAGGATGCTGGGCTCTTGACGCGTGATCCCCGGATGAAAGAACGTAAGAAGCCTGGTCTTAAGCGAGCCCGTCGCGCACCGCAATTCTCGAAACGTTAAACTAACGACGTGAGGACTTGGTGTTCCTTGACTCCGTTAGAGTCAGGCCGCCCCGAGCGGCCATAGCTGTCCCGCTTGGCGAAGGGCGGGTCTCCCCTCGACTGCGAGCTCGGGGTCGCCCACGCCGCGGGGTCGAACGGCTAACGGGGTTGACTCTTCGACTCGCGCAAGCTCCACCCTTCAGGGTGGAGATACGCGCGGCTTTAGAGTCAACCCTTAAGCAAGCCACGGCCTTTAGACCGTGGAGTCGAATGGGCATTTTCTAGTCAACACCTTGGAAACGCTTTGAGGGTGTTTGAAAATTAAGA
>JBBDZC010000002.1:0-1269 GCA_040900375.1 Candidatus Anderseniibacteriota bacterium | reverse complement strand
TGGTCTTCCCCCGAATTAGTGGACATGAAAAATGTCGTGGGTCAAGTACACTAAAACAGGAGAAGGATCATGAGCGTCAAAAAATACCGCACGTTTCCGGAGGAATTCAAACTGGAAGCACTGGCATTGCTTGAACGAGGAGAGAAGAGGGCCGGGGAAATCGAACGCGAGTTGGGGATCACCCGTGGGCTGCTGCTGAAATGGCGCGACCGCTTTCAGGTCAAGCAATCGGGAACTCAAGAGGGGCATCTGGAACCCAGCGACCTGGAGGCGGCTAAGGTTGAGATCAGGCACTTGCGCCGCGCCTTGGCCGAGGCGGAAGAGGAGCGTGAGGTCCTAAAAAAAGCAGTCAACATTTTCTCCAGAAAACACACATGAAATACAAGTTCATCGCAGCTCATCAAGGAGAGTTTTCGGTGAAGGGTATGTGTCAGGCGCTGGTCGTGGGGAAAAGTGGCTATTACGCGTGGCGGGATCGCGCCCCTAGCCAGCGCGAACAGGCCAATCAGGCGCTGGTAAACCAAATCCGCCAAGAACATCGCGCCAGTCAGCGGACCTATGGCAGCCCACGGATCCACGCCGCTTTGCGGCGAGGCGGGGCGCGGTGCGGAAGAAACCGGGTAGCTCGGCTGATGCGAGTGCATGGAATAGTCGCTCGTCACCCTCGCAAATGGCGCCCGGTCACCACCCGCCGAGAGCTTGGTGTCATCCCGGCCCCGAACCTGTTGAAGCAAGATTTTTCTGCTCCTATCCCCAACCGAAAATGGGTCGGCGATATCACCTACATTGACACTGCCGAAGGGTGGCTGTACCTGGCTGCCATCCTGGACTTGTTCGCGCGGCCCGTAGTCGGCTGGGCCATGGGCACCCACATGCAGGCTTCCTTGGTTCAGGCGGCTTGGGAGATGGCAGTGCAAAGACGGAAACCACCCAAGGATGGCCTGTTGCTGCATCACTCCGATCCAGGCAGCCAATACACCAGCCACGCCTTTCTAGGCTCCTTAGCTGCAGCCCATTGTCAGGTGAGCATGAGTGATGTGGGTAACTGCTACGACAACGCCGCCATGGAGAGTTTCTTCGCCACGCTCAAACGAGAATGCGCCGCTCACCAGTTCGCCAGCCGGGCCGAGGCTCGAACCGCCATCTTCGAGTACATTGAAGGCTGGTACAACCGTCAGCGCTTGCACTCCTCCTTGGGTTACATGAGCCCACTGGAGTACGAGCAGTCTCATGGACATTAACCGTGTCCACAAAACTGGGGGAAGACCA
>JBBDZC010000001.1:0-9101 GCA_040900375.1 Candidatus Anderseniibacteriota bacterium | reverse complement strand
TCTTAATTTTCAAACACCCTCAAAGCGTTTCCAAGGTGTTGACTAGAAAATGCCCTGTTAGAAGTCCACCTTCCCGCCCAAAGCGAGCTGGAATTATAAATCTAGCTTTTGCTTCTCGAATCCGTACCATCTCTCGCTAATCAATTCGAATTTTTTCGGTTTAAGGATATACCAGGAATCTCCTTGAAGCACATCCTCGTCTTGTTTCGGTGCTGGCTTATTCCTTTTCTTATAATGCTTTACCGCTAAATCGTACCTATCGCCGTGTATCTTTTCTGCCACACCTTCAAATTGGGTTCCTAGATTATCTTCTCCTTGACCGCTAACTGTTATAGTTCCTGCCACATGGTTATTCTTAACTATCGCCTGCGAATGTCGTACATCAGGATCGGACATCCAATAGATGTTCAGATCATCATCATGGACATAAATCACATCAGCCGCCCATATTCCACTTTCATCTACTGTCGCCAGACTCATTAGATAACCCTTATCCAAAACCCCTTGAATTAGTTGCCTGATGCTTGTTATCATTTCCTATTTCCCATGACACCTCTTAAACTTCTTCCCCGAGCCGTCCACCGTCGCAAAAGCTGTGGCAGACTCCGCTCTATTGTTTATGATACGCCGCATTAATTAAACCGCACTTCTTATATTTGTAGACTTCGCCGGTTTCGGGATTGATCGCTCCGCAGGGGCACGGATCATTACGCCCAATATTTTTGACGGCATTGCGTAGCGGCGTAGCTGCTGCCACGCCTCCACCGGCAGGCGCAGGCGCATCACCACTACCAGGCTCTGCAATCCGATGAGGTGCGAGTGCTGATTCATGTTGCGGGATCGCTTGGCGCTGCTCATTGGCAATCGCTTGCGCATGGTAGAGAACATCAATTATTGAGGTCTTAATAGCCGCGAGCAGTTTTTGAAATAATTGGTACCCTTCTTTTTGGTACTCCACTAAGGGGTCACGCTGGCCATAGCCACGCAGCCCAATTCCCGTCCGTAAGTAATCCATAGTGTCGAGATGTTCCATCCAGTGCGTGTCAATTGCCCGGATCGCCGCCGCTCGCTCTAGTGAAGAAAAAATGTCACTCCCCATCTCTGTCTCGCGTTGCCGCAGCCGCTCGTGCAAGACTGTCGCCACGGTTTCAGTCAGCTCTATCCGCGCGAAAGCGGGACCTTCACTATGAGCCGTTTGCTGCACTGCCGCAAATTTTTCTCGTAACTCCGCTAAGGGCACCGTCGTGAGTGAGGCCGTAGCCTCGGCGATTTCTTCCAGGTCCCACTGTTCCAAGTTTTCCGCTGCCGTGTGGAGCGCTACCAGTTCTTCCGCTTGCTCGCGAAGAATTTTTTCGATGTGAGCATGGAGATTCTCGGCGGGTAAATTCGGGTCTTGCCATTGCCCGTGGAGTAAAATCTGGCGGCGGAGTCCATAGATAGCATTGCGTTGGCGATTTAAGACATCATCGTAGGCGAGCACTTGCTTGCGCATATCAAAGTAGTATCCCTCGACCCTTTCTTGGGCACCTTCAAGGGCGCGGCTAATTAAGGCGTTTTCAATGGGCTCGCTTTCCGGCACACGGAGCCGCTGCATAATACGTTTAATCTTGTCACCGCCAAAGATGCGCATGACATCGTCCTCTAGGCTTACAAAAAACTGGGTTTCTCCGGGATCGCCTTGTCGCCCCGCCCGCCCGCGTAACTGGTTATCAATCCGCCGGGCCTCATGGCGCTCGGTACCAAGAACAAAGAGACCGCCACTACTCGCCACGCCCTCGCCCAATTTAATATCTGTTCCTCGGCCCGCCATGTTCGTAGAGATAGTAACAGCGCCCTTCTGCCCCGCCTGGGCGATAATTTCAGCTTCTCGGGCGTGGTGTTTAGCATTGAGAACTTCGTGCGGCACCCCTTCTTTGGTCAATAACGCGGACAAATACTCTGACTTTTCAATCGCAATCGTGCCCACCAGCACTGGTTGCCCGGCTTCATGGCGTCGCTTAATTTCTTGCACCCCGGCGGCAAATTTAACCTGCTCGTTTAAAAAAATGCGATCGGTCTTGTCATTGCGCACCATCACTTTGTTAGTAGGAATGGCCATGACTTCCAGGTTATAAACTTTCTCGAATTCTTCCGCACTGGTCACGGCTGTGCCGGTCATGCCGCCTAAACCTTGATAGAGACGAAAGAAATTCTGGAAGGTGATCGTCGCGAGTGTCCGGCTCTCTTGCTGCACCACTACTTTCTCCTTGGCTTCAAGGGCTTGGTGAAGTCCTTCTGCGTAGCGGCGGCCGGCCATGAGCCGCCCGGTAAATTCATCCACAATAATTACCTGACCATTCTGGACCACGTAGTCTTTATCTTTATGGTAAAGCGTTTGGGCTCGCAAAGCTTGTTCGAGATGGTGCACTATCCGGATGCCCTGTTCTGCGTATATATTGTCTATTCCCAGCAGTCCCTCCACGCGTGATATACCTTCATCAGTGAGCGTCGCCGCGCGGCGCTTTTCATCAATGTTGTAGTGCTCGCCCTCCTGAAGTTGCGGCACAATGCGCGCAAATTGCTCGTACTGACGGGTAGATTCAGCATCAGGGGCCGAGATAATAAGCGGGGTACGCGCTTCATCAATTAAGATGCTGTCGACTTCATCCACAATGGCATAAGACAATTCCCGTTGCACCATATCAGCTGGGGAAGTGGCCATGTTATCCCGTAGATAGTCAAAGCCAAATTCATTATTTGTCCCATACGTAACGGCTGCACTATACGCTTGACGCTTCTCGATTGGTGACTGGCCAGGTAAAATCACCCCGACTGACAATTCAAAAAATTGGTAGAGTGGCCCCATCCAGGCAGCATCACGTTGACTTAAATAATCATTAACTGTGACCAAATGAGCCCCGCGGCCACTCAAGGCGTGTAAAATCAATGGCAGCGTTGCGACCAAGGTCTTGCCTTCCCCGGTTTTCATTTCGGCAATATTGCCGTCGAGGAGAGCCAGACCCCCCATGAACTGTACGGCAAAGTGCGGCATATTAAGACGCCGCCGCGCTGCTTCGCGGACACTCGCAAAGATTTCAACGACGTGGGTGCGAAGCTCGGCCAGGCTTTGGCCACGGTAGCGTAATACTTTCTCTTTAAGCTCGGCATCAGTGAGATTTTGATACCGGGCTTCAAGCGCGATCATGCGGGCTACGTGGGGCCGGTAACGCTCCACTGCCCGCTCATGGCGGCTAGTTTTAAAAAAGCTCAATAAACCCATACAGGTTATGTAACAACGTTAAGCAATCTCGTAGTATGCCTTTTTATTCATTCGACAGCAAATGAGGCTTTACTCGTGAGCGATCTTTAAACCTTAAGCCGATGCGTGTCGATCTTTGCGCCGGTCATGATCTTTTTCCAGTTCGCGCTGGAGAGCTTCAGTCACTTCATCGAGCGTATCCGCAATCGTGGGACCTTGACGTTCGGCGTGAAAAACCTTTTTACCTTGCCGCACGTTTATTTTACAGGTAACAACATCGCCTTTAAGGTGGTGCGCGTCATGGGCAAACACAATATGAATCACAAAGGGATAATGAAGGTGCTTCTGCAAGCGCTGCATTTTTTTATCCAGCGTGGCCTGTTCAATGGAGCTCAACTTAATATTAATAGTCTGCAGGGAATAATCCATAGCGTTACTATAACAATTTATGAGTAAATAAACAGTTATGATGACAATATTTTTTCAACTGCGCCGCGAATACCGGCTTGAAAGTTACGAGTGCTGAAACGCAAACTCTGACGCTGACAATCTTCTGCCCGAAATATTTCACCTGTCACACAACGCCGCAGCGCTTCGGCGAGGGCCTCAACTCGCTGGTGCGTGTAGAGATAACCCGTAACCCGGTGGGCCACAATCTCACGGACCCCACCAACATTGTAAGCAATCACTGGCGTGCCACAAGCCTGCGCTTCGGCGGTTGCCATCCCAAAATCTTCAATTCCTGGTTGCAAAAGCGCCCGGGCTCGGCGGTAGTAGTCACGTAGGGCCTTACGAGAGACTGACGTAATAAAGCGGGTCTCCTTACCGGCCATCTTTTGCAAACGACGCGCTTCTCTCCCCTGGCCGATAATAATTAAAGGTTGGCGTAATTTTTCACAGGCTTCAATTGCCTGCTCTACGTGCTTACTCGGTGTCAGCCGACTCACAACCAGGAAAGGTGAATTAGTTGCCCGGGTGGCTCGGCCCGGGGTGTAAAAAGTAGTGGCAATTGGTGGATAAACTACCATGCTCTCTCGCCGGTAGAAAGTCATCAGGCGCTGCTGGGTATAGCGAGAGTTGGCGAGAAAGTGATCTACCCGCTGGGCGGCGCTAAAATCTGCTAAGCGGAGATAGTGCGTCATGCCGCGCAGCAGCCACTGGGTGCCGTAGGGGGAGCGCGCCAGGGCTGCTTGACTTTCATTCCATAAATAACGCGTCGGCGTGTGGCAGTAACACAGATGAGGAACATGAGCACGCGTTACAATTCCCTTCACAAAGCCGCTGGCGCTACTAATCACTAAATCATACGTAGAAAAATCAAGCTGTTCCGCGGCCTGCGGCAGTAAAGGGAGAACCCGGCCAGGATGACGGCGGAACCATCGGGGCAGTTTCTGTAGAAATGAGGTATGAATCTCACGGCGCTGACCCGCAATCTTGAGAGCTGTCTGGCCCGCATAGAGCGCATAGACGTCCGCCTGGGGAAACATACGCAACAACTCTTCAAATACAACCTCTGCGCCGCCGCGTCGGACAAGCTCATCGTGAACAAGCGCTAACTTAAAATCCCCCTGTAGCATCCTGACAGAGTACTGCGAAATACTATCAGCAGCAACTTAAGCGCCTAACGGGTTAGCAAAACACTGCGTTTATAGGCATCAATGTTTTCTAAAGCCGCCCCTGCGCCTTTCACCACACACACTAGCGGATCATCAGCTATGTAGCAGGGAACGGCTGTTGCGCGGGAAATCAATTGGTCGATATGACGCAAGAGCGCTCCCCCGCCACTAACAACAATACCGGTATCAATGACATCGGCGGCCAATTCGGGAGGCGTGTCTTGCAAAACATGCTTAATCGCTTGCAAAACTTCATCCAGGGGGTCACGCAATGCTTCCGTAATATCATTAGAAGTAATCTCAGTTTCTTTTGGTAAACCGGTTGCTAAATCGCGGCCGCGAATATTGAGATGGAGTGGTTCTTCCAGAGGCACCGCGGAGGCAATCGAGACTTTAATTTGCTCGCTAGTCTGCTCACCAATAACTAAGCCGTGGCGTTTACGAATATAATCAGTAATAGCCTCATCAAAGCGGTTGCCGCCGATACGCGCCGAATGAGCAGTAACAATCCCCCCCAGCGCAATCACAGCTACCTCGGTCGTGCCGCCGCCAATATCCACAATCATATGGCCTGCGCTCTCGCCAATGGGAACACCGGCGCCAATGGCCGCAGCAATTGGCTCCTTAATAAGGTAGGCGGCTTTTGCACCCGCCGACATAGTTGCATCAACAACCGCTCGCCGCTCGGTACTAGTAATGCCGGCCGGTACCGATACTAAGACTTCTGGTCGTAAGAAACGAATGGAAGCACCGGTCTTTTGAATCAAGTAGCGCAACATTGCCTCCGTTACACGGTAATCAGCAATAACTCCATCTTTGAGCGGACGATGAGCGACGATGCTTTCGGGCGTACGGCCAATCATCTCTTTAGCTTCATTACCGATGGCTAACACGGCATTTTCTTCGAGGGAGACTGCCACTACTGACGGCTCATTGAGAACGATACCAGCCTTAGGGACATACATCAGCGTATTTGTTGTGCCTAAATCAATGGCAATTTTTCTGGTGACACGCATAGAGTTAGGGCTGACGAGTAATTTGGGCACCGAGGGCAGTCAAGCGCTCTGGTATACGAGCATACCCTCGATCAATAATCTCTGCTTGGTCAATAATCGTTTCTCCCTCGGCCACGAGCCCGGCGATTAGCAGGGTGATGCCTGAACGAATGTCAAGACTGGGAATACGTTGTCCATGGAGAGGGGTTAGTCCTTGAATAATAACTCGATGGGGATCACACACTGTCACCTGGGCCCCCATTTTTTGCAATTCAGTTATATGGCGAAATCGCCCCTCGTAGAGCGGATCGTGGATTAATGAAGTACCCTTAGCCTGGGTTGCCACTACCGAAAAAGGCGCTTGCAAGTCCGTGGCGATACCAGGATGAGGCAAACTTTGCAGCCGAAAGGCAGTCAGCGGCGCGGGCTGAACCGTCACTGTCTGCCCTGCTTCATTAATTGAATAATCAATTCCCATCTCTTTGGTCTTCTTCCAAAAAAGAGTCAAATCGCCAAGGGGAACATTTTCCAGGGTGATGGCTGATTGGGTCGCAGCGGCCATAAGCACGAAAGCCCCCGCTTCGAGCATATCCGGGATATTAGTAAAGGTCGTGCCGGTAAGTTTTTCCTTCCCTGCTACGGTTATCGTATGGGTGCCTGCTCCCTTAACTATCGCGCCCATCTTAGTGAGTAGTTGGGCAAGGGCTACGACATGGGGTTCAGCAGCCGCAATCTCGATAGTGGTGACACCTGGGAGGGTGGCAGCGGCCAACATGATATTCTCCGTTGCCGTAACCGAGAATTCAGACAGTACAACTTTACCGGCCCGTAAACTTCCACCCGCAATAGTGATCTGTCCATTGCTTTCTGTGATGTGCGCGCCGAGTTGAGAAAAAGCGTCCAAATGGGCGGTGATTGGCCGCACGCCAATTAAATCTCCACCAGGATGGGGAAGGGTAATATGTCGTGTACGACCAAGCAGGGCTCCCATGAGCAAAATAGAGCCACGCAACAGCCCCACACTGTCGGTCGCCAATTGCTCGGGGGTAATATTGCCTGTCTGAAGAGTCAGTTGAGTGCTTGTTTGTTGTACGGCAACACCCAGCGACATAAGAATGGTAATAAGATTCTTAACATCCAAAATATCCGGGATATTATGGTAAGTAATCGGCTCGTGCGTTAAAAGACTAGCTGCCAACAGAGGCAAGGCAGCGTTCTTAGAGCCATGTACAGGAATGGTACCTCCCAATCTCTGCCCGCCCCGAATAACAAAATGTGACATGCTCTTAAGAATACCGTCGCCGATGAGTAAACAGCAAGGGTCAGCAAGTGGCTAGTGTTTAGCCTAGACATCCATTCTAAACTAGGCAATAGTGGTCTCACCTATGAAAAGAATCTATCGCCAGCTGTTGCTCTTTACCTCAACTGTTGTCTTTCTTGCTCTCGCCCCGCTGGTGATTTTGTACGCCATGGGGTACCGCACCGTCACCAGTAATGTTGATCCTCTACCGGTAGGCGTGGTCCTTGTCGAAACTTACCCGCGCCGTGCGACGGTTGTTATGAACGCCCGCGAGCTAGGAAAAACGCCTCGCGCTATTCCCAACGTCCCCGCGGGGAACGTTCATATTCAAATCACTAAAGAAGGGTATATATCGTGGCAAAAGAATGTTCCCGTGAATCCTGGTCTCATCACAGAATTACGCGGGATTCGGCTTTTTGCCGAACAACCCGAGCTACAAGTATTAGGCGAAGGAGCCACCCTGCTCGCCCTGTCGCCTAATCGACAACTGATTGCCGCCTATTTCCAAGACGGCTACATACGTTTTTTGGATCCAGAAGGACAGCTCCTCACTGGCGCTATTAAAACTCGGGCCGCGCCAGAAGCACTCCTATGGGCACCTAATAATACTAACCTTCTTCTGCGTGCTGCTAATGGCACTGTTGATTTAATTGATATTACGGCAGCTAATCCGCTCCCCCGCCCTTTGCCCGCCTTACAAGGAGCCCATGAAATACTTTGGGATCCACGCATCCCAGGCCGGGTGCTAGTCCATACCAGCCAAGAACAACTGCGGGTATACAACATTACCACTCGTACGAGCAGCCTGATTGCTACTAATGTCCAGCAGTTTGCCACCAGCGCCCGCCAGATTTATGTGGTAGACAACGAAGGAGCAATAATAATTTATAATCTCCAGGGAGGCATAGTCCAAACGCTGCCCTTAAAGCTTTCTGGCCCCCTTCAGCAATTACTCGTCACCCCCCAAGGTGACGTAGCCTTCCTTTTGGGGAATCACACACTGTCTCTGCTCCGCGATAATGAGATAGTAGAAATAAGCTCCCAGGTTGTCACCGCTGCCTGGTCGCCCGATGGTCGCATGTTGTTAGTCCAGACTGATCCTATGACCTTGTATGTCTATAATGAGCTCGACGAGCGGGCAGTTGTGCCGCTCCATGAACTGCACTTAGTCATACGTCTCTCTCGTTCCATAAATCATGTGCAGTGGTTCGCTGGCGGTCAGCATATCTTCTATCAAGTAGCTGACGAGTTGATTATTACCGAAATTGATACGCGTGATCATCCCTTAGAACATCGTGTTGATACAACGAATACTGGCAATGCCCAGGCGGCTGTTGGTGAAGATGGCGAGGCGGTGATCTATTTAAAGCGTAGCGGTGAGGATAGCCGTTTAGTAACGATGCCCCTCATTATTAATTAAGAAGCATGAAGCCGCCCCCGCTAGGTTACGCGGGGTTATCCCATTAGCATTCAACCACCGCCTTACGGCCATGGTTTTGTCTGCGAAGTGGGATAAAAAGAGCCGTGCGCGCGACTAAGCGAGCACGGCTGGGTAAGTTAGGTCTGTTGAGTCTCCGATGAAGAGAGCGGGTCCTTAAAGCTTCTCCGGCTTGGCAGAAGCGTCCCGCAAGCTCTGCCGTTGGATGGCCTCGTACACCTCCAGGCGGTGCACGGGGATTTCCGTCGGAGCTTCAATCCCGAGGCGGACTTTATCTCCGCGGATGTCTACGATCGTGATGACGATGTTGTCACCGATCATGATGCTTTCGTCTCTTTGCCGCGACAGGACTAACATGGGTCGATCCTCCTTGCAGAAAGGTGGGAGGCTGCTCTCCGCAGCCAAAAGGGGAAAGTACACGGAAACTAACCATATTATAGTATCACAATGACATTTATATGTCAACCCATCGTAATGGTTCAATACCTTGGAAACACCCCACACTATGTACATG